>JABABJ010000023.1 GCA_014238275.1 Leptospirales bacterium | reverse complement strand
GAGGTTTGATTAGAATTAGAAGCAGAAATAACTAAAGCTCAATCTATTTTGGATAACTCTTCTATACAAAAAAATACTATCCTCAAAAAATACCTATAACTTTTCTTTGGGTATAATTCGAGATTCTTCTTTCATAACAGACAAATCCTTAGGATATATCCATCTTCTCTTCGATAAAGCTCTTTTCTTCACCAGAAGAAAGCTCATAAGAGAAGATTTGGTCTGGATTCCCTTTTTTTATAGAAAGGATGATATAACTGAAAAATGGCCAGGCATAAGAAAGATCTGTCTGACTCGGCTTTGCAGGATGATCGGGATGAGTGTGATAAAATCCAAGAAGAGTTAGCTTTTCATCCTTTGCCTTTTTTTCTAAGAGGAGGTAATCTTCTGCGGTAACAGCAAAGCGGCGATGCTTAGTTCCTTGTTCTCCCTCAGGCCAGTTGTTCTCTATACGAACCGTTTGTAAGGAGGTTTTCGCTCCAGAAGATTCTACTTTTCCGAGAAGTGCTCCGCAACATTCTTCAGGATAGGCTTCCTTCCCATGTTGCTGCATCTCAAGTAAATGGGTTTGGGATATGGTAATCACGATTTGTCCAAAATTCTTCGTTTAAGTACTTCAAGGCATTGTCAGGGAAGACTGTTACCACAATTCCTTGGCTTAGCTCAGAAGCAAGCCTTAAAGAGGCCTCAAGATTCGCAGCAGAGCTTGGACTTAGAAGGAGGCCAAGATAACAAGAAGCCGCAATAGCGTAAGAGTAAGCCTTTTCAGTTGAAACTTCCATACTTTGATCTGCAAGTTGAGGATCATAAATTCCAGGAACAACCGCTGTTTCCAAATGTTTCCATCCCTCTAGGCCATGAAGGGGATGATCTGGCAGAATTTGAACGCATGAGACTCCTTTAGGCTTGAGGAAACGAGATGTCCCCATAAAAGTACCACTAGTTCCAATCCCAGTGCAAAAATGTGTAATCTTTCCCTCTGTCTGTTCCCATATTTCCGGACCTGTTGTTTCCAAATGTGCTTTCCAGTTATTTTGGTTGTTGTACTGATCGGGATAATAGTATTCTTGAGGATATTTTTGAACCAGCTCAGATACAAAACGCTGTGCACCGTCTGTCCCTTCCATTCGGCTTGTATAATGGATTTTTGCACCATAGAGAGAGAGTATCTTCTTACGCTCCTCTGAAGCATTTTCAGGAAGTGCAAGCTCAATAGGAATCCCTAGCTCTGCCCCAAGCATTGCATAAGCAATTCCTGTATTACCACTGGTCGCATCAATGAGTCGTTTCTCGGTCAAAAGTCCCTTGTCAAGAGCATCTTTGAGTATAGCCCTTACAGCACGATCTTTGACAGAACCTCCAGGATTCAAGTATTCTGCCTTTGCATAGACAAAGACATCTTGATTTGATGGATAGGGAATTTGAATGAGAGGAGTATTTCCAATTAGCTCGATAATGCTGCTGCTAGGCATAGATCTTAAGCTCAGAGACAAGCTTTGAGACAGCCTCTTTCGCGTCTCCAAGATACATCAGGCAGTTATCGTGACCATAGAGCTCGTTATCAATACCAGCATAACCGTGATTGAGGCTCCTTTTGATAACAATTACAGAACGAGCTTTGTCGACATTCAAGATTGGCATTCCATAAATAGGACTACTGGTATCATTTCGTGCGGCTGGATTGGTCACATCATTTGCTCCAATCACTAAAGCAATATCTACGTTTGGAAATTCATCATTAATAGCATCCATTTCATATAATTGAGTATAAGGAATATTTGCTTCGGCTAAAAGAACGTTCATGTGGCCTGGCATTCTTCCAGCCACGGGATGAATCGCGAACTTGACACTAGATCCTTTTTTTTCTAAAAACTCCGAAAGATCCCTTACAGAATGCTGTGCTTGAGCCACTGCCATACCATAACCAGGAACTATTACAACGGAATTTGCAGTATCAAACATCATTGAGGCTTCTTCTGAACTAATCTGCTTGATCACAATTTCTTTTGCATCGGAAGAGCTCTTCTGGCTCTTTGTTCCAAATCCTCCGAGCAAAACATTCATAAGAGAACGGTTCATACTTACGCACATAATACGGGTAAGTATCATTCCTGAAGCCCCCACAAGAGCTCCTGTAATAATGAGAATATGGTTATTCAAAGCAAAGCCAGTCATTGCAGCAGCAATTCCAGAATAAGAGTTCAAAAGTGAAATGACCACAGGCATATCAGCTCCTCCAATAGGAATCACACTCAAAATCCCCAAAATAAGGGAAAATATAATAAGAGTTAAGATGATCTGATTTGCTGGAAGTGCTTCTTGCCCAAGCCCAAGCCCAAAGAAGCCAAAGAGAGCCTCCATCTCTTTATAATCTAAGCAGATCAGACCTATAAGGCAAATAGATATAAAAAAGAAGATGACATTTAAGATATGTTGACCAGGGAAAATAACACTTCTTTCGCGAACGATTCCTTGGAGCTTGCCAAAAGCAATGAGAGAACCAGTAAATGTGATTCCTCCAATCAAGACAGAAATCCCTACAGAAATTGAGGTATCCAGCTCCACCCTTGGATTACGCAAAAATTCTGCACTTGCTACAAGAAGGGAAGAGATACCTCCAAAACCATTGAGAATAGCCACTGCTTGAGGCATTGCAGTCATCTTTACTTTTCGGGCAAAAAAGATACCTATAGAAGAACCAATGAGTATACCACTTAGGATGAGCTCATAGTCTAGTCGACTCAGGAGAGAAGAGAAAACCGCAAGGAACATACCAAAAGAGGCTAAAAAATTCCCATGGCGTGCCGTACGAACTGCTGAAAGACGCTTGATCCCAACGATAAAGAAAACAGCCGCAAGTAGATAAAGAAAATTCTGAAAATAGTGGATCATGGATCAGATGACTTTTTTTTTAGAAACATACGATGCATTCGATCTGTTACTAAAAATCCTCCCACAACATTGATAGTCGCAAAGATGAGAGCAAAAAAGCCAAGAACACTACTCAGACCCCAGTTAAATCCAAGAAAGCTGATAAGCCCAAAAGAAGAATCCCCTGTACAAACAATCGCCCCTACCATCGTAATTCCTGAAATAGCATTACTTCCAGACATTAGAGGTGTATGAAGCGTAGGTGAAACCCTACTAATCAACTCATAGCCCAGAAAGACCGCTAAAACCCCAATTCCTAAATTCGATAAAAACTCCATTTCTTTCCTCCTTGTATTTCTCTTGACTTTTCTCTCGGTTATTTTTTTCCAATATCGCTCTTTACAACCAAAGCTTCTTTGATAATTTCATCGTCTAGGTCTAGTGAAAGATTACCATTTTTTCCTGTAATGAGCTCTATTACAGCTGTGATGTTTCGTGAATACAGAATACTTGCATCACGAGAAAGTTCTGAAGGAATATTCACTAGACCGATAATTTTTACTCCTCGATGCACTACTGTTTTCCCTGGCTTTGTGAGCTCACAGTTCCCTCCCTGTTCTGCCGCCATATCCACGACTACAGAACCCGGACGCATTCCTTCTATCATTTTTTTCGAGAGGAGACGAGGAGCCTTCTTTCCAGGGACAAGAGCAGTTGTGATTACCACATCAGAATCTTCCGCATGTTTTTGTAATATCTTTTGTTGACGGAGAAGGAAATCCTTTCCCGCCTGCTTTGCATAACCACCTTTTCCTTCTCCAGCACCCTTAGGTGGATCAATATAGCGGGCTCCTAGGCTTTCTACTTGTTCCTTAACAGCAGGTCTCACATCCGAAACTTCAACAACTGCCCCAAGACGACGAGAGGTCGCAATTGCCTGAAGTCCAGCTACTCCAGCCCCAAGAATCAATACTTTCGCAGGAGTAATGGTTCCTGCAGCTGTCATCATCATGGGAAGAATCATACTAAGATTTTCAGCTGCGACAATAGCTGCTTTATAGCCTGCTAAATTGGTTTGAGAACTCAATGCATCCATCCGTTGTGCTCTACTAATTCTAGGGATTGCATCCATCGCAAAAACATGAATACGGGCACGCCGTGCCTGTTGGACAAGGGAAGGATACAGATGGGGCCAGAAAAAACCAATTAAAAGGCTTCCATGACGGATTCGACTCAGCTCATTTTTTTTGCCGGCAATAAAGATCGGTTTTTGTACCTTGAGGATGACTTGTGCACGATCGTATAGTGAAGAAAACCCCTTAGAAAGCAAGGCACCGCTTTTTTTATATTCCTTATCCAAGAACCCAGCCTCCATCCCAGCACCAGATTCCACTATAACTTTATGTCCTTTTGATATGAGACGAGATATAGATTCGGGAACTAAGGCAACTCGCCTCTCCCCTTTGACAGTTTCTTTAGGAACTCCAATAATCAAAATATACCTTCCGATTAACCAACTCTTCCATGCCCCAATACTTGCCTTAGGATGTCAAGGCTTAAATCTATAGATTTATGGAAATATTGAATTTTTTATATGCTGAGAACTTGTCATCACTCCTAGTCACCCTCTTTGAAAGAAGAACAAATGAAGGCTATGCTGTAAAAAAAAGAGCTCTGGAGTCAAAACTCCAGAGCTCGTGGAGGAGTTACACAAATGATATCCCTATGTTCGGTAAGTTTACTCCTTTTAGAATCCTTTTTTCCTATCCATTTCATCGAAATCCTGAAATATAGAAGAATTCAAAAACCAGACAGTTTTGAGCTCTTAGCTGAAAATTAAACTTGTCTCATCAATTACCTTTTTCTTTTCTGTCTCTTATGTTTCAAGGAGGAGAAGGATTTACTCAGTTGATTCAAAAAATCACTCCTTCTTGGACGAAAAACATTGGATCATCTCCCAAATGGAAGGAACGAGTTTGTTCTGCTCTTCCTTTGGATCATATACATTTGTCTGATATAACCAAGAAGCCAGACTTTGGATTTGATGCAGTTTATTGCTCTGGCGAAAATATTCCACGAGATGTCCATGGTTTCATCTCTCTGTTTGGCCTTATTGCTGAAGGAGGACTTGCTGTGCTAGAGCTTGACAAGGGTTCGGGCAATTCATCTTTCAAATGGAGCCGTAAAGTAATTTCTAATATTGGAAGCGGTTTGGGTATGGAACTTCGATTCTTTGGTCCCCTCTCCAAAGCAAACTCTTCCTATGGCAAGTTTCCTAAGAGTAAGTCGGGTAAAATCAACCTTGCTATTTTTGATAAGCCTTGCCAAAGAAGTAGTAAAAAAAAGCTCAGTATCATCCTTCCCATTTTAGAAGAAAATCGGAAACATAAGAGAATACTAGAATGGATACGCTTCGCTAAATCAGCTGATCTCCTTCCTGTCATTGAGATTCTCCTAGTCTTTGATGGTATTCATGATGCACTTCCCGTATGGAAAGAATATGATCTTCTTGCAGAAGAGAATGGATTCCAAATGATCCGTCACTATACTCCCTTTGGAACTGGTCAATGCATTCGTTCAGGACTTCATTTTGCAAGAGGAACCTTCCTTTTATGTGACTGTTTGCCTCATGCAAGCTGTAGTGAAATCTTTTGCCTTCTCGAACCTTTTTTGAGTACTCCCTACAAAACTGAAGCAGGTGGAGTGTTTTCCCAAGAAATTCTTGATGGCAATATTATAAGGAAGGGACGGAAGGACAGGTGGGCTCCCTTTCTGCTTGTCAATCGTCCTGCAGGAAAAATCATACGAAAAAACACACAAGAAAGAGATCTGTCCATGTTTGAAGAGGCTTGGACTGAACTGAAAAAAAGCAAAGCAAACCTTTTTCATATTCCCATCTCAATCTTTCCCACATCTGAAATATGAATTTTAAACAGATGAAAAGCAGTATTTTTGCATATCGATATGTTCTATTGCAGTCTCTTATTGGTGGCTTGGTTTTTCTTCTTTTGTTCTATTGGGGTTATTCTGGAATTGATAAGGAGTTTTATCAATCTCGAGATGACGGGATTATTACTCTTAGTCATTCCAAGAATTGGGTAGATTATGGTTTTATAGGAGTAAATCCATCAGGGGATCGTATCGAAGGTCATTCTGCACCAGTTCAATTCTTTCTATATACATTGCTCTATTTGCTCAACAACAAGATGCACTATGATATATACGGACATTGGCAAACCATCATTTCTACTTTTCTTTTAGGGGCTCTTTTTATCCATTTTTTTCAGGGCAATCGAATCAAAGCAGTCATTCTCACTATACTTTCTGCCTTTCTCCTATCTCGTCTCAACACCTTCTTGGAATGGCACGGTTCAGGTATGGAAAATGCTATAACTCACGTTCTTTTTATTTCCTCTGTCCTTATGTTATTTCTCTTTGTAAAGTATAAGAAAATCATTTATTCATTGGCACCTTTGCTTTTTCTTGCGACCATTTCTAGGATCGAAAGCGTCTGGCACATAGCTCCTCTTCTCGGTGTATTCAGTATCTTTTGGTTCGTTCAGTTCCGAGAACTTCGAGGTCTATACTTTTCACTTGTTGTATTGGTCTTGTGGTCTATGTTTCATCTATGGAGATATCTCTATTTTGGAGAGCTTTTTCCTCATACAAGCCTTGCTCAAGGAATCTCTGTAACTAAGCGATTGTATAGTTTTCTAGCACTGGAAAGAAACTATCTTTTAGAGTCACTAGGATCGACACATAATATTTTTTACAGGAATTTTGCCTATATTTTATTTCCTTTCTTGCTCAGTGTCTTTGTTTTGCATCGAAAAAAGGAAGTATTTCTTTTATGTGGGTTTTTAGGGAGTCTTTCTCTTACAGCGTTTTTTCATCCCTTTTTCTTTGGTCTCACACGATTGGATCGCCCTAGAGCCAATACTCATTTGGCTGTGTTTGCAGTACTGGCTCTAGCTTTAATTTGCTATTATTTTGACAGGAATCGTTATCTACAAAAAAAGAAATCCTGTGTAGCACGAATGATTCTTTTATTCGTAGTGTTTATTGTTTCTCTTTCTTTTATGAAACAACCCTATGATTTATGTTGCCCTGCTTCTTCTTTTGACAGAGTACGAAAGGATTTTGCTCGTCTCACTGAACAGGAGCAGATTTTTCGCCCTACTGCTGCCAACCAAGATTTGGGAGTGATGAGTTGGCACAAGCAATTCAATATTCTTGATTTCGCTTGTCTTGGTTCAAAAATCACGACAAAGTTCCGGGGAAAAGCACCTATATTTCTTGATTATTTTTTTGATTATTCCGCTCCTGATATGATGGAAAGTCATGGCTATCTGTCTTTTGTATTGGAACCTTCTCTATTTGCAGATGCTCGTTTTAGGGATTTGTATCAGCCAGTTAAAGAAAATTTTTCTAAATATGGTTTTACGGGAGGGAAAAAAGTAGTAGAGGGGATCTGGATCAGAAAAGATGTACTGAAAGCCTCTCGGTCTCCAGAAAGGAAACTAATGGATGATCTCAGGAGAGATCTATCAACGAATCGACTCCGTCAAGAGCTAGAAAAATGCCAAGAGAAGTCTAAACATTCATGTGTTTATGTGGCAAGAACAGCCTATCGATTTTTGCCGGAATTTAGGAGACAAGGAGGCATAGGTGAACTCCAAGCAATATTTTCTCGGAGTCGGACCAAGGCGTATGATCTTCATTTGATCAACGGCTATAAAGATGGAAATTCTTACCATGATGCAGTGCAATGGATTTCAAAAAACCATGTTAAGAAAGACTAAATGAGAAGTCCAATCTTAATGAAGTATGCAGTCTGACTTGATGATAAAGATGAATAAACTCTGAACGATACAGTTGAAGTTTTATAAACCGCCGAAAAAACAGGGAGTTTTAGCTAGTATTTACTAAAATGGTGAGTCATTACTAGTAAGTATTAGCTATCGTCTTAGTGAATATCTACTAAAATGGGGCGGAAACGCCTGTAGATGGAAGCAAGCCACAGGTAGGCGTGACTCTTGTTAGTATAAGTAAGTAGTAGGCTTGCTTTTAGGAAACCCGCCGAAAAAACAGGGAGTTTTAGCTAGTATTTACTAAAAAGATGAGTCGCTAGTAGTAGGTATTAGCTATCGTCTTAGTTAATATTTACTAATAATAGGCGGGTCTATACATGGAAGCAAGCCTGCTGAAGCGGGATTCTTGATATTATAAGTAAGTAGCAGGCTTGCCTTTAGGAAACCCGCCGAAAAAACAGGGAATCCCTGCATATCCCAAATACCGCCACACGGATGTGGCGGAACAT
>JABABJ010000001.1 GCA_014238275.1 Leptospirales bacterium | reverse complement strand
TGTGACTCTCCCCGCGGTTCCGCCACGTCTGTGTGGCGGTCTTTGGGATATGTAGGGATTCCCTGTTTTTTCGGCGTTTTTTATGTGAGCTAAGCCATGACTACTTACTTATAATATCAATAATCCCGCTTCAGCAGGCTTGCTTCCATTTATAGGCGTTTTCGCCTGTTTTTAGTAGATATTCACTAGGACGATAGCTAATATCTACTAGTAGCGACTCATCTTTTTAGTAAATATTGGCTAAAACTCCCGATTTTTCGCTACTTTTCCTAATTGAATGGTTTTTTTTGTTGACATTTCAGATGTATTTATTGTGAATGCAGGTGTTTGTTTTCATTCTTTGTACCTCTCAAGTGATCGTTCCAGTTCTCTCTGCACTGATCCTTTGTCTGGTGGATTATGAGCTCCGTTTCCTTACCATCAAGTATGAGTCGCTCTGAGGCTTCCTATGTTTTCTTGGCTTCTTTATTCGTAGGGGTTTTAGTACTAACCAATATTATCGGAACAAAACTTTTTTTACTCTCTCACGGCTCTGTTTGGGAAAGCTTTTGGGGAGGCTCTATAGTTTTAACGACTGGGATACTTACCTATCCATTTACATTTTTGCTAACGGATATTGTCTCAGAAATTTGGGGGAAAAGTCGTGCTGACTTTATGGCAGTGATTGCTTTTTCTTGCTCTATATTGATGTTTCTTGTGCTTAGTCTTGGGAAAAATCTACCTCCAGCTCCCTCATGGCAAGTCCAGAAGGACAAAGCAGCCTTTTTTCATCCAGACAGGCAGATCAAAAATCAAGAGGGTGAGATCCTTGGAGCAGATGCTCAGGCAGCTCAGGCAGCTTTTTCCTTTACTTTTGATGCCCCGTGGATTCTTCTCTGTGCTTCTATGACAGCTTTTATGGTATCTCAACTCTTGGATAACTATATGTTTCACTTTTGGCGACGCCTAACAAAGGGACGATTTCTTTGGCTGAGAAATAATGCCTCTACCTTTGTCTCTCAGTTGGTGGATACAATTATCGTAAATGGAATCTTCCTACACTTTTATTGGAATCTTCCATGGTTCTCATCCGATGGCTCTACCAGCATAATTCAAATTATGATTACAGTATATATATGTAAATGTGCTCTTGCACTTGCTGATACTCCCCTCATTTACGCAGGAGTCGCTTTCTTGAGAAGGTTTCTCTCTTCAACTACTGCTAAATCAATCTCAGATTAGGACAAGAGTAGACCTCACGAGCATCCTTCCATTTTGCACACATCTTTTGTGACAGTCTCTAGTGCTACAAAATGCTACAAAAATATAACCATTTTTAATTTAGCCAATTTGGATTTGATTTTGATACCTTATATTAAAAAATACTTGACTTTTTCACACGATTTATACTCTTGTACAAAGTAGTTGAAGAGGGGGTATTTTAAGGCATGTTATGATAGAGATTCTTAAAAAAGAAAAGGAAAATCTTCTCATTGGGGTTGCCGGTCATATCGATGTTTATCTTGCTACCGAATTAGAGCTTTCTTTGGCTCAAATTCAAAAAGAGCACAAAAAGAAAAATCTTGTCTTAAACTTGAGTAAAGTAAAATATATGTCTTCTTCGGCACTTGGTGCTTTGGTGACAGTTCACCGCTCTTTAGAACGGGAAGAAAGGAAGTTGATCCTTTGCTGCCTTCCTCCTTCCGTCACAAAGCTACTCCAGATCACTGAACTCATGAATCTTTTTCCCATATTTGAGGGGGAAGAAGAAGCTATGAGATAAAAATGAAGTGCTGAGACTTTGTTCTATAGCTTGTCTTCCTCTTGTGTTGTGCGGCATCAATTTTTGCGGGTTGAACACGAATGTGCTTGCCATTCCTGTTCCTATCGTTTACCCCCCAGCTTCTGCCCCGTCCATTTTGAATCTAAGTGTTTTTTCTGACGCTGAGGGGAGAGAGAGTTTTCGACTTCAGTATTTTGTTACGAATCAAGAATCAGATTTTTTGGGATACAATCTGTATATTTCTCGAGTTCCGACTTCTTTAGAGAGCCTATTGGCAGGCTCTCCAAACAGAGGAAACAACCGTTATCTGAGTAGAGGGATTTCACCAGACTTTTTGCATGCTAACGATCCTATAGATACCTCTTCTCCTATTACTCAGCTCATATACTACCGAAAGGCTCCCCCTGTCCCAGAGCCTTTTTATAGCTGCAGGCTCTACTTTTTCAAGATTAGGGCTTATCTAAGAGGAGGATTTGAATCTTTTCCAAGCAGTGAGGTTAGCCAATGCTTTTCTTCCGATCCCTCTACATGCCCTGATGATTCTCCATGTGTCAATTTATGAAATTAAAGGAGGAATCCAAAGGCAAAAAAACATCTCTTTCCAATCCAGATCCAAATCACAATGAAGCTGTTCTTTATATTGTTGCAACTCCTATAGGCAATCTTGACGATATTACCTTTCGTGCTATATCTGTTCTAAAGGCTGTAGACTATGTTTTAAGCGAAGATACTCGTACCACCATCAAGCTACTGAAACACTTTGAGATAAAAACTCGCTTAAAATCCTATCGTCAACACCAAAAAGAAAGCGATATTTCTTGGGCTCTCCAGAATCTGAAACAAGGCAAAAGTATTGCCCTTGTAAGTGAAGCAGGAACACCTGGTCTTTCAGATCCTGCTTCGGATTTAGTACGAAAAGCTCGAGAGAATCACTTCGATTGCATTATCCCAATACCAGGTCCATCATCCCTTGCTGCTGCTTTATCCGTCTGTGGCTGGAAAACAAACCCTGCTCTCTTTACGGGTTTTTTAAGCCCGAAAAAAAGCAAAAGGAAAAAATCTCTGGAGGAATATCATCTTTTTTCAGGTGTAATCGTAATTTATGAATCTGTGCATCGAATCCAAAGCCTTCTGGACGAAATTCGTGGAATTTTCCCTAATAGAGATATTTTTATTGCTCGTGAGATCAGCAAGTTTTATGAAGAATTTATTCTGATCCAAGCGAAGGACTCATCTCAAGAGATATGTACGGAATCAAAGCTAAAAAATATCGTTCGGAAGGGCGAGTTTACAGTGGTTATTTCACCTCCTCAAAAGGAAAAAAGAGATGTATCTTGATAGGAATAGCCCAAAACCGAGTGGTTTTAAGCATTTACATTATATTTTTGATAAGAAAAAAACTTGCAAAAAAAATACTTCAGGGAAATTCATACTCTGACCGATACTAAAAACGGAGGATTATATAATTATGATGATAGATGCAGCAGGAGGGATTCGGCCAAGCCAACAGCGTCCCCAAACCAATGCTTCCACAGTCCGCTACGGTTCTGTTTCCAAATCGGATAGTGTGGAAATATCAGCGGAAGGTGCCAAAAAGGCAGAACATTCCCACGTCAAGGAGTTAGTGAAATCTGCGGAAAGCCCAGAAAGAGCTTCCAAGATTCAAGAAGTCCAACGTAAACTAGCGGATGGGATATATGATAATCTTAGCCGCGAGCAAACAGACAAAATATCAGAATCACTGATGTTGATGTTCTATGCTTCCAGAGAATCTAAGTCCTAACCCTAAAACTAGGCTGTAATGGTCTTTTTAGCGATAGTGCGATAGTATTTTCTGCCTCCCAGAGAGGTGTCTCTCTGGGAGAATTACGGGGTAGGTGTAGTAGGAAGACTAGGCTAGGGTTCCTTTGGTAGAGGGTATATCTCCTTCCAGACGTGGGTCTCTCGTCATGGCTCCTCTGAGAGCTTTTCCCAGAGACTTGAAGATGGATTCATGAAGGTGATGGCGATTGTCTCCGTGGTGTATGTTTATGTGTAGGTTCATAGAAGCGTTCATCGCAAATTTTTGCAGAAACTCTAGGCTTAGCTCTGCGTCATAAATTCCAAACTTCCCTTCCTTGATCTTTTCGGGACCTTGATAGACAAAAGCAAACCTCCCTCCTAGATCCACTGCAACGGTTGTTAATACTTCATCCATTGGAAGGGTAAAGTGACCATAACGAAAAATTCCTTTCTTGTCCCCAATCGCCTCCTTGAGAAGTCCACCAAAAACAACCGCTGTATCTTCTACAGAGTGATGGCAGTCAATTCCAATGTCTCCTTTAAGCTTTAAATTCATGTCAATCAATCCGTGTTTACTAATGTGACTTAGCATGTGTTCCAAAAAGGGAATTGGAGTGTCAAAATGATATTTTCCGTTGCCATCTAAATTGATTTCCATCTGGATATTGGTTTCGGTGGTTTTCCGATTTCCGTTCGCTTGGCGAGGGTTAGTGATTGACTGAGTAGCTTGAGACATTACCTTAGCCAAAGTATCTTGGCTTTCTTTTTATGTAAACTTCATTTTATAGAAAAAGTAAGATGGAAAGAATCATTTTTTTGCGATAATTATCAAACCAATAGACATTTGTGATAATCCTCTTGACAAGTACACACATCAAAACACTCTTTTCTTCCTAAGCTAAAAATCTAAGCCAAAAATGTTTTCCGAAAAAGAATACTCTCAACAGAGAAGAGAAATGCTTCAAAAACAGATTATTCCTCGAAAGATCACTTCTCAAGCAGTTCTCCAAAGCATAGCTAAAGTGCCTCGTCATCGTTTCATCCCTGAGGATTTTCTTTCTCAGGCGTATAGGGATCATCCACTACCTATCGGTCTGCAACAAACCATTTCTCAGCCCTATATGGTAGCATGGATGACAGAGCTTTGCAGACCTGAGTTTTCCTCTGAAAAGATCCTAGAGATAGGAACAGGATGTGGGTATCAAACCGCTGTTTTGGCAGAAATATGGAGTGAAGTATATACGATTGAGATCCTTTCAGAGCTGAGTCAAGAGACACAGGAAAGGCTTAAGAGCCTTGGATATAGGAATATTCGCTTTCAAATTGGGAATGGCATCGAAGGATGGAAGGGTAACAAAGGATCGAAGGGTAGCAAGGAATCAAAGGAAAAACAGCTCTTTGATGCTATCATAGTGACTGCTGCCTCCCCAAATGTGCCACAAAAACTATTCAAGCAACTGAAACCTACTGGAAGGATTGTGATTCCCATCGGGGATTCTAGCCAGTATCTATGTTCTATTTTTCACAGATCAGATGGATGGGAAATCGAGAAGCATGGACGAGTCAGATTTGTTCCTATGCAATGAAGCAAGCCTAATACTTACTCCTAATAGCAACAATCCAGTGACAACTCTTATTTTTAGTAGATATTCACTAATACGATAGCTAATACTTACGAGTAGGCCATGTCGTTTTTAGTAATTATTGACTATTTTTCCCAATTTTTCGGCAATACTTCTCAAATCGGAGACAATCTCTGTTTCCTTCTCCAGTGGTCAAGTCACCGACCAATTTTTCGGCAATACTTCTCAAATCGGAGACAATGGATGGTCTCTGCATTTTCAGAGCCTTCATGGAACGACTTAATTTTTATGAAAAAAAACTTGACAGTTTACAAGCATTATGGAGTCTGTCTAAAATCAAGTGTTCATTCATAAATATATAAGCGTCATCATAGTAGGTTTGTTATTGCTTTCATCTTGCGGGAAGCCTCAAAAGCCATCAGGGCAAGAGGGAAAAGCGAAAGAGTCTACTACTACCCTAGACAAAGAGGCAGGGCAAGGAAAAGAGCTTTATCTAAAGTATGGTTGCCAGCAATGCCATGGAATCGAAGGTAAGGGAGATGGACCTGCAGGAAAGAGCCTGAAGCCCCCTCCAAGAGACTATAAAGATTTAAGCTCGTATAAGCAAGGAAGCTCTCAGAAAGATATTGCAAATACTCTTTTGACGGGGGTACCTGGGACTTCTATGGCTCCCTATCCTCATATTAAAGAAGAAGAACGTAGGAAAATTTCTGCCTATGTTATTTATTTGCAAAAAAAATAGCTTGTATAGCTTTCTTGCACATCGTTCAACTTTCTCTTTCATTCCAACGTTTTCGTCCAACGTTTTCGTCCAAACCTTGTTCATCTATTGGCAAAGGAATTTTGTTCTCAGAGCGGATTTACTCTCAAAAACACATCCAAGGACAAGAGTCCAAGGATAGTAAAGAAAAGTATCAATGGGTAGAGGATCCCAAAGCCCCAAATGAGAGCCCCCTCATAACGCATGTGCATGAAATACATTAGAACTAAATAGGCTTTGATCGAAGCAATGACAGCAGCAATGGCAATGTTCATCCCAAAGCCTCCAAAGCCAAGGACAGAGCCCCAGTCTACATAGGATGCAGCCACTGTTCCTACTGTGAGGATGAGAAGGCTCAAGCCCACAGCAAAATAAATCCATCGAGACTGAATATGTCCTCTACTTTCCTGCTTTGGTATGTGCATCCTTACTCCTGATTTTGATTAAGACATCTGCCAACTTAACGTATGAGATACAAGAGGGGGAAAAGATAAATCCATATTAAATCCACCAAATGCCAGTAAATTACTCCATTTTCAATGGATGTATAACTCCAAGAAGTATATTTCCCTTTCCGTACCCCAAGCATAAGGACAAAGAGTATACTCATTCCAATTACTACATGAAGCCCATGGATCCCTGTCATCAAAAAATAGCAACTAAAAAATAGGTTCACTCCCTTCTTGAGCTTCTCTCCCTCTAGGGGAGCTATTTTTTCCCTTGTGATATAATCATCAACTGTAATATATTCGTGGGAATGTGATTTCGGATCTACGATCTTTTCTGTTTTCCCTGGATAGATGTGATGAGAAAACTTGGATGTATATTCCACATATTTAATCACAAGAAAGCCACCAGCAAAGAGGATGGTTAACAAGAGCAAAAAGCTACAGAGTTTCTGACGTCCTCTCTGTATAGAATCAAGGGCTAGAGCAGCACTAAGACTGCTCAAAATCAAGACAGCTGTATTGGTACCTCCTAAGGTCTTATCCAAGGCATGATGTGCCAGCTTAAAGGAATCCAGAAACTTAACGTGAAGGATTCCAAAAGTAGCAAAGAGAACACCAAAGAGCAAAAGTTCAGTAGCAAGAAAAAGCCACATCCCCAGCTTTGCTCCCTCATAGCCGCTTAACTCCTCATGAATAGGATGTTTGTGTTCCAAGGCACCAGTATGATTCATACGATCGCTTCCAGTGATCCATCTGCTAGAATCCAGTCGGATTCAGCAAGAAATTTTTTCTAAAACTTGTAAAACTCACAGATATTTGTAACCCTTTCGAGTCTATCTATTTGCCAAAATAGATAGAGGAAATAAATATCTTATAGAAAGATATAAAAAAGACCTTGAGAAAATAAAGAATCATTTAAGTTGAGCCATAAGCTACTTGAGATTCGCAAGAAGAGAGGACTTACTGGTGATTGTTTCCAACTGATTGTATTTAGAAACAGCTACGCTTGTCTCACTCTGGGATAGATTTAGCCGTTTTTTACATCCGTTAGTAAAAAATATATTTGACAGCCCTAGCCCTTTTCCCATGCTTGCCTAAGTTCGACAAAGTACACAAAAACTAGAAATGTATCCTTCAAGCAAAGAAAATTCTTTCACCATAATTCAAAGAAATGTCTTCTTCTAGTAAAAAAAAAATCATTGTAGCTGCTTCTGGACGAGGGACCCTCTTCCAAAAAGTATATGAAGGTATACAAAACAACTCAATACCAAATGCTGAGATCATAGGACTGATAACAGATCGTCACCAGACAAGAGCAGAAGAATTTGCAAAAGAGAAATCTATCCCTGTCAATGTAATAGACTTTTCCTCTTTCAGTGAGCGAATTGATTTTGAAAGAGGAATTGAAGAAGTTCTTCGTTCTCAAAAACCCAATCTTTTTTTAACCCTTGGATTTAAGCGTGTTTTACCTGCACAGATCGTACAGCTCATGAAATGGAAGATGATTAACATTCATCCTTCTCTTCTTCCATCCTTCCCCGGACTCAAACCGCAAAAGAAAGCAATAGATTACGGAGTAAGATTTAGTGGTGCTACTGTGCACTTCATTGATGAAGGATTAGACACAGGACCGATCATTTGGCAAGATACTGTGGAAGTTCTTTTCGATGATAGTCCAGAAGCTCTTGCGAATCGAATTTTAAGACTAGAGCATAAGATAATCGTCAAATCAGTCGCTCTTTTTTGCCAAGACAAACTCAAAATAGAAGGAAGAAGGGTAAAAATTCTGCCATGATTCAGATCCAAAAAGCCTTATTATCCGTTTCTGATAAGACAGGCTTAGAAGATATTGCTCTTTGCCTACAGGAACAAAAAGTAGAAATACTTTCTACAGGAGGAACATTGAAAGCCTTACAGAAGCAAGGAATCGATTCTGTTTCTATTGAGTCTTATACGGGCTCTCCAGAAATACTAGGAGGGCGGGTGAAAACTCTCCATCCGAAAATTCATGGGGGTCTCCTAGCACAAAGGGATCGTGAGCTTGACGTTCAGCAGATGAAAGAAAATGGAATTGAACCAATCGATCTACTAATCGTCAATCTCTATCCATTTGGAGAAACAGTTCTACAAGAAAATGTTTCTATGGAAAAGGCAATAGAAAATATTGATATAGGAGGCCCTGCTATGATTCGTGCAGCAGCAAAAAACTTTGAACACACAGCTGTAATTTGCGATCCTTCTGATTATGAAAGGGTCCAAAAATTTATTCGTGAAACAGGAGGAATCAATCGAGAATTGAGAATGGAGCTTGCCTCCAAGGCTTTCAGTCATACGGCTTCTTATGACAGCGTAATAGCAGACTGGTGGAATAGCATTCGACAAAATAATTTTCCTAATCTTCTAACACTTAGCTTTGCCAAGGAAAAAGATCTACGCTACGGTGAAAACCCTCACCAAAGTGCAGCATTTTATCGTTCTTTATCTCGTTCCTTTGATAGTCCGAAAGGAAGTAATCGAAAGTTCACACAACTTCAAGGAAAGGAGCTTTCCTATAATAATATACTAGATGCTGATGCAGCTCTCAGGACTATTTTAGATCTTCCTGCACAAGGAGTCGCTATTATCAAACATCTCAATCCATGCGGAGCCTCCCTTGCAGTGGAAAATTCAGGTATAAAAGAGCCAAACTTTAAGCAAGCTTTTGAAAGGGCACGAAAGTGTGATCCTGTTAGTTCCTTTGGTGGAATCATTTCCGTGAATGGAGAGGTGCAAAAAGATCTGGCAGAAACCATCATAGAAAATTTCGTTGAGATTGTCCTTGCATCCAGTTACACTCAAGAAGCTCTTGATGTTTTTGCGACTAAAAAGAATCTAAGGGTCCTTTCCTTTTACAAAAAAAAGGTTTCCAATCAGAGCTTAGAATTTCGCAACTCTTGGGATGGACTTCTCTATCAAGAAACCGATCATATCCTTTCGACCCCTGATGAATGGAAAATTGTTACCAAAAAGAAGCCAGATGCTTCTCTTCTCTCGGCTATGAATTTTGCATGGAGGCTTGTTCGTCAGATACGATCCAATGCAATAGTGTTTACTTCAAGTCATTCTTCTCTGGGGATTGGTGCGGGACAAATGAGCCGTCTTGATTCTGTAGAGATAGCTGTATCCAAAGCAAAAAGGTCTGGACTCATTCTACAAGGATCTGCAACCGCTTCCGATGCCTTTTTCCCTTTTCGGGATGGTATAGATTCTTTAGCAAGGACAGGAGCTTCGGCTGTAGTACAGCCAGGAGGCTCTGTTCGAGATCATGAGGTAATTGAAGCTGCCGATGAGCATGGGTTGGTAATGGCATTTACTAGTAATCGACATTTCCTTCATTAATTTTTCGATTTTTACTTCTCTTTCAGAAAGATCATGAATCCCAATATTTTACTCCCTGAATTTTCATCTTCTTTGTTTTTTTCTATCGGAAGCTATCTTCTTCTTCTTTTGATCTGTAGCCTATATATCCTTTATCAACAAACAAAAGAACGAAGGAGTTCTGACAAAGGATCCGAAACAGATTATTTCCTAGCAGGGAGGAAGATTTCCCTTATCCCTTCTGTTGTCTCGACAGCAGTCACAGAAAGTTCTGCAGCAACAGTATTGATCTTCCCACAGATAGGATTTCAAGGTAGCATGTCTCTCCTATGGCTCCCTCTTGGATTTATTGTGGGAAGATGGTTGGTAGTACGATTTTATCTTCCTACAATTTATACTCAACACCAGCTTTCCATCTACGCGGCGGTTAGTCAGGAGGGAAGCTCTCAAGTTTTTCTAAGTATCTCATTTCTTGGAGCCAAGTTTCTTTCGGGAGGAGTTCGCTTTTTCCTAGCAGTGTATGCACTTAGTTCTCTTTTAGGAGGAGGAATTTGGTTCTGGGCTTTTATGATAGCTTTGATCGCTGGACTGTATAGCCTAACAGGAGGGCTTAGAGCAGTTGTATTGACAGATCAAATACAAGGATTTCTTCTGATATCAATTGGTATAGGGATGTGTATCTTTTTTGGGGTAAGGCTTGAAGAAGAATTTACTCTTCCTTCCTTTATCAATCTCCAGCCAAGCCTTTCAAACAGCCTATTGAGTCCTGTTCTCTTTCTGGGAGGTGTCATTCTTTCGATAGGAAGTCATGGGACAGATCAGGACATTCTTCAGAGAATTTTAGCCGTCTCCAATCTCAAAACAGCACAACGAGCATTATTCTTCTCTTCTTTTGGAGCTCTTTTCATCATTGGAATTTATCTCCTCCTTGGTTATATCCTTTATCTTGCAGTGGCTTCTGGGTCTCTTCCCTCATTGAATCCAAAAACCCCTCTCATTGATTCGATCCGATTGCTCCAAAAGGATGTCCCTCTCCTTCCAGAAATGTTTGCTATTCTTTTATTTGCTGCCTCTATGAGTACGATTGACTCAGCCATACATTCCACAGGAGCTATCTGGAAATCAATTTTATCGAGCTACCGAATGAAATATGCCGAGAGGGGAGGTCTCAGGAGATTTTTAGATTCAGGAAGGCTATATTCTTTTTTGTCGCTCTTATTTCTTTGCTTCTTTGCTTATATGGCGTCTTTTTTGAATCGTTTTTCTCCTGATTTTTTTTCACTTGCAATGGGCTCCATGAACTATATCTACGGAGGAATGATAGCAGTATTTACGAGCTTTGTTCTTGACTCGAAAATCTCTTCTTACAGAAAAATTTCAGCACCTTCCGTTCTTGCCGCTTTATCTACAGGCTTTGGAATCACCTATTTTGCTCAGTTTCGCATGGATCCCTCCCCCTCATGGCCACTCGTCACCCTTGCGTCTACAGGAGGAGCTCTCTTTTCATGCCTTCTCGTCCAAAAACTCGTCCAAAAATTAGCTAAAGGACACTAATTTTAAGACCCTCTCTACGGACTCTCCCTGTGCCCGCCTGAGCGGGCTAAGGAATCAAACTCTACTTCCACTTACAGTCATTTTGAGTAACAAGACTATTATCATCATCTGGAAGTATACCCCATTGCATCAAGTTTGCATCAGAGCAAGTCAATCCATTCCCATGAAGGCCCAGCCTTTCTAGCTTCGTCAAAGAAGAAAAGGTTCCGTTTGCAATATTTATAGGTGAAGAGTTGTTCCTTAGACCTAATCTTTCTAAGGAATCCAGACCCGCAAAGTGAGCTGCTTTCAACGAACTAAGACCACAGTCTGCTAGCCCAAGCTTTGTTAACGAAGATAAGTCTGAAAAGACATTATCAGGAAGAGTTGTAAGCGACGAGTTCTTATAAAGTTGAAGTGTTTCTAATTTACTCAAACCATTGAAGGCATTCTGAGGAATCTGAGTGATTTCTTGTCCACCCATATCTAGGCTCGTTTCAGAGCACAAGGTCTCTGCAGTAAAATCAACGGAATGTTTCGAGTCATCCTTATTCTCATTAATCCACTCCAACCTACTTGGGGTATTCTGGAAATCCAATACGCAATCAGAATCTAAATCATCATCGCCATCATCACTATCTGTCTGTGGACTACCACAGCTAAGGGACAACACGCAAAGTGGGAGCGTGACGAAAAACAATATATATTTCTGTTTAAAAAGCATTATGAACCACGTAATATTCTGTATGAAGATCATGTCAAGAAAAAAGATATTTTTTTTATAAGCCCTCAGTTGCACCGTTCCCTAAGAGAGGGAATGATTAAGGGGAGTGAAAATTGCCTGTTTTTTGGGCTTTTTAGGCTTTTTGGGAGAATAATTAAATTTTTTACAGGAAAAGTAGAAAAAGAGAAATTTTTATGCAACATTTCTGCTTTTTTATGACCTTTAATAAGTAAGAGAGCTTCTTTTTTGATCTTAACTTTGCTGGCATTTTTGCTCCGAAAGTGAAAAGGAAGCTCCATTGATTATTATGTATAAACCCTTTCTTTACTGGGAAACAAATCAAGAAATCAATCAGACAGGGAAGGTCTGGTATGAGCTTTTTGACAACATAGAAGAGTTCCAAGAAATTTTGCGTATTTTAGTTGATTTTGAAAATGAAACAAAAGAGAATGCTTCTGATGATTGGCTTTCTCTTTTAAGGCAGGCTTTATGCTATTGCCAAA
The DNA here is from genome assembly GCA_014238275.1 of Leptospirales bacterium. GTDB lineage: Bacteria > Spirochaetota > Leptospiria > Leptospirales > Leptonemataceae > JABABJ01. Next base: position 8,094 of record JABABJ010000001.1, on the reverse strand, counting down.
CAAAGGAAATTCGTATTTTCATTCGCTATCTTGAGGGCTATCTTTTTCACATAGTTGCTCAGGCAGAAAGGATAGGGGGACAGATGGCGGTATCTTGGCTTCATGAAGATGGGATTCAAGCAGAAAGAGATTTGAAAAGTAATAAAATTTCCAGTGAAGTTCATCATATTTGTTGTATGAATGATCTTTACGAAAATCACTGCAAACCGATTATCCGCTTTCAAGGAGATTTGGAGGATGAAACCATAGAGTTTATCGATTTTACTGCAAAACCGATGGAATCCGCTTTAAATCTGATGCGAAACAATGCCTTTTAGCTGATAATATATTTAGAAATTACATAAAAAGCAGACGTCCAACACGAATCAAATCGGCTCCTTCCTCTACTGCAATTTCCCAATCACGAGACATCCCCATACTCAAAAGCCCTTCTGGAGCCTGCTTATCTTTAAGCTCTCTTAATTGCTGGAAAACTTCCCTTGTTTGGTGTGGATCATTGTTTTCTGGACCCATTGTCATAAGACCAGCAAATAAAAGGGAATCATTTTGAGGATAGGAGCTTAGATTTAGAAACTCCTCCGTACTCATCCCTCCAGCCTTGCTATCTTCTCCACTGAGTCGAAGCTGTATGAAATACTTCATCGGCCAAAGACGTTGGATAGGAAATGGATTTCGTTCTTCTCGGTCTCTGCATCTCTTTGCCGCTTCCATCAGCTTCCCAAGTGAATCCATATCAGATACGCTATGAGTAAAAGAAAATAGGCTTGCAATTTGCCTTGCATTTCCCTTTTGTAAAAGACCGATATGGTGGTAAACAGGATGCTCTTCTGGTTTCAAAGCTCGAAGCTCAGGAGCAGCAATTTTATCTCGAAGCTCTCCAAAGCGACTTTCTCCGATTTCCTGATGCCCCTGTTCAATGAGAAGATGAAGATCGGACGCCTTTCGCCCTTTTGTTACTGCAATCACTCTCACTTTAGGAGACTTGAATTGCTTTAAGCGAGAGTGAATCTGTGCTAGCCTCTGTGCTACCATTTATCCTTGGGTTTACTCCTACCAAGCAATCTCTGTCTGGCTGTTCTATCTGGCTGTTCTATTTTCTAGCAAGAGTTAGGAAAGCCAAATTCTTTCTCAGTCTTTTATTTTTTGAGGATAGGAAAAAAGATCAGGTAGTCAATCGAGCCACTCGGGCTGGATCAAGCTCTCTTAGGTTTAGTGTTGCATCTAGGTTTTTGGGATCGATTTTATGGTTTTGGATTCCTTTTTGGATTCCTTCAAAGTCAAGTGCATATAGGTTTCCCATCTCGACCTGAATTTCCTTCAGGCTATGTAAAAGTTTTTTTGCATTCATTGAAACCTCCGTTGTTAGAGAGGCAATATCAATTCCTTTTCGATATTCAGGGAAAAGAGGCTGTTGATTATAGTTAAGCCCTTTGCTAATATCTTCTGGGCGGTTCCTAAGTATATATTCACGAGCCTGTTCTCTGGAATAGCTCTTCTGAAACTCCCTGAGCTTGGACTGGAGCTGAAGGAGGCGAGATTCAGTAACTCCTGTTCGAACCAGCTTTTCCTCTGGTACAGAAACCACCTTCCCCTCTGAGTGAGTCGATTCCGCTCCGCTTTCAGAATGCCGCCGTTGTCTAGCAATGCTCTCTGCTACGCCTAATAAAAACTTACCATCTATTTGCATGATCCTTCTTTCTTATGTCGCTCTATAGAATGTTTCCCCAGCCTATAAAACCTTTCACTGCACATATTATCGTCATCTAGTGTGCTTTTGTTTAGGATTTTTTATTGTGATTTGGAATTTTATTAAAATTTTTATATTTACATCATTTGAGATATAAAAAAGAGTGATTGAAGAGAGAGTCTTTTGTGAGTGTTCAAAAAATAGGAATTCTTACATCAGGAGGAGACTGTGGCGGCCTCAATGCAGTAATCAAGGGTGTTGCAAAAACCTGTCATTTTTTTCAGATTGAAGCATATATCATTCCCAATGGATATGCAGGACTTTACAATCTTTGCGACCTGACAGAGCTTCCTCTCCTGAGCCTAGAACGGCTGGATCGCTTCCCTGTCTATCGAGCTGGAAGCGAAGCTGGAAACTCACGAGTAAAAATCTCAAAAATTGCTGCTCATCATAAATATGAACGGATTCAAGAAGGCCTACGAAAATTCAATCTAGATGCCTTGGTCATTGCTGGTGGAGATGATACAGGAAGTGTAGCTGTAGACCTTACTGAGAAAGGAATCTCATGCGTTCATGCTCCTAAGACAATGGACTTGGATCTAATGACCTATAGCGTAGGTGGAGACAGCACGATCAATCTCATTGCTGATTTTGCAAAATCACTTTATACGACGGGAGAAACTCATAATAGGATTATTATCCTAGAGGTATTTGGTCGCTATGCAGGCCATACAGCCTTTCGAGGAGGAATTGCTTCTGATGCTGACATCATTTTGATTCCTGAAGTCCATGCAGACTTTGATATTGTTTATGAGCACTCGAAAAAAACCCTCATGAGGAGAATTCATGCAAGCGATAACCACTCAGGTGTTGTGATGGCAATTATTGCAGAGGGTTTGAAAGATTCTTCTGGCTCTGAGCTTGTGGATGAAAATTCTCCTACTGATTCCTTTGGCCATCGTCCTTTGATAGGAGCTGGAGCCTACTCAGCCAAGCAGCTTGAGATGAGACTTCGTTCTGATTTAGAGATGCAAAATTTCATGAAAGAAACAGGACAATTCGTAGAAGGTATCCATGAATTTCCTGAGGTCAGGCAAATTCGTCCGACTCACCTCGTACGATGTGGAAAAACCACAGCCATGGATGTCAACTTTGGAATGGAGATAGGTTCTGCCTCTGTTCATCTTATACGCAAAGGTGTTTTTGGAGTAACTGTCTGCTCATACCAAAAGGGGAAAATAGCCTATATGGAATGTAAGCAAGCAATTCAGCAACGCTACGTCGATCCTGCTGATATTGCAGCTTATGAGGCGATGGGGGTTTGTTTTGGGAGAAAATCACAAACACTAATAGAACTACAACACCAAGAAAGCAAAAAAGAAACTCAAGAGAAACTCCAATCGCCCATCTTTCCAGATCCCATCTTCATGGAACAGAAAAACACTCCTTGGCGACCCTATTGATTTGTCAAACGTGTCTAAGCAGACTTTTAGTTAAGACTGCTCTTCATCTCCAAACATAAACCTGATTTTTTCCAGAGAATCTCCCTTCTCTTTTTGTTCCGTACGAAAAAACTCTTTACCCTCTTTTTCAATATCTTCTAGATCTTCTTTCGCAACCCAAATTTTCACCTTAGTTCCTTTCCTTCTAAGCCTCCCAAAAAGGATTTCCGAGGAAAGCCTACGAGAAATTTCTTTTTCGATAAGGCGTTGCACAGGGCGTGCACCATAAGAAGGATCATATCCTTTTATACTTAGATATTTTCGAGCAGAGCTATCTAAAACCAAGTCTATCTTTTTATCACGAAGACGTTGTGTAAGCTCAGAGATGATACGCTCTACGATTTTTTCGACATGAGAAATCTCAAGGCTTTTAAATGGAACTACTGCTGTCAAACGGTTTCGGAACTCCGGTGAGAATGATTTTTCTATTGCCCTTAGGCTTTGATCTTGGTATTCTTTCGCACCAAAACCAATAGCCTTCTGCTGCGACTCAGAAGCTCCCAAGTTCGTAGTAAGAATCAATATCACGTTTTGAAAGTTAGTTTTCCGAGAATTGCTGTCTGTTAAAGAAGCGTAGTCCATTACCTGAAGAAGGATATTAAAAATATCTTCATGAGCCTTTTCGATCTCATCCAAAAGGAGTACAGCATGAGGCCGACGATAAACTGCATCTGTAAGCTGTCCTCCCTGTTCATGACCAACATAACCTGGAGGAGACCCTATCAGTCTCGAAACAGTATATTTTTCCATGTATTCCGACATATCAAATCGAATGAATTCTATTCCAAGCTCAAGAGAAAGCTGCCTTGCAAGCTCTGTCTTTCCCACTCCTGTCGGGCCACAAAAAAGAAATGAGCCTATAGGTTTGTTTGAATCCCGTAAGCCAGCATAAGCCGCGTGAATGGAATGGACAAGGCTTTCTACAGCTAACTCCTGCCCGTAGATTTTCTTTTTCAGCTCTTTACCAAGCTCTTTTAGCCTATTGACCTCACGTATCCGAATGGTTCTCATCGGAACCTGTGCAATCCTAGAAATCAAGGATTCTACATCATTTACACCGACACAAAAATTTTTGTGTGAAGGATCAGAAATCAGAGGAGAGGTGTCTTCTTGTTTTTCCTTGACATCTTCTTCGATTCCTTCTCCAAAGCCTTGAATGATTGCTTCTTGAGGATGTGCTTGCGAGAATTTTAATGGAGCTTTTGGATCAAGGTTTCCTTTCTCTTCAAGCTTTCTTCTTTTTTTAGGAGGAGTCCGATTAGTTCTAAGTTTCGCTTCGGCTCCAGCTTCATCGAGAAGATCAATTGCCTTATCTGGCATACGGCGGTCTGTAATATATTGTGCAGAAAGATCAACTATTTTCTGCAAAGCAGAAGAAGTATAATATACTCCATGATAAGATTCATAATATTTTTTAAGCCCTTTGAGGATGAGAATACAATTACTTGAAGAAGGCTCATGAATCTCTATTTTTTGAAAGCGACGGGAAAGGGCATGATCCTTTTCAAAGATATTTCGGTACTCTTGATAGGTGGTTGTTCCTATACAGGATATTGTAGAGTTTGTAAGAGCTGGTTTTAAGATATTCGAAGCATCTAAAGAACCCCCTGAGACTGAACCTGCTCCAATGATACTATGAATTTCATCAATAAACAAAACAGCATCAGGCCTTTTTTGTACAGAATGAATGATCGCTTTCAATCGCTCTTCAAAGTCTCCTCTATAACGTGTCCCTGCCAGAAGATCTCCTATATCCAAAGAAAAAAACTCTTTCTTGTGCAAAGATTCAGGTACTTTCTTTTGTACTACTGCTGCTGCTAATCCCTCAACAACGGCTGTTTTGCCAACACCAGCATCTCCTATCAATATAGGATTATTTTTACGACGCCTTGAAAGTATATGAATTGTACGCTCTATCTCTTTTTCTCTTCCGATGAGAGGATCAATTTGCTGGTTTTTTGCTTTTTGGTTCAGACTAGTGCAAAAACTTTCCAGAGCTTCCTTCCCTTTGACCTGAGTTTTTCTTGTTTGGGTATCTTTTGTATCAGATTTTTCTGAAGAGTCAACGGACGCATTAGATTGAGATGAACGTCCGTGAGAAATATAACGGAGTATGTCTATTTTTTTGACGCCTTCTTGTTGCAGAAAATATACAGCGTGGCTTTCCTTCTCACGAAACATAGCAGCAATCACACTACTGCTACTGACATTCTCCTTTCCTACAGAATACATGTGAGCAGAAGCAGCATGTATTGCATTTTGAAATCCTCGGGTATATTCAGGAGTCTCCATTTTTTCTTTTTCGAGGAATACAAGTTCTTGATCCAAGAATTTTTTCAAACTATTTCCAAGCTTTGTGACATCGACATCCATATGCATAAATGCTTTACAGGCATCTCTGTCAAATGTGAAGGCATAAAGAAGATGTTCTAAAGTAACAAATTCATGCCTTCTCATTAGAGCCTCTCTTAGAGAACGCTGGATACTATCGTTCAATTCGTTGGAAAGTATATTAGGCATTGCTTTCTACCTCCAAAACACATTCAAGAGGATATTGATTTTTCTCTGCAAGGGAATGAACCTGATCTGCTTTGGTACGAGCAATATCATAAGTATAAACCCCTGCGATTCCTTTCCCCTTATTGTGCACCTCAAACATAATCTTTGTCGACTCTTCAAGCGATTTGCCAAAAATACTTTGGATGATTGTCACAACAAAATCCATAGGCGTATGATCATCATTTAGCATCAACACTTTATATAGATTAGGACGCTTAACCTCGATCTCTTCCTCAACAAGAAGACCTAATTCCTCATTCGAGGAATTTATCTCTGATACTCGCTCCATTTTCCTACGAATGTACGCTTGTAAAAAAGCCGATTGTATTGTCAAATACTATAATTTTCCTATCATACATATGAAAAATCATATAAAAAAACTTGCATTCAAGTGATACCTTGAAAATCTTGGACAAATGGTACAACACTTGACAGATCCAAGAGAGGCTCTCTTCAAGGGAGAGAAGGAGTTCCCTGTGATCCCATGCTGTGAGCATTTCGCAGGAAACGAAAAGATGATCCTCAAGGCGTTTGGCTTTCAAGAAGAGAAGGGTCCTGTATTTGATATTACCCAAGATTGTGAAGATGGGGCTCCTCAAGGGAAAGAAAAAGAGCATGCTGAAATGATCGTCAGGATGACAAACTCGGAAGAGAACAAGCATAAAATGGCAGGAGCAAGGGTTCACGATTATACCAGTGCGTATTGGAAACAGGATGTAGAGATTCTTGTGAAAGGATGCGGTGATCAACTTAGCTATCTGACTATTCCAAAGCCAACAGAAGCGTCTCAAGTCGAAGAAATGATTCAATACATACAAAGTATCTCCTCCAAAGCAGGTATCGATCGAGAAATCCCAATTCATGTTCTCATCGAAACTCACGGAGCTCTGAGAGAGGCGGCAAAGATTGCATCACTCCCATGGATGCAAGTCTTGGATTTTGGTCTGATGGATTTTATCTCAGGTCATCACGGTGCAATTCCTCTTGCGAATATGAAGGGAAAAAACCAGTTTGAACATGAGCTTCTTCGTCGTGCTAAGGCAGATCTTGTGGCAACTGCATTGGCACATGGGATCGTTCCAGCTCATAATGTAACCTTGGATCTAAAAAACTATGATCAGACTCATGAGGATGCTCATAGGGCTCGATATGAGTTTGGTTTTTTACGGATGTGGTCTATCTATCCCATCCAGATTGATGCTATTGTAGATGCAATGAAGCCAGATCACTCTGAGGTCGAGAAAGGAGTTCAAGTATTACTCAAGGCACAGGATGCGAATTGGGGTCCTATACAGCATGATGGAGAGCTTCATGACAGAGCAACGTATCGGGGATTCTGGAGCTTGATCCAACAGGCTAGACTTGCAGGAACATCCATAGGAGACGAAGCAGAGAAGAGGTGGTTTTGCAAATCATAGAAGCAGGGCAGCTTTCTTAGTTCCATTGTGATTACCGCTCTTACGGGAGTTATACGGGGTTTTGGTCCGTCCTGTGTCTATCTGGATGTAAATGGAATAGAGTATGAGATCATTCTTCCTGTAAGTAGTTTAGAACAACTTCAGAAGCAATTCCAAATACACCTTTCCCAAAATTCAAATTATCCGCCTTCACAAAAGACCTCAGGAAAGATTTCAAGAGAAGTCTCACAGAAAAACTTCCAGAAAGAAAAGGTTCGACTTCTCATCTATCATCATTTTACAGATAAGGAAGAGCGTCTTTATGGCTTTCTGGAAGCTAGGCAGAGGTTATTCTTCAAGTCTCTTCTCTCTCTTCACGGCCTAGGCACCAGCCTTGCTATCAGTATTCTAAGTCATCTTACGGGTCCTCGTCTTCTGGAAGTTTGCAACTCGAAAGATCATAAGGTTCTATGCCGTATTCCCAAAGTGGGGCGCAGAACTGCCGAAAGTATTATTTTTGAAGTAAGCCGAAACCCCAAGAAGTGGAGCAACCTTCTTATAGAGGATTCTACGTCTTCTTTTGCAGAGTCAGATGTAAAGAATGTTCTCCCTGAACAGGAAATAGCACGACAGGCACTTCTCCAACTGGGCTATCGAGAAAAAGAGGCAGAAAGTGCTCTTGAAAAAACAGTTGAAATGCTCAAAAAAGATGACTCAGAGATCACAGACCCCAAGCTAATCCATGCAGCAGAATGGATCCGTCTGGCACTTCAGTCCATGTAGAATCACTTATTTTTCCATCGTCCTTAATAAAAAAACTTGACAAAAAAATAGGCTTATGTTTATTGTACTTATTATATTCAGAATGAGGTAAAAGAATGAAAATAAACATGAGAAATCTAAGTAGTATGAGGTGGGTCACACAGAAGGCATTGGGAGTCATTTCCTT
>JABABJ010000002.1 GCA_014238275.1 Leptospirales bacterium | reverse complement strand
TTCTTCCTTTTTCGCTCATGAGCACATAGCGATATGGCTCAATCTTTTTGAGGGAAAGTCGATAGCCCTCCTTTTGCTTGGAATCAAAGAAATATGCCCTTGCCTCCTGTGCCTCTTCGTTCATGGTCATACAATATCTATAGTATTTGTGTCCTTGGATCCCCAAAAAAGATGTCATTTCTTTTAGATCGTCAAATCTCCATACACCGCTCACCGTATGACTTTTCTTGCAAGAAAGCACAAGGGATAGGATGACACACATCCCAATCCATGCAATTATTGTTCTTGTTTTTTTCATCCTCATTTTTCCTCCATTACAATCCCGAACTGCTTGGCATATATTCAACCCTATGAACCTTAGGAAGTTTTATGGTCTCGTCCTTATACTCTCCAGTATGATCCATAGTGTTCCACTCACCAGATTCATCCTTTCGAATCAAGAAGAAGTGGTTGGGTCTCTTGTCGTTATTTGTATCCACATGTACAATAGCAACCCTTGCTTGGCTCTCTTCAAGAGCAGAGATTTCTGCATTTGTTAAGGTCTTGTCATCTACACCCTGCTTGTTTCTTTCGAAGCTATCGGTACGAATTCCCCAACGATCCCTCCATTGACCACTCCCTTGACCAAAGAATAGCCCTTGGCGTTGCCCGTCAACACTTTTATGAGATTTTACTGTGATATTTCCCTTCAGAACCTCTTCTTGATAAAATTTCGCAAGGGTCGAGGGAATTCCACGTGCCCCCTGTAATCTTAAAAAAAGATAATAGCTGATCACATTACATAAGGCAGCAGATGAATCCTTTGCAGCTTGTTCTGGATTATCTTTCATCTTCTTCAACCAGTCTCTTGTCTTCGGATCCTGAATAGAATCTGGGTCTTGCATCAGTTCCTTTAATGCTGGAAGTATTTCTTGTGCTGCTCCTGTCTCCCAAGCCGATGTGCTCTGCGAGTATTTCCCTCCCTTGACTGAACGCCATGTTTCGGCAGCCGAAGGGCGCAAAAGCCTATTCCATCCATCTCTAACCCAATCCCCAGCTTGTTCAAATAAACTTCTCTTTTTTTGAGGGGGATTGGGTTGGCGAACTCTATCTCGTTGAGAATCGACCCATCTTTGGGTCCTTTCATATACGCCAGAATGAGTTTTTGCGAGTATTGCTAGCTTGGAGTTGATCTCATCGTATGAATCTGAGGAAAAGTTTTCTCGAATATCTTTTTCGATTTCTTCTCCTCTCTCTCTATTGCTCTGCCACTTTCCTCTTTCCCCTTTGCTATTGGGAGTAAGGAAGTTACGGATCAACTCCTTGAGAGTATTTCTTTTCTCCTCACGAGTCTCATTACTGATCTCTTCTGACGCAAAAAATTCTTGAATATGCTTCTGAAAGCTCTTTTGAAGTTCAGCTGAGGAGGAAAGTTTTCTGAATCCTTCTTCGATGGCTTTTGCTACTTTTTTGTCAACCTCAGATTCGGATGAAGACTTAGATTCGGATGCGGACTTAGATTCGGATGAAGAATCAGAAAGGCTATCTTTCCATACTCCTATTCCCGTACTTTTTTCCATACTTTTTTCTAGTTTTTCCTTTTGCTCTTCAAAAAAGTCTATTTTGGGATTTGAGGCTTTTCCTGCTAATTCGCGGGATGCCTCTTTGATATGCGGAAGATCATTCTCGCTTTCCGAGGAGGCTGAGCCATAAGCCGCATGACTAATGCTAAGTGTCAGCTCTGAGCTGAAGCCAAGGCTCGCCATTCTTTGATTTAGCTTGGTCATTTGGTATCCACTGCTTACCCCCCGATCGATCTCTTGGACTAATTTTCCTACTTTTACAAGATTTCCCATCCATTGGGATAATTCATCTTGATGAAAGGCTGTAGCAAGTTTTCCTACCGCTCCCGCATAGCTTGACATATACTGGAGCCCTATTCTTGAGTGGCTAAGATATTTTGAAAACCCACTGTTTATATCATCTTTGCTAGCAGGAATCTTCCATTTCTCATCTGTAATCAGATATTTTCCTCTCCTGTTATATGCTTGAGCTAATTCGGGATTCGCTTGCAGTATTTCCTCTTGGCTAATACCATATTGAGTTGCGATTTGTGAAAGAGTTTCTCCTTTGGAAACAGTGTGCTCCTTAGCTTTGCTACCTGCTCCTTTTTCCCTAGGCTCTCCCTTGCTTGTTTTCCAACGATTTTGATGCAGATTCTGTGTTGTAGCAGTAATATCTTGGACTCCTTCCATCCCAAGGGCAAGATCGTTTAATATCTGTATCTCTCCCGAGTCTGTTCCCGATGCTACGGCAATATCGAAAGAGGAACGAAACAAGCCCTTCATACCACCAGCAAGATCTACTGCCAAACCATAATTCCTATCGATATTTTTTTGCTCACAGGAGAGCTCATCCTTCTTCTTGTCTCTATTATCACAGGCCATGAAGGACTCTTTTCTATATTCTCTTATATCATTCATGGTTCCTGAACCTGTATTGAAAAGGGAAGAAGAACCTTCCAAGATATTCGCTATGTCTTGCCTGCCTGTTGCTTTTGAAATCTTAGCTGAAGATTCAAGTAGCCGTCCTGTATAGTCTAATCCATTTCCCCAAACAGACAGGGTACTTTTTTTGACAGGGAGCTTCCATTTTTGCCCTGTGATTAGATATTGATTTTTTTGATATGCTGCAGCTAAACGAGGATTTGCGTCAAGGAGCTCTTCGTGGCTCAGATTGTATTGATTTGCCAGCTCTTCAAGCGTTTCACCTCTAGCAATAGTATGTGTCTTTGTTTTGCTCGAAGAAGAAGAAGAAGAAGAAGAAGAAGAAAGTGATATTTTTTCTTTCTTTGATTCCACTGTTTGTTCAGAAAGGTCATTATGTATATACTCCACAGCAGAAACTATATCTGAAGAAGCAATCACTCCTTGACTAATAGAGTCGACAAGCTCTATGGATGAAGAATCTGCTCCGAATGAATGTGCAATTCCTCCTGAAGACTGAAGCATATAACCCGTATTTTGCAAGACACTCCTTGTAAACTCGTAGCCATAGCGATTTCTTTTTTCACTACATTTTTTTGCATTCTCTCGTTTCGTCTTTCCTTGAATCCGACATGCTTCCTTGACATCATCAGAGAAATCGACTGAATCATAGTGAAGCTGAGCTCCCGTTTTCATCAGCTTGAAGCTGGAATCCAACCCACTTGCAACACGAGCTAAGGTCGACATGATTTTTCCATCATCTATCACTTCTCCTAGCGTTTTGAAAGATGCTTGGGTCAAGATATTGACGCTGTCAATGAAAGTATCTTTTAGTTGATCTCTTGAACCACGTCTCCTCATTTCTTTCTCCTGCAAACAACTCTTTGCTTTTTTCGCTTTTGCAGAGCAAGGTTTGGATTGCTCTTGTTCAGCCTTATCAAGTTTTTGATAGGACTCTCCAAGAGCTTGAGCTGTTTCTCCCAGAATTATACTAATATTTCCTACTTTTTCCATTTGCTCCAAAGATTTCCCTCCTTTTAGCCCCATCCCTTTCAAAGTATTCGCAGCAACAGTCAGCGTTTTTCCTGTAGTTTTTGCAAGATCCGATGTTAGTGAAAGTTCAGGCACAATACTAAACGAGCTTTTTTTACGTTCCTTTTTATATTCAGCAAAAGATGCAGTTAAATCCTCAGAGATATCATATACAGAAGAGGCAGCCTTAAGTCCGATGGCAACCTTATCTGCACCGGCAACGTCCGCTACTGCTGCTGCAAGATTCAAGGCATTTTGTATTCCCTTGCCTGATTTTAGCTTGTATTCTCTTCCCTTAACTTTTATATCAGCACTGTATTCCCCTTTTTTTAGATCAGCAGAGGCACCTAGCTGAAATGTATTATCATATATATCATCATGAGTCACTTCCGAAGAATTTTCTAAATTTCGATTGATGTTTAAAGGAGCTCCTTTGCCAACTGACAAGTGTCCACTCCCGATTGTTGCTCTGGTGACTCCCTTTTGGTTTTTCCCTTTGCCTCCTCCTTGCAGACCGAAACTCATCCCTTTTAGCTTATTAGCAGACACATTCAGACCAACAGAAAAACCTCCTGTTTCTGTTTTCTCTCGATGAAAATCCTGAATATCTTTCACTTCTAATGAGCCTTTCACATTCATAGAAAGATTTCCACCGTCACTCCCATCTTCTCTCTGATTTGCAATGACTCCTCCTATGATCTTCGCGTCATTTTCCACCTCTATATTGACAGAATTGTATCCAATGATTTTAGACTGTTCATCAATCCAACATCTACTCGATTCGCTATCTTCCAGACTCCCACCTGCCCCAAAGCCTCCTCCTTTAAGAGAAATATCTATATTCAAATTTGATTCACTTGAGTGAGACTTGGAGTCAGAACAATTTTGAAGGCTTTCTAACAGCAAAGAAGCAGTATCTATATTCACATTATTTCCAACAACTTCCGCACCTTTGATTCTAAGAGAGGCATTCTTACCCGTTTTGATATTCAATGTACCATTTTGTGCAAAGACTTTTGTAATTTGATGTCTGGTAGAAGAGGAATTTTCTTGCGATTGATTCTTTTCAAAATTGACACTTCCATCCACAGAACCTGCCACCGCAGATGCAATATTTACGCTTGCACTAAAATCAAACGAAGAGGAAGTAGAACGAAAAAAATCATTTTCTTCAAGTGCAGAAAGCTCTACCCCGTTTTCCCCAAAAAGATCCGTATTTCCATAGAAAGAACCAATCGAAGATCCCACAGAACTAAGCTTATTCCCTGCATGAACCCTGAGCCCTTGCTCTCCAATGAGAGAGGCTCCCAAGATTTTTTGAGAACATTCTCCTTGATCATCTTTTTTGTTTCCATAACCTATTTCAAGATCTGTTTGAATGTTTACGGAGATACGAAAACTATCTGTATCCTTCGAAGATGAGAAACAGTCCTTCTCTCTAATTCCTTTAATATTTATATCATTACCTGCCTCCATGTCAATCATTCCTGAAGAGTTTAGAGAAGAACCAATGATATTTATATCTTCTTTGCTTTGAATGCTCATACTTCCTCCTGCTTTTAGAGAAGAGGATGTGAAAAAAGTTTTTGTCGTTTTACTGTTTGAAGCTGTATGTTCTACTTGAGCTCCTATCTTTCCTGCTTCCAAAATCATTGTGCTTTCTGTTGTACTGGTAGTTTCAGAGATATTCTCTGAATTTTCAGCAGAAAGGATATATAGATTGGTCACATCTATATCAAGATGACCAGAGGCAGCTATATCGGAACCTTGGACCAGTAAAGTTTCTCCAGCTTTGAAAGAAATATTTCTCCCCTTAGTACTAGAGCCTTGAGCTGTTTGCCTATGGATATGAGTTGTTTTTGTTGTAGTTTTTCTGCCAAGTGGTATCCATTCTTTCTTCTGTGTATTTTCAAAAATATCATCTGTTTTGATTGAATGCACAATGTTAATATTTTCGATTGCTTCTATGGCTAGGTCATCTTGAGTCTCAAGACTACTTCCTTGCTGTGTAAAATTCCGACCAGCATGAATGTGAGCATACGAGCTACTGGAGGTTTTCGAACCAGAGGTGTTTTGTGAAGACAGAAAGTTGACATCTCGTTTTGCAAAAATAGAAAGCCCATTTCCTATCATAGTATTAAAATTGTTAATATCCTTTGAGCTAAAAATTACAAGTGAAGAATTGCCACTATTCAAATTCCCACGATTATCAAAGTGTTCCACATCAATCAAAGAACCACTTTCTAGTATATCACGAAGTCTTAACTCTAGTTTGTCTTTTTCCAAAAGAGCTTGCTCTTTCAGAGCTCGTACCTTGACAAGAATATCTGTCGCCTTTGCTGAGATAGCTTGATTGGATGCGTTATTTTCTAAATATGTGATATATTCTGTATATTTCTTGATATTTTCCTCTAATGGCTCCAATTGGTGCTGATATTTTGACTTGATTCTTTCATATATCTGCTTGCGGACCTTTTTCTTATCCTTTTGGGTTTGGATAATAGCTTTCTCTTTTTCTGCTTCCCGAAAAGAAATATCTCTTTCATCCATGTTCTCTTGATACTGTATTTCATCATTGAAAATTTGGAGATCTTTTTCTCGAGATTCACGTAAAGACTTCTCCATAAGAGCCAAAGATTCTCTTCTTTTGCTTTGTTCTTTTAAAAGCTCTTGTTCCCATCTCTCTTGCTGTAGATCCGGAAAGATAGGAGCAAAGATACCCTGAGAAATGATTGGATTGGGTTCTCTATCCCTATTCCAGTAAAAGTCCACTTCTTCTGTCGCAGCTAAGGCACGTTTCTGTAAGTCCTGTTCGTTTTCATCACCATCATCTTCAGAGGATTGATTACTATCTTTATCAAAGCATTCTGGATAGATTTCTTTCAGATACTCTTTCGCAAATACTCCATGGA
>JABABJ010000052.1 GCA_014238275.1 Leptospirales bacterium | reverse complement strand
TAGAGGCTCACCTTTTTAGTAAATACTACCTAAAACTCCCGATTTCTCGGCGATTTCCCTAAAGGCAAGCCACGGAGACTTACTTATACTAACAAGAGTCACGCCTACCTGTGGCTTGCTTCCATCTACAGGTCTACCCGCCCCGTTTCAGTAGATATTCACTAAGACGATAGCTAATACCTACTAGTAGCAGCTCTTGTTTCTAGTAGATATTCACTAAAACGATGGCTAATACCTACTAGTAGCGGCTCTTTGGATTGATCTGATATATAGTCCGTATGGAAGATACTTCACCTTTTGTTTCTTTTTTGATTTTCTCCTCGATAGATTTTTTTTGAAACTGAAAGTCTGTTGTCCCTCCTGAGCTACTTGTCCTGACCGTCAGGACTCCCCTTTTGATGCTGTCAGGGAAGCTGATATTGCTTAACTCTCCGGCTAGCTCCTTCCATCTAAGCCTTAGCTGAAAGAGCTGATAATCGTCCCTACTACACTCTTTCCGAATGATAGATCCCAAGAAGGCTTCTCGAAAAGAAGATATATGTGCCAAGGGTTCTGAATGTCTTCGACTCATTTAATACTGATATTTTTTCAAGAGCGGATCTGACCGCTACCTGTTAAAATATAGGTGGTAGTTGTAAGATCCTTCAAGGCCATAGGACCTCGCACATGTAAGCGACCTGTCGAAATACCTACTTCAGCTCCTAATCCCATTTGTCCTCCATCATGGAAGCGTGTTGAGCAGTTGACAAATATTGCTGCTGTATCTACGTTCTCTTGGAAATAATGGATTGCCTTCGTATCTCTTGCCACAATTCCATCTGAGTGGCCGCTACTAAAGGTGAAAATGAAATCAAGAGCTTCATCTATGCAGTCGACAAATTTTACGCTTAGTCTCTGATCGAGATATTCCTTGAAGTACTCTTTTTCTAATTCTTTTGGAGGAAGTATTTCAATCGAAGTAGAAGGATTCCCTAGGAGCTCGTTTCCTATTAGATGGATCCCTTGGGAGTTTAGCTCGGAAAGCAGTTGATTCCTAGCAGCAAAGTCTTTGTGAATGATCAGGTTTTCCAATGAGTTGCATACAGAACTCCGATTCATCTTAGAGTTAAAAGTAATAGAAAGTGCTTGCTGGAAATCAGCACTTGGATCTATATAAAGGCTACATACTCCTTTATCATGCTTTACCACTGGGATACGAGTATTTTCATTTACGTAGTGGATAAGATTTTCTCCTCCTCGAGGAACTACAAGATCAATCCATCTTTCTTGCTTCAGAAGCTCTGTCATGAACGAGTGATCGGTTTCTTGTACAAACTGCAAGCATCCATCGGGAAGACCAGTTTCTTTCATGGCACGGAGAAAAAGTTTAAATAAGGCAAGGTTCGTATGAAAGGCTTCCTTTCCACCCCTTAAAATAGCACAATTTCCACTCTTAATACATAAGGCTCCTGTATCGACTGTAACATTGGGACGGGACTCATAAATCGTAAAGATCACTCCCAATGGAACCCTTTTTTGAACCAACTCAATTCCATTGGAAAGACTGTATCCCATGATGATTTCCCCCACAGGATCTGCGAGATTTGCTATTTCCTGAAGTGAGGTTCCCATAGATTTGATACGATTTGCATCTAGGAAAAGGCGTTCTATCAGACTGGAACGGAGATTTTGTTCCTTAGAGAATTGAATATCTTTCTGATTTCCCTCTAAAATTCTATCAATAGAAGTAGTTTCTTGCAGTATTTCTGCCATCTTCCATAAAGAGGAATTTCTTTTCGTATGGCTGATGGTGCGAAGTTTACGGAAAGCAAGCTGAGCTTCCAATCCAATTGCCTCAGCTTTGGATTCATACTTGACCTTTGGCTTGGTTTGTAAATTTGGCATAGCTTTCTTGAACGAAAAGGACTTATCTGACAGGGCTTTGATTCTAGTTAGGAGTGCTATTTACTCTTTTTCCTTCCATAATCCATCCTTCGTTTGCATATTGGTTCTGAACCAAAGAACGAGTAGTTGAATAGATATACCTTCTATCGTCCATCGGAAAGGGGACCATCTTTCTGATACCAAAGAATTTTTCTAAGTGAGTTGTCAAGCAAGTTCGAAAGACGGATAGATCAAAAAAATCAGGAAGGTGCCTAATAAAGTCTCTATGAGTCCTTCCTTTTCGATAATCTGGCTCTCGTGCCGGATGAGCCAGATAAGTTTCAACCTTTGCTGAGAATTTAGATGAGGTAATCAGAGTGCCGTGAAGAACAAGAATTCCTTTCTTTCGGAATTGAGCATTTCCTGATATTTTATGGAGTTTTTCTTCTTTACTGTTTCCTTCGCTATTTCCTTGGCTGTGTATGTTTTGGCTGCACACGGCAATATCAGAATCACCCTCTACTTTGCACTTGAGACCTTGTACCTCCAACGAAGAGCTGACAGCCTCCAAAAGAACCTTGTAGGAATGCTTGACTGAAAACATTTCAGGGAAACGCTCCAAAGAAAGAAAAATACTATAGTTAATATTACCTGGTCCATGTAAAACAGTTCCTCCACCAGAAAGACGGCGACATAAAAGTACCCTGTGGTTCCAAACGGACTTTTTGGAGCTGATCAAGAGAGGATGTTCAACGGGAATCTGAAGGTTAGTATTCGTTTTGCAGGTACGGCCAAGGATCACCGAAAATGGATTCGTCCATAAACGGATCCCCCCCTCAAATTTGAGAATGTTCTTTTCACCTGCTAAATACAGGCAAATTGCCTCATCCATCGCTAATCCAAGGTAGGGATTGCGAGGTTTAATGTCATGATATTCAAACCACAAAACACTGTCAAAATTTCTCGACTGGATACTTTGTCAACTTCAGTCTCATAACAGATCCTATTTTAGATTTGATTTTGCAGCTCCTTATAAAAAATTCTTGCTTTATTTTGCTCCTTTAGGACAGTGTCATTTATGAGAATACGAAAAGAAATGAAGCTGTTTTTTACAGGTCTCATGGTCGCCATGGGTATCAAAAAGCCTCCATGTATTATAAATCCGATGGGACTCCTCTTACTGGCTTTCCTCAATGCTATGATAAGGATACAAACAAGGATACATGCACTATTGAGAAGCACGGATGTTCCGAGACAAGCAATACATGCTTGCCTTGAAAAGTCGCTCCTTTAGGAGTGTCCTTATGGCAATAATGACAGGACTAAAACTGTTTCTTTCAGGAATAATCCTTATTGCCCTTATGTCTTGTGCGACTACACAGGTCGCACAAGGAGTCGAAGCCTTGAAAGAAACCGAAGCCCCGAAAAAACCGTGCGTGTCGGGCAACCACTACAAGGATGGCAGTGTTTCTCATTTTATTGAATGCTATTCAAATGGAAACAAAAAAAGACGTAAGAGCTTTTATTCGGATGGATCGAAGTCCTCTGAATCTACCTACTGGGAAACTGGAAAGCAAAAAACCTATACGAGATGGAATAATTTTGGATGGAAGTATTCAGAGGACTCCTACTGGGAAACTGGAAAGCTCAAAACTAGCGTGGATTATGAATCCGATGGGACTCCTCTTACTGGCTTTCCTCGATGCTATGATAAGGATGGGAAACCCGAACAATGCACTATAGAGAAGCACGGATGCACAAGGCGTCGGACACCATGCTTGCCTTAATCAGGATCGGCAAGGAAAGTCTTGACAGGTTTTGCACCATATAGTATAGGATTCATGGTCTTAATTTCTACTGTTTGTAGATAAGTCAGTCACCCGCCTCTTTCTAAAATATAGGGTGCAATACTCGTTTGGCTCTTCTCAGGGAAGGATATCCATCCATATCGAACATGTCGATTAAAATTGAAGCCCAAAAAGCTTTTCTATGAAAAAACATAAGAACCACTTAACGAGAAAAAACATAACGTTACCAATCATCTTCCTCTTCCTCTTTTTCTCTTCCTTTCTCTTTC
Organism: Leptospirales bacterium; assembly: GCA_014238275.1. Lineage (GTDB taxonomy): Bacteria > Spirochaetota > Leptospiria > Leptospirales > Leptonemataceae > JABABJ01. The sequence continues at coordinate 6,669 of JABABJ010000052.1, read as the reverse complement.
TCTTCATTGCTCTTTCTCCTCCCTGCTAAAATATAAATGCTAGCTTTGCTAATAATCATACTACACGAAAAAAAAACGAATTCAAGTTAAAAATTGAAGAATCGTACATAATATATCTTTTGTACGATTCTTGTTTTGAATCCTTCTTTTCTTTTTTTTCTCTTTTTCTTTTTGTCCTAATTTGCAATTTGATTTTGCAGATGGTTTGATCATTTTCTTGCAAAATTTAATTGACAAAAAGAAGTCGAAAAACAATGCTGGGAAAATGCTTTGGAAGTTTCATGGTATATCTGAAAAACTGACCCTTAAGAAAGGAGTGATTTTTTAAGCGTTTGGGATAAAGGAAGCCTAAGATTAGCAGGCAATTTGTGAGTATCCAGCACCATCGACTTCGTAGGGGTTATGACATTCCTGTAAAAGGAAAGCCTCAAGAGCAGTGGAAAACTATTTCTTCCTCTTCTTCTTTCAGTGTACGCCCACCCGAGTTTCATTATGTAAAACCCAAACTAACCGTTAAGATCGGTGACTCTGTAAAGATAGGTTCTCCCCTATTTTTTGATAAGAGGCGTCCAGACCTAAAGTTTGCTTCTCCTTCTTCAGGAAGTATCCGTGATATACATTTTGGCCCAAGGAGGGTGGTTGAGCGTGTCGTGATAGATTCGTCGAGTACAGAGGAATATGAGCGACAGGAAAGCTTTCGTCCCAACGAGATTCGAAACCTGTCGGAAGACCGCCTCAAAGAACATCTGCTCCGAGGGGGAATCTGGCCCTACATTCGCCAACGCCCTTTTGATATTATTGCTAATCCCGAACAGCGACCAGATTCTTTTTTCGTGAATTGTATGGATACTTCCCCCCTTGCGTGTGATCCTGAGTTTGCCCTTCAAGATAAAAAGGTGGAATTTCAGGCTGGAATTGATGCCATCTTGAGGCTCTCAGACGAAGTCCATATCGTTTTTTCGGGAGAAAAGAAGAACTCAATTTTTTCTGATCTAAAGTTACATAATCCGAAAGGAATCTTTTTTCACTCATTTTGCGGTCCTCATCCTTCTGGGCTAGTGGGAAGTCATATCCATAGAGTCCGCCCGCTTTCCTCTAAGAAGACAATCTGGTATCTGAACGCTCGGGATCTTGTATCTATAGGAAGTTTTCTTTTAGTGGGACAATATCCTTCTGAGAAAAGGATCGCTGTAGGAGGTGCTTGCCTTCGAGAAACTTTTTACTGCAAGTACAAGGCTGGCTCTTCTCTCAAGAGTCTTTTGAGTCCAGTTCTTCATGAAAGTGAAAATCGAATCATCTCAGGAAATCTTCTCACGGGAACAAAGATCGAATTAGAAGACAGTCTTGGGTTTTATGACGATTTAGTGTCTGTAATTCCTAAAGGAGGAGAACGACGATTTTTAGGCTGGCTGGGTTTTGGATGCAATCTTCCGACGTGGAGTCGTGCCTATCTTTCTTCCTTTCGTGCCTCAGTGCTTTTTTCTGCTCTTCTTCCAGCAGACAAGAAAAAGCTCTATCCAATGGATGCAAGCCTCAATGGTGAATTGAGAGCCTTTGTAAAAACGGGAGATTATGAAAAGGTAGTTGGAATGGATATTCACCCTTCCTTTCTTGCTAAGGCTATATTGGCAGAAGATATAGAGCAAATGCAGGATCTTGGGATCTATGAGACTTCTCCTGAAGATCTTGCTCTTTGTTCTTATATATGCCCATCCAAGATTGATTTTCAGAGTATCATTCGCTCAGGGCTGGATTTTGTTTTGGAGGAAACCTCGTGATATGAAATTCCTTCTAAAGCAAATCGAAAAGAACGAGAAACACTTTCTCAAAGGAGGGAAGTTCGAAAAGTTTCATCCCCTTTGGGAGGCAGCAACTACTTTTCTTTTCACACCATCTGAGCGTACCCCATCCAAAGGGCCTCATGTGAGAGACTCTGTGGATCTCAAAAGAGTCATGATCACGGTGGTTCTTGCTCTCCTTCCGTGTGTGTTCTTTTCCTTCTATAATACTGGTTTTCAGACCGCACGTGCGTATGGAGAGGAGGGAGATTTTCTGTGGTGGCAGCTGTCTTGGAACGGTATTCTCATCAATCTTCCCTTGATTCTTGTCAGCTATGCTGTAGGTGGTGCGTGGGAGGGGTTATTTGCCGTGATAAGGCGTCATAAGGTTAGTGAAGGCTTTCTGGTAACAGGTATACTTTTCCCACTTACCTTGCCACCCACAATGCCTCTTTGGCAGGCTGCTGTAGGGATTAGCTTTGGAGTGGTTGTCGGGAAGGAGATCTTTGGAGGAACTGGAATGAACATCCTGAACCCAGCTTTGACGGGACGGGTCTTTCTTTTCTTTTCCTTTCCTGTAGATATTTCAGGAACAAAAGTCTGGACAAAGATTTTCGATTCTTCTAATTCTTTTTTGGATAGAATCTTTGGTCCTCTGTTTTTTCATAATTGGAACCTTCAGCCTGTTGATACATTTTCAGGAGCAACCTCCCTTTCTCTTGTCGCTGAGTTACCCACTGGGGGTGAGCCAATCCAAGCCCTTCTGAAAGACCCTCATATGTCTTATGGTCTTTGGGAGCTCTTTTTAGGCTTGGTACCTGGCAGTATGGGGGAGACGTCTGCTCTCATGTGCCTTATCGGAGCTATAATTCTCATTGTGACTGGAGTGGGGAGTTTCTCGATTATAGCAGGATGTGTCTTGGGAGCATGTTCTATGTCTTTTTTCTTGAATCTCTTTGCTTCTCCAGAACTTCCAGCCTTTTTGGCGCTACCTTTCTATTATCAGCTTGTCATGGGTGGCTTTTTATTTGGAGCTGTTTTTATGGCGACGGATCCTGTGAGTGCTTCTGGGACTCCTTCCGGGAAATGGGTATACGGCTTTTTGATTGGAATGTTTTGTATATTAATACGAATTTGGAACCCAGCCTATCCTGAAGGAATGATGCTTTCGATTCTTTTTATCAATATCTTTTCTCCTCTGATCGATCACTATACTATACGCTTTCATATAAAGAGGAGGAAACGACGTGAATCGTGGTAATTTTTATGTTTTTGGATTTGCCCTTGTGGTATGTCTATTTGTTAGCGTTGGTCTCACTTTGGCATCTACAGGACTCCGTGAAGCTCAGGAGCTAAGTGCACGCCTCGACATAATCCGAAATATTCTTTCAGTATCTGGATATACGGAGGAGCAGTTCCAAGAGCTTAAGGCGAAGGGAGACAATGCTGTCATGGAAGTCTTCCAAAAACAGTTTCAGAGCGTTCTTTTTGATAAAAACAACGAAGAGATTCCACTGGATACCATTAAGGCTGAGCTCGCAAATCTTGGCTTTCTTGGGGATGACTTGGATAGGAAAGAGGTTTTTGAGCTTTCCAGCCTATTTCAAAATAATTTGGGTCTTTTAGCACAAAAAGCAGAAAAAACGATCGAGGAGTATGATCCAAAACTTCGGCTGCTTTTCTTGCATCGGCCGGAGGGAGAGATTAGTTCCTATATCCTTCCTATCGAAGGATATGGTTTGTGGGATATGATTTATGGCTATCTAGCCCTAGAGACAGATTTAAATACAATCAAAGATCTTCGCTTTTATAAGCATAGTGAGACCCCTGGCTTAGGGGGAGAATGTTCTGAGCCTTGGTTTACAAGTCAGTTTCAAGGTAAAAAAGTACTGGATCAAAAGGGAGCTTTTGTTTCTGTGAGTATTGTAAAGGGAAATGCCTCGGAAAAGTATACAGGAGCGGAGCTAAGTCATTATGTGGATGGTATTAGTGGAGGAACAATCACAGGAAATGGAATTACGAAATTTTTGAGAGAAGACTTGGATGGCTATCTGGAATATTTTCAAATCCTTCGTGAGAAGGAAGAACCAAACAAAGAGGCTCTAAACAAAGAAGCTCTAAGCAAGGAAAAACCAAGCAATGAGGGAAATGTGAGAGTCAAAAAAGAAGAACAAAAGAACTAAACAGAGTCAAATCAGGATAAGGAGAGATGGAAAAATCATGAGTAAGCGAGCAGTATTAGAAAAACCGAAAGAAAAAAAAGAAAAAACATCAGAAAGGAAAATGTCCTTTTTGGACAAAAAGGACAAGGCAGTTCTAAAAGATCCTCTGTGGGATAATAATCCAATTACCCTTCAGGTACTTGGAATATGTTCTGCACTTGCAGTGACAACTCAGGTTCAAGTGGCATTGATCATGTGTATTGCTGTGATTGCAGTTCTTAGCTTTTCTAATTTAATCATTTCTCTTTTGCGTTCTTTCATCCCTTCCAATATAAGGATTATTGTTATGCTTTCTGTGATTTCTTCTCTCGTCATTATCGTAGATCAGATCCTTCGAGCCTATTTTTTTGATATGAGTAAACAGCTTTCCGTTTTTGTTGGTCTGATTATCACCAATTGTATCATCTTAGGAAGGGCAGAGGGATTTGCTTCATCCAATCCTCCATGGCGTTCTTTTTTAGATGGCTTGGGGAATGGGCTGGGCTATAGCGTGATTCTGTTACTTGTTGCTTTCTTTCGTGAGATTTTGGGAAATGGAACCTTTTTTGGACTGACTGTGATTCCAGCCTCCTTTTATCAGTTGGGTTATCAAAATATTGGTTTGATGATACTCCCACCAGGTGCTTTTCTGGTTCTTGGTTTCTTAATATGGGCACAGAGAAGTGTTTCTAAAAAATACGAGGAAGCGTAAGGTATTTAAGATGTCAGAATTCGTTAGTATAGCATTAAAGGCAATTTTTATTGAGAATATTCTTCTTGCCTATTTTTTGGGGATGTGTTCTTTTCTTGCTGTTTCGAAGAAGATTGAAACAGCAGTCGGTCTTGGATTCGCTGTTATTTTCGTCAATGGAATTACAGCTCCTGCCAATTGGATCATACATAACTATCTTCTTCAAGAGGGAGCTCTTGCTTGGCTAGGTCTTGCAACCGTAAACCTGAGTTTCCTCAAGTTTATTACTTATATTGCCGTGATAGCAGCGATGGTTCAGATTGTTGAGATGATCATCAATCGATTTTCTCCTAGGCTCTATGCTTCTCTTGGGATTTTTCTTCCCCTGATTGCAGTCAACTGTGCAATACTTGGAACTTCTCTTTTTATGGGAACTAAGGGCTATAATTTAGCCGAGAGTACGGTATTTGGAGTCTCTTCGGGAATTGGATGGATGCTTGCGATTACAGCTCTTGCTGCGATTCGTACTAAAATTCGCTATTCTAATATTCCTCATGGGCTTCGAGGCTTAGGGATGAGTTTCATTTTAACGGGTTTGATGGCGATTGGTTTTATGTGTTTTGTTGGAATCAATATCTAAAATGATTTTCTAGTAGAGGAAAGAGAAAGAATCATGCTTGTTGTCCTAAGTTTTTGCGTATTTACTCTGATCATCATGACTCTTGTGCTGATGGTTCTCATTCTGGAAAGATATCTTATTCCTCAGGGAAGCGTAAAGATTGTTATCAATGGAGATGAAAGCCAAGCAATAGAAGCCGCTCCAGGAGGGACTCTTCTTTCTGCTTTGAGTCAAGCTGGGATGTATCTTCCTTCTGCTTGCGGTGGTGGTGGAACTTGTGCTATGTGTAGATGTCAGATCTTTGATGGTGCAGGAGACATTCTCCCTACGGAAGAAGGACATTTTACCCGAAAGGAGGCATTAGATCATTGGCGTCTCTCGTGTCAGGTCAAGGTAAGGGAAGATCTTAAAATAGGAGTCCCTGCCGACGTTTTCAATGTTCAGAAATTTCAATGCACTGTCCGTTCCAATCGTAATGTAGCCACCTTTATTAAAGAACTCGTTTTGGATATAGATGAAGGGAAGGAGATCGATTTTCAAGCTGGAGGGTATATCCAGATCTATGTTCCTCCGTTTCAAAACAGTTTCAAAAACTTTAATATCGAAAAGGAATATCATAAAGAATGGGATGATTGGAATATTTGGCGTTATGGAGCATCGAACGACGAAGAGATCTTTCGAGCCTATTCTATGGCAAATCATCCAGCAGAAGGGAATCAGATCATGCTCAATATTCGGATTGCTACTCCCCCCCCTAAGCAAGATGAGATTCCTCCTGGCATCTGTTCCTCCTATGTTTTTGCTCTGAATACGGGTGACAAGGTGCAGATAAGTGGTCCTTATGGTGAATTCTTTCAGAAAGATACAGAGAGAGAAATGCTCTATATAGGAGGAGGGGCAGGGATGGCTCCTCTAAGAAGTCATGTTTTTGATATGTTCTATACAAAGAAAACGAAGCGAAAGGTTTCTTATTGGTATGGTGCACGTTCTCTTCGAGAGATGTTTTACGAGGGTGAGTTCCGTAAAATTGAAAAAGAGTATCCCAATTTTTCCTTTCATGTTGCCATGTCTGAGCCCTTAGCAGAGGATAAGTGGACAAGCTATACTGGATTTATTCATCAAGTAGTCTATGAGAACTATCTGAAAACACATCCTGATCCTACTGAGATCGAATACTATCTTTGTGGTCCCCCTATGATGTTGGCTGCTGTAGAGGAGATGCTTGATAGCCTTGGTGTGGAAAAAGATATGATTGCCTTCGATGATTTTGGGATTTAGACGCAATTTACTGCTACCAAAAATGGCACAACTTTTTTTAGGTAGATAGATTACTGAGCTTCTATTTGTTCTTTAGGACTGTCTTCTGGATTATTTTCGATC
>JABABJ010000033.1 GCA_014238275.1 Leptospirales bacterium | reverse complement strand
TTTTCAAGCACTTAAATTTTTGGATCTTTCCAAGCACGACGATCTAGAAATTGCAGGGACAGTATTTCCACCTTCCTTGATACATTTCCAAGGGGATAAGGAAATCTAATCTCATGAAAGCTCATGAAAGAAAGGCTCTAAAATTCTCTTGAAGCGACACAGATATTGACAGAATTTTTTAAGCATAAAAGGTATGTTCTTATATGATCAAGTATAATAAAAAGCGAGAGAGAATCTACTTTGTGAGTACTTAGCCTGAAAGGAAGAAACAATAGAATCTTTCGTCATCCTGCTGAAGCAGAGGCTTTGTCATTTTTAGAATATTCCGGTCATACTCTTCTTCTTCACAATTATCATACTAGATGGTGCGAGATTGATCTCATCACATTAGCTCCAAACCTTGTAATTCATGCGGTAGAGGTCAAATCATGGAAGAATACTGGCAGTTGGCTTCTTTGTCATCCTCTTAGTACTTTTTCTAAAAAGAAAATTCGTCTTTTAAGAAACGCCTTAAAAAGTTTTATTGAAGAATTTTCTGACGACCATACAATATGGAAGGAATTGCTTCAGAAGAATTTATCACCCAAGTCTATTCCTCTTCTTTATGACCTAAGTATAAGCTTTGATCTGATCTGGATTCAAAAGAAAGGAGACATAGAATACTTCCAGAACTTGTTTTAAGCATTGAGGATACAAGATCTTTTGCATACAGAGATAATTTTTCGTACTTTATTCAGAAAGTCTTGACTTAATTCTCCTCTTTTTACTCAGTTGCTATATGGTCGATGATTCCTATAGCATACATGAAGCCTAAGAACACGTCCTTTTTCTTGAGAAGACTATCTTCTTGTAATTGTTCCTTTTATTCTTATGTTTGGCTCATTTGGATAGTGCTTTTTTCCTTCCATACCTGCCATCCCTTCCGTTCAAAATCTCAGCAGAAAAACGAAAAAAATCTATTAGAAATAATGAAGAAGGGTTGGGTAAGTAGTAGTAGAGCCAATGTACGGATGGATCCAATTCCTATTGCGTCTGTCTCCGTGATCTTAGATAGAGGAGATACCTTTAAGATTCTTAAGAAAACCCAGAAAAAAGTAGCTATTGGTTCTCATCGAGACCATTGGTATCTAGTGAGGCTGGAAAATGGCATAGAAGGCTGGATTTATGGGATCTCTATTTCTACCAAAAAAATCGTTGATTCTCCACCAAAACCCTAGCTGATGAAAAAGAGTTTTCTTTTGACGTATCATTAGTAAAAAAACATTTACAAAGCAGAAGCCAAAAAAATATGATCCCTCAGAGACTTGTTTGATGACACAGCGTCCGGAATTTTTCCCATTGGGTTCTCTCCCGCCACCAGAGGAGGGAATCATTCCTAAACGGATGTATGCACAGGTGATCCGTCCTGAACGCTTTGGTGAACCCTCTACGGCATTTCAGGAGGAAATTGTGGATGTTCCTGAGATTGGTCCAGACGAAGTTCTCGTAGCCGTGATGGCAGCTGGTGTCAACTATAACAATGTATGGGCTGCTTTGGGTTATCCTATCGATGTGATAGCTGCACGGAACAAAAAGGGAGAGAAGGAATTATTTCATATCGGAGGTTCAGATGCTTCTGGAGTTGTATATCAAACGGGTTCTAAGGTACAAAACATCAAACCAGGAGATCAGGTTGTCCTTCATTGTGGCTGGTGGGATGCTGATGACCCGTGGGTCAAGTCTGGGAAGGATCCGATTCTCGCTCCCTCTCAGCAAATTTGGGGCTACGAAACAAACTGGGGATCCTTTGCTCAGTTTACAAAAGTAAAAGCACATCAATGCCTTCCTCGTCCAACACATCTCACTTGGGAGGAATCTGCTGCTTATATGCTTGTAGGAGCAACAGCCTATAGAATGCTTCATCATTGGAAACCCAATGTGGTCCAAAAAGACGATGTTGTGTTGATTTGGGGAGGCTCTGGAGGGCTTGGCTCATTAGCGATCCAGATTGTAAAAGCCGCTGGAGGAATACCTGTTGCGGTTGTCAGCTCTGACGATAAAATAGACTACTGCAAAAATCTCGGAGCAGAAGGTGTGATCAACCGTAGTCAATTTAACCATTGGGGAGCTCTTGATACAGATATCAATCAGCCTGAAGTCTTTATGAAATGGACAAAGACTGCTCGCGAGTTTGGAAAAGCTATATGGGAAATTTGTGGGAAGGGAAGAAATCCAAAGATCGTATTTGAGCATCCAGGAGAAAGCACGATTCCCACATCTATGTTTGTCTGTGAAACAGGAGGTATGGTAGTAATCTGTGCAGGAACCACAGGGTATAATGCAACAGTTGACCTTCGTTATTTATGGATGCGCCAAAAACGCCTTCAAGGCTCTCACTTTGCAAATGAGCAAAACTGCAAAGATTTCAATGATTTGCTGATCCAGAAAAAGGTTGCTCCTTGTCTTTCTCGTGTCTTTTCATGGAAAGATACTGGGAATGCCCACCAAATGATGCGTGAAAATAAGCACCCTTCTGGTAATATGGCAATACTAGTTGGTGCTCCTGATAATAAAAATTCTGATCCTTCCACCTGTTAAATGACAAATCTTTCTGTAAGGTGAAGTTTCTTTTTCGTATTGTCACATATTTCAGGAGATACCGACTACGATTTTATGGTGCTCTCACAGCATCTTTCTGTTCTGCCTTATTTAACGGACTTAGCTTAACCTCTCTTCTATTTATCTTTGGAGCTCTTTTTGATTCTTCCCAAACCTACTACACAATTCCCTATAGTCTCAAAGAACAAAAAATCATAAAAAAGATCCTTTCTGGAAAAGATGCCTCTTCCTACTCTTTTGATTTATTAAAGGAGGAAGCTCTCTTTTCAAATCATAAAAGGCAGAAGATTCTTTCATTTTCCGAAAACTTACATCTCTATGGAGTAATTCAGTGGAAACTAAAGATCAATCAGCTCCGCCTCTCTCCTTTTCAAGCTATTGCTTGTACAGCTTCCTTTTTCTTTCTCTTATTCAGTATAAGGATATTTTTTCAGTTTATCTCTATGAGATTGTACAACTATTGTTCCGAACAAGCAATTTATAAGATACGAAGAGATTTTCATGACAGAGTAGTTCACCTTCCTTTGACATGGTTTCATCGTAACAGAAGTTCTGATATTTCTAGTCGTGTGGGGAATGACTGTGAATGGATAAGTTTTGTTTTTTCCGAACAGATAAGACATGTTGTTACAGCCTTCTTTTTTCTGAGCTTTCAGTTGTTTCTTTTAAGCTATCTCAATTTTCCTCTCCTTATTTTGTGTATTTTAACTGTTTTGTTTTTCCTGCTTCCTTTGTCTTTTTTTTCCAAGAAATTAAAACTCATTTCAGGAAAGGCTCTTTCTCTGGTAGCAGAGCTTCAGTCTCATCTGCATGAAACATTACAGGGAATACGAGTCATACGCCTAACAGGTATGGAAAATTATGAGACCAAGAAATTTGAGAGGCTCACACAGAAGTTGCTTCAAAAGAAGCTCCGTGAGGTATTTTTTCAAAAATTTATACCTTATACATCAGAACTCAACGCTACGATGATGATGCTTTCTATTTTAATTTTAGGAAGCTTCTTTTTGGATCCCAACTATTTCCGAGGAGGAGACTTTATTACTTTTTTTATAACCTTGGTTTTAACGATTCGCCCAATATCACAATTGACAGGTGCTTATGCTGTTTTTCATCAAACAGGCGAAGCTGCTAAAAGGGTATTTGAAATTATGGATCATCTGCAAGAGCAAAGATATCTTTCTCATCCTCGAAAAATTCAACCACTAAAGAAATCAATTTCTTTTGAAAATGTTTGTTTTACCTATCCAGAAACAGAAAAGCAGGTACTTCATAATATATCACTACACGTAAATATAGGTTCTACGATAGCTTTAGTCGGAAAGAGTGGGGGAGGAAAATCCTCCATGATGGACATACTAGCAGGATTTTTTGCACCAACCTCTGGACGGGTTTTGTTAGATGGTCATAACCTTCAAGACTTTCACATCAAAGAACATCGGAAAAGAATAGGTATTGTAACACAAGATATTTTTTTGTTTTATGGAAGCATTTATGAAAATATTGTTTGTAAAAGCCCACAAGATAGTCCAAAAGATGCAGAAAAAGCTGCTAGGCTTGCGTATGCCCATGATTTTATCACAGAATTTCCTGATGGCTATCAAACTCTGGTCGGGAATCGAGGGATGAGCCTATCAGGAGGGCAGAGGCAAAGGATTGCAATTGCACGTGCTCTTTTGCGAGACGCAGAAATACTCATCCTAGATGAGGCGACTTCTGCTTTAGATGCACATAGTGAGAGAATGGTCCAAAAAGCTCTACAGAGGCTTTTCCAAAATCGTACTGTTTTTGTGATTGCCCATCATCTAAAAACTATTGAACAAGCTGACAAAATCCTTGTGTTAGATTCTGGAAAGATCGTAGAAGAAGGGAGTCATAATGAGCTTCTCAAAAGAAACGGTTCTTATTCTCGCCTCCTACGAGAGGGAATTTCTCAAATACAATAGCAAGGGATATGGATTCTTTCTGAGGGATGCCTATAATCTCAGCTATTATGAAAAGATGATTAGAATACTTTTATATTTTCATTGTGAGTCAAGCATTATTTTTGAAATAGAGAAAAATCACCGAAAAATCGGGAATTTCAGTCAATATTCACTAAAAAGAGGCAGTAATACTAGTAAGTATTCACTAATTTTGAAATGATTTGAGAGTGAGTATTAGGCTTGCTCACATAAGAGTCGCCGAGAAAATCAAAAATCCCGATAGATAGTTAAAACCGCCACACGGACGTGGCGGAACACACCCGCACTCACAGACTCGGCGGGCACGGATGCCCGCCCCATTTTCGGAGCCATGAAGCTCCGAAAATGTGAGCCAAAACAGGGTTTCCCTGTTTTGGCGTCCCTCACTTGCACCAAGGAGGGTGCAAGTGAGGTTTTATCTGTGAAGTGTCGGGTACGAGGAAGAGCCACAGGGAGACCATCCGCGTGCTCTCCCCTTTTAGCAGAGCTCTCTCGTGAAACTGGCGGTATGATATAGGTTTTATAAAACCTCTTCTCTGGAAAAAGATTTTCCGAGAGTGGACTTTAATGACCTTGACACTCCTTTCGATGATTTCTTTCTGACTCTATGAGAGAATTGCCCTCAGAAAAAAAAGATCATCTCAAAGACTATCTTCCTGAACCTGATTCGATCTCTTTACACAGAGAAGATGAGAACTGGCAAGAACATCTCCTTGATCTTTGGGATAAGAGAAAGCGAGAAGAACTAAAAGGGATTCTTCAGGAGCTCCATCCTTCCGATATAGCCTTTCTTCTCGAAAGACTAGATTTGGACAAGGGATATTCTATTTTAGGGGAATTGAGTTTAGAAATCAAGGGAGATGTCCTTGCAGAGCTCCCTGATATTCTTCGAGAAGAATATGTGAGGAGGATGGGAATGGTAGAAATAGCCTCTGTGGTAGAAGGGCAAGCATCAGGGAAAGCAGTACATGTCCTAGAAGGGCTAGAGAAGGAGACAATTCAACAAATTTTAAGCTATGTCCCTCCTCTTCGTCGTATTCGGATCATAGAACACCTAAATTATCCAGAAAACACAGCAGGATCGATCATGACAAAAGAAATGGTAACTGTCCAAACTGAACAAACTGTACAAAAGGCAATTTCTATTCTACGTAAAACTCGCGAGAAAGAAAAGATTCATAATATATTTGTCGCGAATAAGGAAGGATGCTATCAAGGTCATATCCCTCTTGCAAAGCTGGTCCTTTCCAAACCAGAGACCAAAGCCAAAAGGATTATGGAGAACGAGTTAATCCCAATACCTGTAGATACGGATCAGGAAGAAGTTGCCAGAATCTTCACAAGATATGACTTTATTACTGCTCCTGTAATCAGCTCCTCTGGTGTGCTTTTGGGAAGGATTACAGCGGATGATATACTAGAAGTAGTCCAAGAAGAAGCAAGCGAAGATATACTTAGTATGGCAGGAGTCTCAGAGGAAGAAACCTTGAGTAGCCCTTTTATCCGATCTTCCTTTAAAAGAACGGGTTGGCTTCTTCTGAATCTTATATCGGCCTTCCTATCTTCTGTAGTCATTCAATCGTTTGGACACACTATAGAAAAATCTATTGTTCTTGCAGCTATTATGCCCATCGTTGCTAGTATTGGAGGAAGTGCAGGAGGTCAATCTATGGCTCTTGCAGTACGAAGGATTGCTCTTGGAAATCTTCGTCGAGGGCAAACGAGAAGACGTCTCCGCAAAGAATTCGCTGTTGGTCTTTTGAACGGTATTGTAGTGGGAGGAATTGCTGCTCTTATTGTCTACTTTGTCACAAAGGACTTGCTTTTAAGCAGTATACTTCTTATGGCATTATGTGGGAATATGATTTTTGCCACATCTGCTGGAACTCTAATTCCACAGCTCTTGTATTATTTGAGAATTGATCCTGCCGTAGGTTCTGTCATTCTTATCACTTCCTGTACTGATATCTTTGGCTTTTTTCTTTTTTTAAGTCTTGCGTTTTTATTGCTTTAATCTATATAGCGTTCTTACAATATAAATTTCGATATTATATCATAGCCAAATTAGATCAATGCTCAAAAAACATCTATCTTTATGAGATCTTTCTATGAGTAAACCTAAAGTTAACAAGTAATAGTTTGATGGGAAAACAAAATATACTGATTATTGGAGGAGGTCTTCTTCAGCTTCCTTTAGTAGAAATTTCTCATTCAATGGGGCTTGGAACGATTGTTTTTGATATATCTCCTGATTCTATCGCAGCAAAGAAAGCAAATGATTCAAGAACCGTAAGCACCCTTGATATAGAAGGATGTACAAAAGAGGCTCATGATCTTAATAAAGTTCTTCCGATACGAGGGGTTGTTACAGCAGGGACTGATGCAAGCCGTACTGTAGCTGCTATAGCTTCTTCTTTGAATCTTCACGGAATCCGCTATAACGATGCAGAAGCAGCTGTAAACAAGGTGCTCATGAGACGTCGCCTTAAAGCCCATTCAATTCCAGTGCCAATGTTTGAAGCGATTTGGTCTCTTAAAGATCTAAGAGAAGCAGCTGATCGTCTTGGATTTCCTCTTGTCCTGAAACCTGCTGAGAATATGGGATCACGAGGTGTTGTTAAAATCAACAGAAGAGAGGAACTCAAGGCTTCTTTTCATCATTCGAAGAGATATTCTTCTACTGGTGAAATGATCCTTGAGGAGTTTATGGAAGGAGATGAGCTTTCTGTAGATGCTCTTGCTTGGAACGGTAAGTTTTATATCTCTGGTATTGCAGATCGTATCATTTCAGGAGAACCTTTTTTTATTGAAGAAGGGCATAATATGCCCTCGCAAAAGTCTCGTGAAATTCTGGAAGAAGCAAAACATGTGATGAAATCTTCTATGAAAGCACTTGGGATCCATACAGGAGCTGCTAAAGGTGATCTGAAAATTACTCCTGAAAAAGGAATCTTAGTAGGAGAGATTGCCGCTAGGCTTTCAGGAGGTTTTATGTCTTCTCATACTTATCCAATCCATTCTGGTATTAATCTCTTGAAAGCTGCTATCAAAATTGCAATAGGCTCTAAGCCATTCCCTAATATAGAGCAATGGAAAGGAGATGAAGTTGAGAAAATACATAACCGAGTTGCGATAGAACGAGGGATTTTTTCTGCTCCAGGCAAGATACTCAAACTAAGCGGAGCAGAGGAAATGAAATCTGTTTCAGGCATAGAAAACGTCTATATAACAAAAAAGCAAGGTGACCTGATGAAGCGACCTTCTAGCAACATAGATAAAGTGGGACATATCATTGCCTCAGGGGATAGTCTTCAAGAGGCAGAAGAAGCTGTTTTGAAAGCAAAATCCCTACTTAAATTAGAAGTGGATGAAAGAGCAGCTATCGACTGGAAAGAGGTAGAAGAAACTGCTCGAGAGAAATTTGGCAACCAAACCTGCTGGGTATGTAAGATTTGTGATGGTGTCCATTGTGCCAGTGGAGTACCTGGTATGGGAGGTGTTGGAAATAAAATGCAATCCTTTCAAGATAATATTCTTTCCCTTGCAGAGATACAGATTATTCCTCGTTTTATCAGAAGCGACTTTCAGGCTGATCCTAGCATAGAAATTCTTGGTTTTCGTTTAGATCATCCAGTGATGGCAGCTCCAATGACAGGGGCAGTAACAAACATGAATCATTCCATAAGTGAATATGACTTTGCTAATTTTCTTCTCCAAGGTGTTAGTCAGAGTGGAGGAATAGGATGGATAGGAGACGGAGCAAGCCCTGATAAATATCTTACAGTTATGAAGGCTTTGGAAAATACTAATGGAAGAGGAGCTGCTATCTTTAAGCCTCGTTCTGACTGGAACGAATTGAAAAAACGTTTTCGTCTAGCAGAAGAAATTCGAGTTGCCGCCATAGGAATTGATATCGATGCGGTTTCTTTTAGGACAATGAGCATGAAAAAACAAAAGACACAATCCTATAGCATAGATGACTTAAAACGAATCCGAGATATGACAAAACTTCCCTTTTTCCTCAAAGGAATTTTATCTACAGAGGATGCACTTGCTGCCGTAGAAGCTGGAATGGATGGAATCATCATTAGCAACCATGGAGGACGTGTGCTAGAAAGCAGTCCTGGAACTGCACGTGTCATAGAAGAAATTGCTAGAGCTGTAAAGGGGAAACTATCTATTCTGGCAGATGGTGGTATACGTTCTGGGCAAGATATATTTAAAATGCTTTCTTTGGGAGCAGAGGCTGTTTTGGTAGGAAGACCTATAGCAATTGCTGCAGTAGGAGGAGGAGTCAAAGCAGTAGAGAATCTTTTCGAAAAGTATGCGAGAGAGCTTAGAGAGACAATGAATCTTTGTGGAACAGTCTGTTTGGAAGATATCACCTTCGGATATACAAGAAAGAAAGAAACTCTTGTCCAAAGAATTTCGGAACAAAAAATATAGGAGTATAGAAAAATTGCAAAAGATAAAAAATCTTAAAAAACAAAACATTCTCATCTTTGGAGGGAGTGGGAATATAGGGAGCTATCTTAAAAACTTTTTAGACAAGGATACTTATAAAGTTACTATTATTAGTCGCAACCCATCACAAGCAGGCTTCCATTGGAATCCTGCTAATGGATATATGAACCCTGATATTCTGCAGCAAGCAGATGTTGTCATTAATCTTTCTGGAGAGAACATAAGTAAAAAAAGATGGTCATCTCATACTAAGTCATCCATTGTATCGAGTCGAGTGCAAAGTACAAGGCTGATTGCAAACAGTCTTCAGGAAATTGGTCACAAGCCTTCTCTTTTCATCAATGCGTCAGCTATAGGGTTTTATGGAGATAGGGGGGATACTCTTCTTACCGAAAAAGATTCTCCTGGGGATGGATTTCTTCCTTATGTAGCATGGCATTGGGAAAACGAAGCAGCTCAGATATCTCTTTTAGGAATACGAACTGTGATCCTAAGAATAGGAATTGTCCTTAGCAAAGACAGCGGAGCCCTTCCTCTAATGCTACAACCCTTTCGGTTTTATACAGGGGCAACCTTTGGAGCAGGAGAACAGTATTATAGCTGGATTCATATCGATGACTTATGTAGTATGATTGAATATATAATCTGTAACAAACAATGGCATGGTATTTATAATGCAGTCAGTCAGGAACCTGTTACGAATCAAGTGTTCACAAAACAGTTATCAACACTTCTCAAAAAGCCAGTTGTCTTCCCCAAAATTCCCCAGTCTATTCTTAGATTTGCTATGGGAGAAAGAATTTCTCTGCTTCTTGATAGTACAAGGGTCTCTAACCAAAAGACAGTGTCAGAGGGATTTATCTTTCGCTTTCCTTATCTTGTGGATGCCTTGCGAAATATCCTCGGCTAAGAAGCACAAGTTATTATTAATTTCACAATTATGAAGAAATTTGCTTTTTTTGATCTGGATTATACTCTTCTTCCTCATGATACAATGCTTCTTTTCTGTAGAAGTGTACTTCAAAAAGAAAGATTTCGGATTTTCTATCTTTTTCTAGCCATTCCTGCAATGCTCTTGTATCTTTTGCACATTCTGGACACAAAACAGTTCAAGAGTATCTTCTTTAGTTTTCTTTTTCGGATGAAAGCAAATGTACTAGAAAAGCATAGCTGTGACTTTGTTAGATATATCTTAAAACCTTTATTATATGATGAGATGCTGAAGATTCTTTCTGATTACCGTCGAAAAAAATACTTTTTAGTACTCAATACGGCAAGTCCTTCTTTTTATGTTAGTCACATCGCAAATGAGCTTGGATTTGATGCCTTTTATGCTACAAATATTGAAGTAAAAAAACGAATGCCTTTGATTCCTGTAATAGAAGGGGCAAACAACAAAGGAGCCGCTAAAATTGAAGCGATGCAGGATATTCTTCCCCCCTCAATATGGAAAGACTGTCTTCAAAAAGGGAGCTTTTCTCATCCATTGCCGATCCAAGGCTCTGTCACATATTCTGATAGTTTTTCTGACAATCCTTTGTTCCTTCTAGCTGAAAGAAAAGTTGTCATCAAGTCAGCAAAAAAGAAAACCATTCGAGAGGCATCCAAGAGAGGTTGGGAAAGTCTTCATCCTAAACAATCACCAAATTCTCAAGTTAGGATTTTTTGGAATACAATTCTTCAAATTATAGGATTTGGTTAAGATGCATTTTATCATATTAGGTTTCCCTGTAGTATGTTCTATTTTGCTCGCGACTTTTCTTTTAGAAAGATGTAATTATTATAGCATCCAAGGGCAAAGGGCAAACATTCCTATTCTCATTTCTGTAGAGGAAGAGACTATAGAAGATAAAAAAGAATGTTGTATCATTATCCTTCGAGCAGAAAATAGAGAAGCAGATTTCAGAGGATATCGCCTCTACCGAGCAGATTCCGAAGAAGACCTAATCATGGCAGAGCCCGAACAAGGAGCAGATTGTACAAATCTTCTCCTTAGTCCAAACCGTCCTGATGAGTATATAATAGAAGCCAAAGGGAGCGAGACAGTTGTCGGAACAACAGGAAATAGAATTTGTGCGTTAGAACTTGTTTTGATGAGAGGTGAATTTATTATGATTCGTCCACTCATACAAAATAGCGAAAAACTTGAAACAGGGCTTCCATCCAATATCATTCGCTTTCAGCCAGAATCCTGAATATCTGTTTGTATGTGCGTTGTTTATGTATCCTATGGTCAGTATGAATCGATGCCTCTCTTGTTAGCCACTAACCGTGACGAGTTTTACCAAAGGGAATCCCAGCCTATTTCCTATTGGGAGGATCATCCAGAAATACTAGGAGGACGAGACTTAGAAGGTGGAGGTAGCTGGCTTGCCGTAGGCAAGGATCAAAAATGGGCTGTTATCACAAACTATAGAGGTTCTTTGCATAAAGTGAGGAATCCTTTATCTCGAGGCTCTTTGATCCAAAACTATCTCAGCTCTTCAGAAAATGCCATAGAATTTGGAAGAAAACTTCTTCACAATAAAGAACAATACTATCACTCCTACCAAGGATTTAATATTCTATTCGGTGATTCAGCTTCTTTATACTATTTTTCTAACATTACAGGATCTCTTCAAAGGCTGAGCAAGGGGCTTTATGGACTTTCCAATCATCTTCTTGATACTCCATGGCCTAAGGTGCGGCAGGGAAAAGCCGATTTTGAGACGATTCTTCAGAACAGCAAGCTTCCAAGTCATCCTCCTTCTTCTGAAGAACTTTTTTCCTTTCTTCAAGATGCAAGCAGATTTCCCTACCAAGAGCTTCCAGATACTGGTATTGGTAAAGAGAAAGAACAACTTCTATCCTCTCGATTTATTTCTCTTTTAGAACATGGCTACGGAACAAGATGCTCTAGTCTTCTTTACATACTGACCGAAAAAGATCCGTCTCTTAGTTCATTCAAGAAAGTTTCCGAAGAGGCTCAAAGCATTAGGAGATGTCTCTTTATCGAACAAAGCTATAC
>JABABJ010000144.1 GCA_014238275.1 Leptospirales bacterium | reverse complement strand
GATGCCCGCCCCATTTTCGGAGCCATGAAGCTCCGAAAATGTGAGCCAAAACAGGGTTTCCCTGTTTTGGCGTCCCTAAGTTGCACCACGGAGGGTGCAACTTAGGTCTTATCTGTGAAGTGTCGGGCGCGGGGAGAGCCACGAGAGGGAGGTGCGGTCATCCCTCTCGTGAAAACACGGATGCCCGCCCCATTTTCGGAGTCTCATACTCTGAAAAGGTCTTATAAGAGAGATTCCTCTACTTGTTGGTGGAAAAGTTCAATTGGCTCCTCAAAGCGTCCAAAAGTAAAATACTTATTAGCTCCAGAGGATATTCCTGCTTGAATGGACTCTCCAATAGTCAGATCTTCTTCGATAACACTGGAAAAAAAATCAGAATTGAATTGGTATAGTTTTTGTTTTTTTGGCGAGTTTTTCTCTTTTGGGATCAAAGTATAAAGGAATAAACGTGTGCTACTTTCTGTTTCAGGAAATATTAAAAGCAAATCTATGTGATGGGGTTCCAGAAGCAATATAACATTTGGGAAGAGCATATATTGGATATTTGCTATTTTCCGAATATCCCAAGAAGACATATTTTTGGGATTGAGCCTGTTAATACGTTCTTTCGGATTGATCAGAAGAAGGTGTTTCCCAATTTGCTCATAAAGATAAATATTACTTAGAAACTTTTTGCCAAGTGTCTTCTGATGGGCAAATCTCACATGATATACTTCAAGGAATAAATCTACTACCAACTTCCAATTTATATCTCGCTTGGATTCTTTTTTATCAAAACAAATATATTGATCCAGCCCAAAAGACAACAGCTCTTCTTCCATACCTCTCAAGTGAACATTCATATCCATCTTGGAGTTCGGAGCAAGATTCAACCATATACAACCAAGCCTTTCTTCCACAGGAAGAGGGATCAAGTTCTGATTTAAGCTTTCTTCAGAGAAACCATTTCTATGAGGAGCACCCATGAGCTTCCCATCTAATGAATAAAACCAATGATGATAAGGACAAGTGATCATGGAAATACATCCCTTATCTTTCAAAAGACGAGTCCCTCGGTGGCGGCATACATTAAGATATGCCTTGATTTTCCCTTCTTGGTTTCGTACTAAAAGTACTGGAACTCCAGATAAATTCTGAGCAAGAAAACTTCCGTGATTTGGAAGCTCGCTTTGATGGGCTACGATAAGAGGGTGTTGTTTGAAAACGGAAAGAATCTCTTTTTGGAGTCGTTCTTGATCCATATAGACATTCACATTTTTTTTGATCTCTCCTTGGCCCATTTGTCCTTCTTTTTCATCTCGAAATTTAAGCAACTTCTGGATAATAGATTTTTGTCTTTCTACTTGCATCTTACAAAACGACACAATCCTTATGGTTTCTTGTAAAAGCAATAACTTTCTTAACAAATGGATAGATACTGCTATCGCAATATTATATGGTTGACAATTTTTTTCTTGACATCTTTGGGAGTATAGGAAGAGGATGGACAGTCTTGTCTTCGTCTCGACCTACTGAACACTGGAACTCTAAAATAGGGGTTGTTTGTGCCGTTATGGGTACCGCCATTGGTCTTGGCAATTTTATCCGATTCCCTGGTCTTGCCTCTCAATATGGAGGAGGAAGTTTTATCATACCCTATGTGATTGCAATCCTCCTTCTGGGGCTTCCTATAGCTTGGGTAGAATGGACAATGGGAAGGATGGGAGGAAAACATGGATTTCATTCTACACCAGGAATTTTTCAGGTACTTTGGAAAGGACGTTTTTCTGCTTATACTGGGATTTTAGGGCTTTTGATTCCTGTTGGCATATTCATGTACTATGTCCTGATTGAGTCATGGTGCCTCTATTATGCCTATCAATATTTAGTTGGTGGAATTACTCTGGGAGGAAATTCTGCCGATTACAAAAGTTTCTTTGAATCTTTCACTGGCTCTGAAAAAGATGGTATACTTTTAGCAAGTTTCGCAAACCCTGCTATTTGGACGGTTTTTATATGCTATTTCTTGAACTTCCTGATCATTTATAGAGGTATCAACAAGGGTATTGAAACCGTTGTTCGTGCGTCAGTACCTCTTCTTTTTGTATGTGCTTTTTTGGTATTGATTCGTGTTTTGACCTTGGGAACGCCAGACCCTTCTCAGCCGGAACGTAGCTTGGTAAATGGTCTAGGTGCGATGTGGAATCCTGTACAAGGGGGGAAAAGTATGTGGGATACCTTATTGAATCCTGAAACATGGCTTGTCGCGTCTGGTCATGTATTCTTTTCGTTATCGGTAGGATTTGGAGTTATCATCAACTATAGTAGCTATTTGAGAGCAAAAGACGATGTCCTACTTTCTGGGACCACTGCCTCTTCTGGAAATATTTTTGCGGAGATTGCTTTAGGGGGAATGATTACTGTTCCTGCTGCATTTATTTTTTTAGGGAGCGATTCAATCAGCTCTTCTACTTTTTCCTTGGGATTTATTACCCTTCCCAATGTGTTTAGCCGAATGGTTCTTGGACAGCTGGTCGGCTTTGTTTGGTTTTTTCTTTTATTTATTGCAGCTCTTACAAGCTCCATATCAATGCTTCAGCCAGCAGTTGCCTTTTTTGAAGAGGGTCTAAAGTTTAGCAAAAAAAAGGCAATTCTAGTTTTAAGCATTCTCACGTTAGGAGGGACTGGATTTATTATGTATTTTTCCAAAGATAGCATTGCTTTAGAGACCATGGACTTTTGGCTTGGAACGGCTGGAATTTATGTGCTCGCAACGATTACTGTTGTGATGTTTGGATGGGTTATAGGTGCAAAGGAAGGATTAGAAGAGGCTCGACGAGGTTCTTTGATGCGAGTTCCTAATTTCTTTGCTTTTATTCTGAAGTATGTATCTCCTGTTTATCTTCTAGTAATTCTTTTATTCTGGGCTTTTAGGAACCTTCCAAGCTATTGGGAGCAAATACGTAATCAGCCCGTTGTTATGTACACAATTTCATTCATTCTTTTTTTAGTGGTTTTCTTTGGTATATTGATAGGTATTGCAAAGAAGCATTGGATAGAAAAAGTAGAGGAGAATAAGTAGAAAAATGACAATTGGTGGCTGGATTTTAATGAGCATTTCCGTAATAGCAGCAAGTGCCTTTTTTGGATGGTGTCTTTTCCATCTCCTTAAAGAAGATGACCGAGAAAGATGACCTGAACAAATGACCTGAAAAAATGACTAAGAAGCCATCGTATCGCCTTCCGATTAAGCTTTTGGTTACTGCTTTGCTGGTTTGCTTTGTTACCTCTGTTGCGATTATGTCTCCGGTTGGAGATGGAGGACGAGCCATTCAATTTGAGATCCTTCCAGGGAGTGGTGGCTATGCAATCAGCCAGAAACTGAAAGAACTCAAGCTAATTCATCATTCTCGTTTCTTTCGTTTCTATTTGCAACTATTGGGGCACTCCTCATCTATCCATGTAGGAGTATATGAACTGAATGATTCTATGTGGATGCCAGAGATTATTTCTTCTATTGCATCAGGGAAAGTAAAGCTATATCCTCTCACTATTGTAGAGGGATGGAACAATCGCCAAATAGGAGATTATCTTACGGAGAAAGGTCTGGTGAAAAATAGGGAAGAGTTCCTTGAAATTTCATCGAATCAATCCATCCTCAAAAAGTATAAGATCAAAGGTGCTTCGACAGAGGGTTATCTTCTCCCAGAAACCTATATGATTCCCAAGGGATATTCTGCAAAGTACTTTCACGAGCTCATGCTTCAATACTTCTTTCGAGAGTTAAAAAAGATCACTGGAGGAATATCTTTCCCAGTGCAAAAGATACATGAGAGAATCATTCTTGCGTCTATTGTGGAAAGAGAAGCACAGCATGCAAAAGAACGCCGAGTGATTGCACGAGTCTTTTTAAACCGTATCGAAAAGAGAATGAGACTTGAGTCTTGTGCCACTGTTCAGTATCTTTTCCCCAAGCCCAAAAAAAAGTTATACTTGCAGGATTTGGAAAAGCCTTCCCCTTACAATACATACATTCATTATGGATTCCCGCCAGGCCCCATTTCTAATCCAGGTCGTGCGTCTTTGAAGGCAGTCTTTGACCCAGAACAGAACAAATATCTTTATTTTGTGGTGAAACCAGACCGAAGCCATCATTTTTCAGAAAACTATGCGGGACATTTGAAAGCGAAGGAGCGATATATCGATTCTTCGCTATTAGCAAAGTAAGTTAATTCAATGAGTATTTCTGGACTAGCGTGTTGCCGGAATTTCTATTATAAGCGGTAAAAATCTCTGCCGATACTCTACACATGCCCTCTGCATTGAGAAGTATATCCAGCCTATTGCTTCAGACCTTAATTTTTCTGATAGTAGCTCTGATAGTACAAAGCTCTCTCGTATCTCGCCCTCAAAACAAGCTCCCCTCACAGCTCACTGATGCTTCTGGATTTCGATGGTCTTTCCTTGTGATTGGAGAGATTCGAGAAGTTCGCCAAAACAAGGGAATGCTTAAAATTAGGAAAGCCCCTAAAACCTATCCTCAAGCCACGTGGGAAGGGCTTCGTTCTTTTTTTCGGAAGAAACCATTGTTACAGCTTCGCTCCAAAGATGGAATAGAGCTTGGTCTTTTCATCTGTAGTCGGATAGAGATTCGCAAACAAGATGGAACTTATCCTGAAATTTTTCTTTATGGAAGATTTCGTAAAAGCACTACATCATCTAGCTTAAGGAACAGTCCTTCTTTTTCTATTGGTAGAGAAGCTGGAATCTATGAGAAAATCATAAGCTATCCTCCTCCTACTTCAAATAGATATACTAGCAAGAATCCATCATCAACTTATCCACGCAGGATACGTTATCATAAAGATAACAAGAAAATGATCTATATCCAAAAAGATACTGCTGTCTTTGGCCAAGATTCTGACCCTTCAGTCGATAATTTCAACCCCTATTTTAGCGACAGAAATCCTGCACATGCTGTCCGAATCCGTGGGTTTTATATGGATCAACATGAGGTAACCAATCAAGAATATTTCCGTTTTTGCAAGAAGACCCGTCGTCCTCTTCCGAAATCTTGGCAAAGAGAGGGAAGCTATCCAATAAAGAAAAAAAACCACCCTTTTCATAAGGCAAGCTATAGCGATGCAGAGGCTTATGCTTCATGGGCTGGAAAAAGTATTCCCACGGAATTGGAATGGGAAATGGCTGCACGAGGGGGGCTATCTCTCCTTTTGAATGGTGCCAAGAGCTCTATCTATAGAAGTCCACCCGTCTATCCAGATGGTGTCTCTAGTATTATCGATGGTATAGACACTAGCTTACAGAAAGGTCTGGCATGTAATACCTTAGAAAGCAAAATAGGAGATACTCTTTCTGTATATGAGCTAAAAGATCGAAGTCCTTATGGGATCATTGGGATGTGTGGAAACGCTCAAGAATGGACTTCAAGTTGGTACCTTCCTTATAAAGGGGCTGTATGGGACAGAAACTCTTTAGAAGCCTGGCTCCCATTAAAGGGAAAAATCTTTCGTGTAATACGAGGAGGGTCATTCGCGGAAAGCCTGAAGTTTGCACGAGCGGATTATCGAGATTATGGAGGCTTCCCAGATCTCAAAAACGATTTTAGTGCTGGCTTTCGTTTAATTTTAAGGTGATATGTTCGTAATCAAAAGACAGAAATCCTATTGACCTAGTGTGAGTGCTCTGTGTACATGCCTTCATCATAAAGATGATTCGCTAGACTATTCTCAACCAAAGTCTTCTCAAAAACCACTTGAATTAAGCTAGAACACATGAACCGGAATCTCTTTAAGGAATCCAATCCATCACGAGTTGTCATCAAGATAGGAAGTAGTCTACTAGAGGAAGGAGAGGATTTTCTTCGGAGATTGAGAGAGGATATACTGTTCCTTCGTGCTAGAGGTACTCAGGTTGTTCTTGTTTCGAGCGGAGCTGTTTTGAGAGGCAAAGAAGTACTTCAACTCTATAATATTCCACCTGGAAAAGTTTCTACTACTAGTAAAAGACAAGCCATCTCTGCTCTTGGGCAAAACCATCTGATGTCTTGCTATGAGAAACTGATGCGAGAGAAAGGAATACCATCAGCTCAGGTACTTTTGACAGCAAGTGATTTTCGTAATAGACGCTCTTGTGCGAATATTGAGCAAACACTAAATGAGCTACTGAATCTTGGTGCTCTTCCCGTAATCAACGAAAACGATACAATCGCCGTGGAGGAGCTAATGTTTGGAGAAAATGATATTCTTAGTTCTGCCTGTGCTACTTTGATTCATGCAGATTATCTCCTCATCCTTACATCATCGGAAGGCTTCTTAATGGATGAAAAGCGACAAGAGATGATTGAAAAAATAGAAAAGAAACATTGGGTTGCTGCAGAAGGGCCTTCAGGTCCAGGCAAGGGAGGGATGAAGAGTAAACTTAAAGCAGCTTTCCTCTCCAATCTAAGCGGATGCATTTGTGCCATCCTTCATGGAGGCAAAGAAAAACCTATTCAAAGACTCTTCAATGCCGAGGATATAGGTACGGTTATTTTTTGTCCACAAAAAAAGGCTTTGAGTACAAAAAAAAAATGGATGCTTTTTGCACCTCTACAGGGAAAAGTAATTGTAGATCTAGGGGCACAAGAGGCTCTTTTGGAGAGAGGGGCATCTCTTCTTCCGGTAGGCATCAAAAGTATCAGTGGAAACTTTTTCCCTCATGAGATAATCCTAATTGAAGGAATGTCTGGAAGACCTCTGGGAAGGGGGCTTGCAGCTTATGGATACAATGATCTACTCGCTATGCTGTCTATGGATCCGAATGAATTGCAAAAAAACAAAGCATATTGGAGAGGAAAAGAGCTGATTCACCGGAATAATATGGTTCTTGGATTTGATGACATGGGAAAGCTATAATCTTATGGACTCTTGAACAGCCTCAAAACTTTTAGTAAAAACAGATGACTAAGCTATACGATCGAATTCCAATCTCGACGAGAAATACACAACGTATTATTTTTTATCTATCGATTTTTCTTTTAATTGGAGGAGGACTGTTTCTCTTTCATAGCCTTCTTACACCTTTTGTGTTAAGTTTTGTTCTCGCGTGGCTTTTGGATCCAATTTGCACTCGTATGGAAAGGTACCTTTACAATCGAATACTTTGTTCTCTCATTCTATCTTTTGGCTTTTTGACTGCTTTGGTTTTCCTGCTCTTCTTCACCCTTCCCTCTCTTTTTCAAGAAGGCCTAGCTTTTGTCAAGTTACTCCCTGAACTTTCAGAGAATCTGTTGAAACAAGTTCTCCCTGTGTTTCAAAAATATCAGATTTTTTTAGAGCCTATAATGAACGAATCCTTTGAGCCTAAAAATATGTCCGAGCTTTTTCAGGAATTTTCTCATAGAACCGCAATGATGTTTACCCAAAACCTAAGTAATATTATCCATTATCTATCCTCTCTTTTTGGAGTGATGTCTCTGTTTTTGATTACTCCTATTACTACT
Organism: Leptospirales bacterium; assembly: GCA_014238275.1. Lineage (GTDB taxonomy): Bacteria > Spirochaetota > Leptospiria > Leptospirales > Leptonemataceae > JABABJ01. The sequence continues at coordinate 8,348 of JABABJ010000144.1, read as the reverse complement.
TTTTATCTCTTGAAAGACTGGGATATGATTTGCAAAAAACTTGCTTCGCAAATACCAGAAAACGAAAAATACCTTCTCGTTCTATGGAAAAAAATAGACAAAGCTCTTGCTGCAATCGTAAGGGGACAATTTATCGTTGCCTCTCTTATGGCTGTTTTTTATGCCTTACTTTTGACTTTGATTGGTCTTCCCTTTGGTTTTCCCATAGGTATTTTTGCAGGTATTAGTATGGTAATACCCTATGTTGGATCCATTGCTGGACTGCTTACAGCCCTTCTGACCTCCCTTGTCTATTACAGCTTTGATATTCATCTTGTGATAATTGGAGGTGTCTTTGCATTGGGACAGTTGATAGAAAGCTATTTTCTAACCCCTCGAATGGTAGGAGAAAAAGTAGGACTTCATCCTGTTTGGATCATTTTTCTGATTTTTGCAGGTGCTCATATCGGAGGAATTGTCGGAGTGTTTCTAGCTATCCCTACAGGAGCTATCTTGAGGGTTCTAGCACTTCATCTGAGGGAGGGAGGGATAGAAGATAGATAGACGACAGATAAACGACAGATAAACGATAGATATGCTAAATGGATTTAGCTAGTGTTTTTTTCGCCGCCGAGAAGCTCTTCTTCGAGAAGCTCCTCCTCCTGATACGGCATAAGAGGGAGCTTTCTTTTCTGTAGGATTCCTCTCGTTTGCAATTCCTTTGTTTGAAAAGACCCCTTGAGGATTAGAGCTGAAAAAAGCAGTGTTTTCGCTAGAGACAGTAGATCCTTTCGATCGTTTCATTGTATATTCCGATGCTTCTTCTTCAAAGGAATATTCTTCATCCTCTGTATCTTCTGATTGGAGTCGTGCTTCTATTTTTGCACGAAAGAGGTGGTCAACAATCTGTTCTTTGATCAAACTTACAGTATTATCAAAAAGACGGAATCCTTCCAGCTTAAACTCTACAAGAGGACTTCTCTCGGCATAACCTGATGCCCATACTCCCTCTCGGAGAATATCTATTTGATGAAGATTTTCTTTCCAACGAGAATCAATCACATCCAGAGCAATTCTTTTTTCCACATAAGTAGAAGCAGACTCGCCTACCTCTTCCATCTTTGAATGATATTGCTTTTGTGCCTCCTGCTGAATGGATTCAAATAGAAGTAGCTGTGGATTCTTACTTTGTCTAAGGTCTTCAGGGGAGAATGATCGAGAAAGAGTCAATACGCTTGTAAGCCATTCGTTTAGGGAGTGAAGATCCCATTGCAAAGTATCGTTTCCTTCACAGAAATGAAGTATTTTCATTTCTATTACTTCATCTGTCCAAGACATAATCTTAGGGCGAAAGTTTTCACCGTTCAAAAAGAAATCCCTTTCCTTATATACAAACTCTCTTTGACGATTCATCACTTCATCATATTCCAGAAGATGCTTTCGAATATCAAAGTTGTGGCTTTCCACTCGTTTTTGTGCTCTTGCAATCGCACGGTTTACCATTCCAGCCTCTAACTCTTGTCCCTCATCCATCCCAAGACGACCCATTAGATTTTTAATTTTTTCTCCTCCAAAAAGACGCATAAGATGATCTTCCAAGCTAAGATAAAAACGGCTTGATCCCTCGTCTCCTTGACGCCCAGAACGTCCTCGAAGCTGATTATCAATTCGACGGGATTCATGACGCTCTGTCCCAAGGATATGAAGTCCTCCTGCTTCTTTTACGATCTTGTGTTCATTTAGCCATATTTGAGAACGATCATAAATATCTACATATTTTTGTTTGATCTTTCCTTCTATATCTTGTAGGATGTCTTGTGCTTCAGAAAACTTCTTTTTCAAGAGAAGATCCTTAAACTTTTCCGTGGAAGGAGAGTTAGCTACAAGATTGTCAATCTCTGCTAGATATTGAGGAGTCCCTCCAAGGACAATATCTGTCCCTCTCCCCGCCATGTTTGTTGCAACAGTAACAGAGCCAGCCTTCCCTGCATCTGCGATAATTTGAGCCTCACGATCGTGTTGTCTTGCATTTAGAACGCTATGGGAAACTTTTGCTTTCTTAAGAAGTTGGGCAAGATGTTCAGAGGTTTCTACAGCAATTGTACCCACTAAAACAGGTTGACCACGCTTAGAACAGTCTTGAATTTCTTGTACAATCGAATCATATTTTTCTTTTTGCGTTCGATACACTCTATCTGGATAGTCTTTTCGTATAACAGGGACATTTGTAGGAATCACGACAATGTCAAGTTGATATATCTTTTTGAACTCTTCGGCCTCTGTATCCGCAGTACCTGTCATACCAGAAAGTTTTTCATACATTCTAAAAAAGTTTTGATATGTAATACTTGCAAGGGTCTGACTTTCTTGCTTAACCTCAAGCCTCTCTTTTGCCTCTAAGGCCTGATGAAGACCATCGCTATAACGTCTTCCAGGCATAGTCCTTCCCGTATGTTCATCTACGATGACTACTTGCCCATCTTGAACTACATAATCAATCCCATCTTTATAAATTAGATGAGACTTAAGCGCTTGGTTGCAATGAGCGATGAGCTCTGAGTGATTGGGTGCAAAAAGATTTTCTATGCCTAGAATTTCTTCTAAGAGATTGATTCCTTGTTCTGTCAGAAAAACACTATGAGCCTTTTCATCGATGTCATAGTAATACTTTCGTATCAAATGAGGCTCTTCTTTACCAGGAAGGAATTCGAGAGGTTCGGGATCAGGAGCTTTTTCTTCTTCTTCGACTAGACGTCGAATTGCTATGTCGATGTTCCTGTACTGTTCTGTGTTCTCTTCTGTTGGTCCAGAGATGATCAGGGGAGTCCGTGCCTCGTCAATAAGAATGGAATCAACCTCATCTACAATTGCAAAGAAGAAATCTCTTTGTACCTTTTGCTCCTTTTCTGTCACCATATTATCCCTGAGATAATCAAATCCAAACTCACTATTGGTTCCGTACGTGACATCTCGGCGATAGGCCTCCCTCCTCTGCAAAGAACTCATGTCATGCTGAATCACTCCAACGCTAATCCCAAGGAGATCATAAACAGGCTTCATCCATGCTGCATCACGTGCTGCAAGATAATCATTGACTGTAACTAGATGAACTCCTTTAGAAAGAAGGGAATTGAGATATACTGCTGTTGTTGCTGTTAATGTTTTTCCTTCACCTGTTTTCATTTCTGCAATTTTTCCTTGATGAAGAACCATCCCACCAATCATCTGAACATCAAAGTGACGCATCCCAAGTGCACGCCAGGCTGCTTCACGTACAGTCGAAAAGGCCTCGGGAAGAATATCATCAAGGCTTTTCCCCTCAGAAAGCTCTTTTTTGAAACGATCCGTTTGTTGGCTTAGCTCTTCATTGCTGAGATCTTGGACTTTTGATTCAAATGCTGAAATTTCTTGGATTAGAGGGAGGATCGTGTTGATGTCACGTTCATGTTTTGAACCAAAAATAAGTCGAAGTAAGTACTGAAACATAACAGATAGCATAGGGCAAAAAACAAGCTGAGATAGCAAGCGTTTTTCTTGCATATAGGGTAGCAAACAGGAGTAAGAATTTATTCAATCTTTTTATTCAATTTCTATGCAAGCGATCAAATAAAAATTGTTTTACACATAAACTATGATGAATTATCTTGGACACGGGTTGGGTGTCATCCGTTCCATTGCTATGAGTGTGAAATCTTATCGAGTGCTTGAGGGTCTCTTTTATACTCCAAATCATGAATGGATTAAGAAGGAGGACGATATTCTTGTAGTGGGAATTACTGACTATGCTCAAAATGCTTTGGGAGACATCGTTTTTCTGGAAGTCAAAGAGGCTTCTCATCAAATCCAAAAGGGGGACTCTGTTGGGGTTATTGAATCGGTCAAGGCAGCTGAGGACATTCATGCCCCTATAGATGGTATCATTGCTAGCGTAAATTCCAAATTGATGGATGAACCGGAAAAAATCAATATAGACTCTTATCTCTCATGGATCCTTAAAATAAAATCATTTGACAGATCAGGATTAGATGATTTGATGGATATGGAGTCCTATAAGCATTTAGTGGCTTCTTTAGGGGTTTAAATACTTTATTCTGTTATATTTGCAAAAAAGATATGAGATAGACTTTCTTTTATTATTCCTATAGAAAAGTGAAATGGACTGGGATTGGAGTTATATTCTCAAGGATTCAATCAAAGATGGTAAGATACGTGAAATCCATCTAAAAAACATTCCTGTCCTAAAAGACTGTGAACACTGGGAGGATGTAAAGGAAATTGGCTTAGTGGATCATGAGACAAAATATGCCCATTATAACGGAATGCTTGTATGGTACGGAAGTCGTATTTACTATATTACACGTAGAAAGATGGAGGCTCTATCCCCTTATAGGAAATGGGACAAGAGAAATAGAGTAGAAGTAACAGACATAGCAAAAAAAAAGAAGAGATGACAGCCAAGTAGATAAGTAGATAGGATATTTAGCATTCTACTTCTTTGAGACGATAACCTACCCCTCTGACTGTTTCGATAAGCTCCGCCTTAGAGCCAAGCTTGTTTCGAATCCCAACAATCATTACGTCCACAGAACGAATTGTAATTGGAGTCTTTTCTCCGTGCATTGCTTCGATGATCTGATGTCGAGAAAATACCCATCCTGGACGGCTCCAAAGCCTCTGAAGGATACGAAACTCACTTCTGGTTACAGTAAGAAGTTTATCTTCCAGTTTGATTTCAAAACGCCTTGGATCAATTTTTAATCCTCCATATTGAATGACAGAACTCTCATTATAGCTTACCATACTATTTCTGCTAAGTATAGAATGGACTCTCGCGTTGAGGACATTTGGATTAAAGGGCTTGGTTATGTAGTCCTCGGCTCCCAATTCTAATGCAGCTACTATATCCGATTCATCATTTCGTGAGCTTAGAATCAGTATTGGAATATCTACTGTATCTGGATTTCGTTTGAGGACACGACATATTTCTAAGCCATAGGTATCATCTAAAATAATATCAAGTATGATCAAATCAGGAGAATAAGATTTAAGCATATTCATAGCTTCTTCAAAACGACCTTCTGTTTTGATTACACAACCTCTCGTACTCAAAGAATCTTCCACTAATTTCACCGTATCTGGATCATTTTCCAGTAATAATATTTTTCTTCCTGCTTTCATTATATCTATTTTAACCTCACAAACAATTAATATATCCGACGAATGGTTCATGAAGCAAATATAAGAGATTTACCTAAAAAGTATCACTATTTTTGCAGAAAAGGAATAATTAACCAAATCCTTATCAGTCCTTATTCTATAAGCAATCATTGAAGTGACCCCTTCCCGAAGAGTAGGCATATATCTATCTTTGGCAATTTCTCCTTAGGAAATTGCTCAGAGGCACAGGCGGCTATAAGCTTCTCGGCAAAAGGGTAGTATAAGAGAGAGAGGAGAGAACAGAAAGAAGAGACTCTCAGGTAGGGGTCTCCCCCCTTATTAGGGTGGTGCGACAGATGATGTTACAGTTCAGGTGGTGGTGGTAGGGGTCTGCATTCCTTCTCAACAGGAGCAGCTCGAGGACATTGCTGATCGTTTAGAATCACACCATTCTCTTGGTCTCCTGCTTCATTTTCGACATAGGATTGAATTGCAGGATATTGTGAAGTATCACCAAATGTCCAGTCTTTAGAATCCCAGTTTGTTGGATTGTTTGACTTCAGATCCAATGGAGATAAGGTCGTTGTTACTGTTGTTCCAGCGTTGGTTGTTGTTCCAGCGTTAACTCCTATCCCAGCTCCATTGATAGTCCCTATAGTGACAGTAGCACCTGCGTCATAATAACTATCTGTAATGGTCGAGTTAGCAGTATTCTGTCCAACAAGCCCACCTATGCTCGTATTTACGTTTCCCGGTGTTGGTGTGTTTGCATTATTATCCACTCGGCTTACATTCCCTGTAGCATAGGAATTCGTGATAGTTCCCGTGGCAGCATCATTCTGTCCAACAAGCCCACCGACATTTTGCCTACCCTCTACATTCCCTGTAGCATAGGTATTTGCAATCGTTCCCTGACTAAAGCCAACAAGACCTCCGATATTCCCAGTATCAATGGAGCTCCGTTGAGCTCCTACATTTCCAGCCGCATAGGAATTCATGATGACTCCGATATTACGCCCAACAAGTCCGCCCACATTGGCATCCCCACCTACATTCCCAAGTGAATAACTGTTCCTAATGGTTCCTCCAGCATTATTTTGCCCGACAAGAGCACCAACTCCACCATCTCCCATGTCTCCAGCTGTACTCCTAGCAATTACTAGCCCTGTAGAATAGCTATTCGTGACGGTTCCGGTATTTTCTCCTATGAGTCCACCTGTAGAGGCACCTTCGACAGATATACGAATATCATTAGTATTTCCTACTTCCACTCCTACTGTAGAGCTATTGCGAATCTCTCCTCCTCCCTCTGAGCTACCAACAAGACCTCCCATGCTATTTCTCGCATCTACATTCCTCAAGCCTGTAGAAGAACTAGCATTCACAATAGTGACATTCTCTATGACTCCTCCTGTGCGAAGGATTCCCGCCAAAGAGCCTATATCTGTTCCAGAGCCAATGACTCTGGCATTTCGAATCGTAAGATTCTGAACTGTTCCGCTAAGTGATTTAAAAAAACCAACATTATTTTCTGCAACGGTATTGCTTATTGCAAGATCTTGAATCGTGCTACCATTCCCTTCAAGTATAGCCTCAAAATGATCGGTGGCACTCGTTCCAACTGGAATCCAGCTTGTAGAGAAAATGATAGTATTGTCTTGTTCAGGGAGAAGCTCGTAGCCAATGCAGAGCTCTTCGACATCTGCACTTCCTCCACAGCCTGCCGAGCTTCCCTCAGCAGACTCGCTCACTTGGTAGCTTTGCCCTGTCAGATCATAGCGAATATTATTGAGCATTTCCCTGTTATGAATATCGATTAGCCTATTTGCATTATCATCGACATCCTCAGCGTCAAAAACCCCATCATTATCATCGTCTGGATCGCAAGCATCTCCCTGAGCATCCTCATCAAAATCAGCCTGAGAAGGGTTAAATACAGTTGGACAGTTATCGTCCTGATCTAAAAGCCCGTCTCCGTCAGTGTCAAATGGACCTTCAGGGGCACATCTCACCGCAGCCAGAAGGAAACCAGAAAGAAGTATGAGTCTAAAGATATTGTTCTCCAATTCCTTATTTTTTTTGTTTTGATTCTTTTGTTGCATTTTTTTTCCCTCTTGCATTTTTAGCTTAGATTTCTATCTTAAACCACAGTTCTTCGAGGCAGCAGCACCGACTCGCTGATCCCCTTGACCACAAAAAACTAGGCCCTCTATCTGAGGAGACGTGTCATCTTCAGGATCTTCTCTTAGAAAAGATCGAATGGCAGGATATAGTGCATTAGTACCAAAAGCCCAGTCTCTACTGTCCCAGTTAGGTGGATTATTTGCCCTAAGGCTTAGTCGTTCCGCTGATTGCTCGGGAAATGGATCACCGTTTAGTAGTGTTCGAGTATGAGTAAGACGTTTCCCTATTCCAATCGAAACACCAGCAGCATCCGTAGCACCACCAGTACTACCACTTACTAGCGTCGCCGAGCTATCAATATCATAGTAGCTATCTGTGATTTCTCCCCCACCGTTCGCTCCAACGAGCTCACCTACTGTAGTGGATACTTCAGTAACATTATTCTCATCTGGTTGAGGTTCAATGAGAGACACCTTTCCTGTAGCATAAGCCTTTACTATGTCTCCATTTCTCGCAATCCCAGACTCATACAGATTCAAGCCAACGAGCCCACCGACAGTATTTATGCCTTTGACATCCCCCGTAGCATAAGCATTCTCAATACGAGCATAATTCAATCCCACAAGACCACCAATATTCCCACCACTATTGATTTGTTGTCCCGCTGCAGTATTAAGTTCTGCGGTTACATCTCCAGTAGCAAAGACATTCCTGATAAGCCCTCCATACATCTGACCAACCAAACCACCAGCATTAGCTAGTAAATTTACATTCCCCGTAGCATAGCTACTGAAAATATTGCTAGATGCACCAAGCACACCCCCGACAAGACCACCCCCATTGACAGCACCCAGAGCTACAACATTTCCTTCAGCATAGCAGAGCTCAATTTGCCCTCCTCCCTGGATCCGCCCAACAAGACCACCTATAGTAGCATCCGCGACACCAGTACTCTTAGTAGTATTCTCTACATTCACCGAAGCAGAGCTACCGCGAATGAGTCCCGCAGAGAAACCAACAAGACCTCCTACCTGTCCAACTGAATTTGCGGATATGCCGGTGGACGATCCGTCTTGATTCAAGATACG
>JABABJ010000123.1 GCA_014238275.1 Leptospirales bacterium | reverse complement strand
TTAACGTGACTTGCTTCCATCTATCCTTTCACGAGAGGGATGACCGCGCATCCCTCTCGTGGCTCTCCCCGCGCCCTACACTCGCAGACCTCCTGTCTGCGGGTGTAGGGATTATTCCGCCACGTCCGTGTGGCGGTATTTGCTATCTGTAGGGATTTTTAATTTTCTCGCCTCTTTCCTAAAAGCAAGCCTAGATACTCACTTATAATAACAATAGTCCTGCTTCAGCAGGCTTGCTTCCATCTACAGGCGTGCCCGATCTGTTTTTAGTAGATATTCACTACAACGATAGCTAATATCTACTATTAGGCAATGTCGTTGTTAGTAAATACTACCCAAAACTCTCGATTTTCGGCGAGACTTCCCTAAAAGCAAGCCTAGATACTCACTTATAATAACAAGAGGCCCGGCTTATCAGGCTTGCTACCATCTGCAGGCGTTTACGGCTGTTTTTAGTAGATATTCACTAGGATGATGGCTAATACTTACTAGTAATTCATTTGATATAGTGAAAATTACCTAAATAAGGCTTATATTTACAGTAGATATTAACTATTTTCTGTCAAAAATCGGAATTTTTTTGAGACCTTAGTTTTGAGACTTTAGACGGAAGAATCATTACGTATTGAAACAGAATGACCATGTTCTTGATCAAAGCCTTCATGTTCACTCATAAGGAGGATGGAAGGAAGGGCATCCTTGAGACTTTTCTGACTTGGGTATTGATATGTGATTCTTTTCAAGAAGCTATCTACTCCAAGCCCTGAGTAAAAACGGGCTGAACCACCTGTGGGGAGAATATGATTGGTTCCACTATAATAGTCTCCTAAAGCAACAGGGGCATAATGACCCAAAAAGACACTCCCAGCGTTTGTAATCTTTGCTAATGCTTTCTTGGGCTCTGAGACACATAGCTCCAAATGCTCAGGAGCGTAGAGATTCGAAAATGAAAAGGCTTCTTCTATATCTTCAAAAACAAGGGCAAAGGAATGATTCTGAATGCTTTCTGTTTTGATTGCTCTTCGAGAAGGGCGGCTTTGAATCCCTTTCTCAATTTCTATGGCGGTTTTTTGAGCGAGATCCAAAGAATCTGTTAGAAGAATGCAGGAGCTATCCTTTCCATGCTCTGCTTGAGATAGGAGGTCTGCTGCTATAAATTCTGCCCTTGCACCTTGGTCTGCTATCACAGCCACCTCAGAAGGACCTGCTGGTAGATCCATCCGTATCTTCGCCTGCGAAGCGAGAAGAGATTTTGCGGCAGTAACATAGCGATTCCCTGGACCTACAATCAGAGAACAAGGACTCCCAGCAAGCCCAAGGGCTGCAGCTGCAATTCCTTGGACTCCTCCCGCCTGAAGAACAAAGTCAGCTCCTGCAAGTCGAGCACAATATAAGATAGCAGAATTATGACTAGATGGTGGTGAAATTACTATACACTTGGAGACACCCGCTATTTTCGCAGGAATGACTCCCATTAGCACAGAGGATGGATAAGAAGCAAGTCCTCCTGGGACATAAATCCCTGCACTCTCCACAGGAACATAATAGAAGCCTAGGAGGCTTTCTGCAATTTGAGTCTCTTTCGGTTGAAAGGATTCTTTCTGTAGGAGATGGAAACGATGTATATTTTCAGCCGCCCTTGCAAAGGCTTCCTTCAGCTCCTTAGAAAGAGAATTTTCTGCCTTTTTACATATCTCATCCTCTACACTAAGGATCAGAGGCTCAGGAAATACTCCATCAAATTCAAGGCTGTATTTTCGAACGGCTTCTATCCCTTCGGATTCTACCTCTTGAATGATCCTTTCTGCTGTCTGATAGGCCTCTTTTTCTTCCGATTTGCTCTTTCGGAAAAGTAGGCTTTTGTACTTATCAAGGTTTAGTTCCTTCCTTTGATAAATGGGAAGTATCATAGCTTAGAAAATGAGTTTTGGATCCTTATGGGCGATGACAGGCTCGAACTGCCGACATCCTGCTTGTAAGGCAGGCGCTCTACCAACTGAGCTAATCGCCCTGATTGCCAAAGGAATGTCCCTCCTCTATTTTTTCAGAAAGATCATATCATACCAACAAGAAATCGTTGGTATCAAAGAAGCCCTCCGGCTGATTAGGCCGCATCCTTCCCTCTGGTTTTGTTGAGAAGCTTCGCAACCCTACTTTTATAGCGGTCAGCACGACGCTGAGGGATGAGATGATTCCTTCCAGCTCGATCTAGATAAGAACAATATATCAGGAAAACCTTCTCAGCCTCTTTGATCTTCTTCTCTGAGACAAGAAGAAGGAGCTGTTTTTTCAGATTCCTCAAGCGAGAACGTCGAGGGAGATTCCTTTCCCTCCTCTTCTTAATCTGCCGTATATCTTTTTTCGAAGATTGAATATTTGCCATTGGATTCTATAAACCTTCCTATTAGACCACATCATACAAGCAAGGAAAAATGTCAAGAAAAAAAGAGAGAAAGTTACAAAGTCAAATTGTAAATTGCAAATTGCAAAAGGCTAAATCAAATCCAAATTAGGACAAATAGATCTTTACAAATATGATGCTATGATAAATAGGCTATTAAACAGGCCTCAATGGAATGGAATGGGTTTCGTGGCATAGTTGAATTATCTGAGAAGTCTATACCTATCCTTCTTTGGGATTGATTTTACTACTAATAGTATACAGTAAATAGATCAGTTATTTTCTATGAACGGCAACTTTATCTATTCTAGCAACCGCCTAGAGGTCTTGTGTGATAGGCTATCTGAGCTTATTTCATCTCCTTGCCAAACTTCTGGTGAGAAAGGCAACTCCTTCTTGGAAGCAGGTTTTCAACGAGAGCTGATCCTCATCTCTGGTGTAGGTCTGAAGCACTGGCTCTCTCTCTCCCTTGCCAGAAAAAATGAGATTTGTGCAGCTATGTGCTTCTGGTTTCCAAACCGTTTCCTAAAAGAACTTCTACTTGAACAGGAAGAAGATAAAAAAGCCAGCCAAAGATTTCCTTTTGAGCCAGACAGTATTGCTTGGCTCATCCGATATATCCTTCTAGGAAATGATCTCAGAGAAAATCTTGGTAATAAAAATCAAAAAGAACCTTCATTAGAGCTGAGAGAATGGCTTTTTTCTCGTCATTTGGCAAGGCTTTTCGATCGTTATCTCCTCTATCGCCCAGAACGTCTAGCTGATTGGCAGAAAGAGCATCCTCGTTTCAATCATTCTCAATCTTCTGATTTTTATTCAGCCGATGAGAAAAGACAGGCAGAAATTTGGCGAGAATTAATACAACTCTGTCCTTCTCTGAATCTTTGGGAACGAGTAGAATTCTTAGAACAAGATATCAAAAAAAATCTTCTTCCACCTTTTCTTCCTCCTCGAATTTTTTTATTTGGAATCACAAACTCACCTCCCCTTCTACGAAGGATACTGCAAATTCTTTCAGATAAAATTGAAATTCACTGGTTTCTTCTCCGTCCAGGGGCTTCATTTCCACAAACAACCAATCATAAGAAAGGTACCGAAAAAGTTTATCCTCTCTTAGGGAATTCCCGTATCGTATCTTCTGATGCCTTAGCTCTCCTTCAACTCGCTACTCATCAAACGAAACCAGAAAGAACATTCCAAAGCAAGAAGGTGGATCTTTTTATCCCTCCCGAAAAACATAGCCTTCTCAGTTGGACCCATCGAAGTCTCTATGAATCCATAAAACCACAAGGGAAGCCTCCAGATGATGACTCGATCCAAATTCATAGTTGCCACTCACCCTTTAGAGAAGTTGAAGTTCTGAAAGACTATCTCTTAGAGCAGTTTCAAAATGATGCAAAGCTTCAAGCTGAGGATATTCTTGTGATGACAACAGATATAAAGCAATACGCCCCTCTCGTTCGAGCAGTGTTTGATTGCCATAGTTCTCGTGAAATTCGACTTCCTTATACGATTACGGATATTCATTCTACAGAAGAGGAATCCTACATGAATATCTTTTTTACCCTTCTTGAACTAGGAAATTCTCGTTTTAAGGCATCAGATATCATGGAGATATTCGAAAATCAGTGGATTCAAAGTTTTCATTCATTTTCAGAAGACGATCTACAACAAATTCACACATGGATAGAGGTTTCAGGAATATGCTGGGGAATAGATGCAAAACACCGTCAAGATATTCTCTTTGCCCCTTGTGAAGAAAACCATACTTTTTCCTATGGAATAGACAGACTCCTTCTTTCTCTTGCTCTCCCAGAAAATGATTCTATATGGTATACTGATGTGATTCCTCCCATTGACATAGAAGGAGACAAATCACTCCTCCTTGGAAGATTTGCCTCTCTCATTCAAAAGCTGAGAAAGTATTCCGTCCTGACTCAAAAAAAACATGACCTTTCTCAATGGGCTTGTATCCTCCAAGAAATGGAAAAAGAACTTTTGGGAGGAAATCAAACTTTCCTCTTATGTAGCAGTCTCTTGAATGATGGCCAAGAAGGAGATTTATTCTATCCTCAGACAAGCTCCTTGCAAACCAATCCTTCCTTCATTCAGCCAACTACATCTCTTTTCACGGAGGATATCGGTATTTCTGCAATTTCTTCCTATCTTCAAGCCAGATGGGGCTGTATTCCAGAAGGAATGAAATTCCCTGGTGAAGGAATTACCTTTTCTGCCTTCCTTCCAATGCGTTCTGTGCCGTTTTCTATTATATGTCTTTTGGGGATGAACGAAGAAAGCTTTCCTCGAAGAGATATCCCTCTTGAATTTGATTTAATGCAGGAAGATCTAAAAGAGGGAGATCCTTCCCCATCAGAAGAAGACCGCCTCCTCTTCATGGAAACACTCCTCTCAGCTCGATCCAAAATATACATCAGTTATCAAGGACAGAGTATGTACAGGCCCCATGAAACTTCTCCTCCTTCTGTTTTTGTACAGGAGCTCATGGAACATCTGGACTCAATGAACAGGCTAGCTTGTCAAAATACAAAAGAAGAAAGCTCTGATTTTTCCTCATCCATTCATTATATCCATCATCTCGAACCATTTCATCACGATTATTTTAATAGCCAAAATCGTCTCCATCATAGCTATTCTCATCAGAATTTTCAAGCAGCATCTATTTTACAAAAGAAAACCAAGCAACCCCTTCCTTTCTGGACACCTGAGACTCTGGCTAGCAGAAAAGAGCAACCATTTCAGAAGGAGCAAATTACAGTAGAAATTTTGGATTTGATTCGTTTTTTCCAAAATCCTTCTTGCTTCTGGCTCAAGAACAATTCAGGGATTGCTTTCCCTCAGAAAAAAGGAATTCTCCAAGAAGAAGAACCTCTCGAAACAGACGGACTAGAAAAATTCTATATACGCCAAAGAATCCTAGACCTACTTCTCATGAAAACTCAGTCTAAACCAGACAATATCCACAAAAAAATCATAGCTCAGATGAAAAAAGAGCAACTTCTTCCTCACGGAAGTCTGGGAGATCTCACTGCTGAAAAACATATTCAAGATATTAGAATGCTTCTTGCTCAAATTGAATTACATACACATTCCAAGATAACTAACTTTGAAACCAAGCTAATCCCTTTCCAGCTAATGATTCCTCTCGAAAAAAATTCTACAGACCTTTCTGAAGTGATCCTAAAGGGAAATCTTCATGCAAAATTTTGCGATCAAAATAGACTTCATTCCATTTATCCCTCTACATTAAAAGCAGTAAATTTTCTGAATGCATGGATTTGGCATCTTGTCTTTCAACTCATAAACATACAGGGAGAAGTGAAAGAATCAGAAAAAATTTCTTATCTTTCGGGAATAGGAAAAAAAGAAATACAACTGTTTCGATTTACGATCCATTCCAAAACTGCCTTAGAAACTCTCTCTCTTCTTGTATCTCTTTATCTACGAGGGAGTGAGAGAACGAAATCACCCCTTCCTTTTTTTATTAAAAGTAGCTTTTCTTTTGCAAAGACTCTATATGAAAAACAGGATGTAAAAAAAGCATTCTCTTCTGGAAAACAAGAATGGGAAGACGGCTGGATGCATAAAGGAGAAGGAAATAGTATATACAACCAATTATGCTTTCGATCTTATAGTCCCTTTGCTCCTCCCTTAATGGATGATTTTGAAAAATTTAGCACTCTTGTATTTCAGCCTCTTCTGGAAAACATGAAAGATATAAACCGTGAATCCAAATAAGATATTTGATCTTTTTTCCTGTCCTCTTCGAGGAATTCATCTAGTCGAGGCATCTGCTGGCACAGGAAAAACCTTTACTCTTACACAGATCTTTTTAAGAATGATACTGGAAGGAACTCCACTTACCCAAATTCTTACAGTAACATTTACAAAAGCAGCAGCAGCAGAACTTCGTAATCGTATACGCTCCGTTCTCATGCAATCCTTGAGACAACTTTCAGGAGGGAGTGAAGAAAAAAGTATTCAAGAGATTTTATCCCATTATCCAAAAGATCAAAGTAGAGAAAAAATCATTCACTCGGTTCAATCTTTAGACCGCTTGTCTATTGATACCATACATGGGTTCTGTAATAAGATCCTGCAGGAATATTCTTTCTCAGGGGGAATCCTTCCAGAAAGCGAAGTAACGGAAGATGAAGATGAATTGCTTCGAGAGGCAGTACTAGATTTTTGGAGATCTTATCTTCAAAATGCCCCTCCTTTCTTTCTTTCATTTCTCCAAGAGTTAAAGACAGGTCCAAATGAATGGTGTGAATTTCTTAAGACCATTCAAAAAAAGCATCCTTATACAAGAAGAGAAAAAAAGGATATAAAAATTAATCCTTTAAACAAGAAGAACTATAAACAAGAAAATTATCAAGATAGAAAAAAACACCTACATACGATCTTTTCTACTTCTTTCAAAGATATCTTATCCACTACAGAAAAATGGGAAAAGGAGTTTTATAAGCTCCAAAGGGTTTGGTCTCAATTTCGAGTCTCTTTGAACGACTATATATCTAATCTGGAAATCCCTGTAAAAAGTAGGAAGAAAAAAAATCTTTCAAAAGATTTTTTTTCTCTGATCCAAGCCCTAGATTTTCACTTCGAAAAACATAAGCCAGAGTTGATTCCATTTGCTGTAATTCAAAATGTTTTAGAATTACAAAAGATAATACATCTGGATCTGTTTGGTTCTTTCCAAGAGTATACTAGGCTCAAGCTCTCAAACTCTGAAATATGGTATCAATACTGGAAACTCCTTGGGATACTTCAAGAGAAATCTTCTTCCCTTCTTTTAGAGCTTTTGGAGTACTTTCCTGAAGAATGTCTTCTCCAATTGACATACCAAAAAAATCTCAAAAGAATACTTTCTTATACGGATCTTCTGCTTCTTGCTCATCAATGCATTCATGAACCAATCACAGGGAAAGGAGTTTTAAGAGGTCTTCAAAAAAATTATACAGTAGCCTTGATCGATGAGTTTCAGGATACGGATCAACTTCAGTGGGAAATCTTCCAAACAATTTTCACAAGCCCGAACCATTCTCTTTTTCTCATAGGTGATCCAAAGCAGTCTATCTACTCTTTCCGAGGAGCTGATATCAATGTATATCTTCAAGCGAGAAAAAAGACTAGGAATCAATGGAATCTTGGTCAAAACTATCGAAGCCATAAGAATCTTCTTGAAGGAGTTCATTTCTTTTTTCAGAATGTATGTGACCCCTTTGGGAACCAAGAAATTCCTTATGTACTTACAAAAGCAACTCGCTCCAGTTCGCACCTGCTTTGGAATGGAAAAGAAAGCAGAAAAAAAGAAAACGAGATCCCTCTTCAGTTTATATTTTCAGATAGCGAAGGAATAGATAAGAAACAAAATATATCTGAGCTAGAAGAGGCAATAGAAGATTCTGTATGTCTTGAAATTGCACGCCTTCTTCATCTTTCAAAAAAAGGGATTCTACAATATAATTCTTCTTTCAAATCTTCATCCTCTCTTCTCTCACCTTTCCAACCCAAACAAATTGCTATTTTAGTCAGGCGTACAGAAGAGGGACGACGAATGAGAGATCGTCTTCAAACAGAAGGAATACCTTCTGTACTGTGTGCGGAAGAAAATATCTTTCAGACTCAAGAGGCAGAGGATTTGGAAATTATTTTAAGCTCTCTTGCAGAGGGAAATATTCAACTTGCAAAAGGAGCTCTAAGCACCTCAATATGGGGAAAAGATCACTCTCAAATACGAGAAATTTTTGACTCTGCAAAAGGAAGGCAGGAAATCATGGAACGTTTTCAATACTATGCTAAGGTTTGGCAAAACAATGGTTTTATGTCTTCCTTCCGAATTTGGCTGGAAAAAGAAAGTATTGCTGAAAATCTTCTTCAATATGTGGGAGGGAAGCGTTCCTTGATGAACCTAACTCACTTAGCAGAGCTCCTTCATTTAAGTGGAGAGAATGGAAAAAGAGGTCTTCTTCATTATCTAAGAAAAAATATCCAAAATTCTGCTCATTTGGATGATAGCTCCTTTCATTTACGCCTAGAAAGTGGAGAAAGCTCTGTCCAGATCATGACGATTCATCGAAGTAAAGGACTTGAGTTTCCCATTGTATTTTGCCCCTCTCTATGGAGAGATTACAAATCTTCATTAAAGCATCTGAGTATATCGAATTCATCATCCTCTGAAGAAAAATCTCTTCCTATCTTTCTTCAGAAAATGATAAAATTTTCAGATGCTCTCACTGGACTCAAAGAAAGTCTTGAAAAAAAAGGATTTTCTCCTCTTGGATTGAAGAAGCTTCAGGAAGAATCTGAACGAGAATCATTTTCTGAAAATATACGTCTAATTTATACTGCTCTGACACGAGCAGAGGAAAGGCTCTATATCTATTGGCCGGATAGGGACACCTCCATATCTCAAACTGCCTACTATCTCTTTTCCGGTGGAGACATCAAAGATAGTCACAATCAAAGTTCTCAACAAAAAGAAAGTCTTTATCATATCCTCAAACAAAAAGAGGATTCTTTTCGAGAAAGTATTCATATCAAACAAGCTCCTGTATTTAAGGAAGAGTTGCTAGAACAATATAGCCTTTCCCAAACAGAAAAAAAACTAACTCTCAAAGAAGCTCAGTGGAATCGAAATATAGAATCATCTCGCCATATTCATAGCTTTAGTTCGACGGCACAACAGCTCCACAAAGGACTTCATTTTAACGAAGAACATACTTTCGAGAAAAATGATTCTCCCTTAGCACAACAAGATATTTCTCATCCATATTCTATTTTCCACTTCCCTTCGGGTATTCATACAGGAAATTTCTTTCATGAATTTCTGGAAAAGGCTAACTACAAAGAGCTTGCCAAAAACCAAGAAAAAACAAAGTCATCCCTTCAGAAACTTCTTCTACAATACAATCTAGATATCAAATGGAAAGATACTCTTTCTAAGTTAATCGACTCTCTTCTTTGCAAGAAAATTTTTGCTTCGATTCCATCTGAAACATTCTCTCAATCTTCCGATGAGAAAGATTTCACTTTAGGAATCCTTTCTCCAAATCAATATATAACCGAGTTTGATTTTTACTATTATTTACATCCTCAAAATAAGAAGGACATAAAAAATGGAAGCTATTCTTCTCTCCCTGAAATGGATATCGAGATAGAATTTCTTCGCCAAAGAAATTCTCAAACAAGAGGAGAAAAGTTTATGAGAGGATATATAGATCTTATCTTTACATTCCAAGATAAAATTTATGTAATCGACTGGAAATCCAATCTTCTTGGAACTGAGATAGAAGATTATTCTCCTTCCAAGCTCTATAAAAATATCAAAACCTATCACTACGATCTCCAATATTACATCTATACAGATGCAGTTGACCGTTTTTTTAGCCTTCGTTTCTCTCAATACACCTATACTCAGAATTTTGGAGGTATCTTTTATATCTATTTGAGAGGAATCAATCGACTCACACAGGACGGGATTTACTTCTATCGTATCCCTGAAAAAGATCTGGCATCATTCCGTTCTATCATGAATGAATCAATATAGAGCTATGGATCTTTTCTATCATCCTATTGATATTCACTTCGCAAAAGCGATCATACGGCTTTGTACAACTAAGGGCTTTGATGAACCCTCTCTCAATCATGCGGGAGAGGCTCTTTGCCGATTTTTATCCTATCAGACACGGATGGGGAATGTATGCCTCAATATGAATAAACTTCCTCTCCCTTCTGAACAGCCTTATATACAAGATTCACAAAGAGTGCAAGAAGAAGAACATTCCTTACTTCAATCAAAAGAACAAAGAGAGTGGATCGAAAACTCACCTGTGGTCTATCATGTTGGAAAGGATTGGCAAAAAAGAGCCAAAGGAATTCAAGAAAATATTCTTCCTTTGATCTTCCATGATAGCGGTGAAGAGAGAAGAATCTATCTTTACCGCTATTATGATTATGAAACTAAAGTGATTCAGACCTTGCAATATTATCATTCTGTGGGCTCTAGGAATATACCCGAAAAGGAAAGCAGCAGTTTTGATTGGAAGCATTTTTATAGCGTATCCTCTAGCTCTGGTATCGATAACTCTCCAAACATGCAGAAAATTGCCTTAGTTCTTTCTATCTTTCGCCCCTTTCTTATCATCAGTGGTGGCCCTGGGACTGGAAAAACAACTCTGATTGCAGATATTCTCAAACTTCACCAAAGAATTTTTCCAAAAAACCAAATTGCGTTGGCCGCTCCAACAGGAAAAGCAGCAGCAAGAATGCAGGATTCTTTAGCTCGATATACAAAAGATTTTTCAGAAGATTTCCAAATTAATTCATTTCCAGTATCTACCCTTCATAGGCTTCTTGGAATGAGTCAGGATGGTATTCATTTTCGTTACCACAAAAACAATCCACTTCCCTTTGATTTATTGATCTTAGATGAAGCATCAATGCTTGATCTTTCTCTCCTTACAAAAACACTAGAAGCATCCAAACGAGGGGCTTCTCTCATCCTTTTAGGGGATCACAATCAACTTACTTCCGTAGAGACAGGAGCTGTCTTAGGAGATTTATGTGCAAGACAAAAGACAGGTCTAAGCCCTAAGATGATCCAGAAATTGAAACCCTTGATAAAGGGAAACTGGACTGATTCTCTTAAAGATACAAAAAAAAGCCTTCTTACAGATAGTATCGTCATACTAGAAACAAACTATCGATTTTCTCCTCAAAGTGGAATCTCTCAAATGAGTAGCCTGATCCGTCAAGGAAAGATCAATGATTGTCTCAAATATTTAGAGTCTCCCTCGAAAAAAGATTTTTTTTATCAAAATACCAGTTCCGACGAAGAGACAAAGTTTTTACTTCAAAAAATACTTCTTGATGAAATGAGATCTGAAAAAATGGAAGTAAAAAAGAAAAAATCATTGGAATATATGGATCCTGAATCCATGTACAATAAGTTCCTGTCTTTTCGCATCCTTACTCCTTTTCGGAAAGGGAGTCTGGGAGTATATCGTCTGAACCAAGATGTAATTCAATTTCTGATTGCTTCAGATATTGTCCCTTCTCGAAAAGGACTTCCTTTATTTTATCCAATCCTAATCGAACAAAACAACTATGATTTAGAGCTCTTTAATGGAGATACAGGTCTTATAATCCAAGAGGGAAATCAAAAGACTGCATGGTTTTTTGGAAATAGAAATAGACAAATACCAGCAAATCTACTACCTCATTACGAAACTTGCTTTGCAATGACAGTTCATAAGAGTCAAGGAAGTGAATTTGACCATGTCATCATCATCCTTCCTTCTGAAAAATCACCTATCCTTACTAGAGAAATGATCTATACCGCTATCACTCGATCACGCAAAAAAGTATCCTTGCTAGGCTCCAAAGATGTCTTCAAAGAAAGCCTCAAATGTATCACCAATCGTTCTTCTGGTATCCAAGAGGCTCTTCAGAACTTGGGGTAAAAATGATCCAATATAATATCAAAAGGAGATTCCAAGCATTTTTTGAGTATTTACGATAAATCGATGCAGAGTCAAGAAAAACACTTGCATCCTTTTATACGTTTATTTCCCAGAAAGAGAGAGGCTCAGAGAGGGAATAAATTTCCTCTGGAGAATGATTTTTTTGTTGACAGACCACGAAAATTTTGTGCACTTGACAGGGTCGGTGTTATTGTACTATCTGCGTTGGTTTAGGACTAGAATAGATTTTGCAGTCTGTTCTTGTCCCAATCTGAGATTGACCTAACACTTTCACGAGAGGGAGGACCGCACCTTTTATAAAACCTCAGTCATGCCCTTCATCTGGGGCATGACTGAGGGGACGCAAAAATAGGGGAACCCTATTTTTGCTTACATTTGCGGAGCTCCCATGGCTCCGCAATGGGGAGACCCTCCATGGTCTCCCTG
>JABABJ010000003.1 GCA_014238275.1 Leptospirales bacterium | reverse complement strand
TAGGCAATCTCGTTTTTAGTAGATATTAGCTAAAACGATAGCTAATATTTGCTAGTAGGCAATCTCGTTTTTAGTAGATATTAGCTAAAACGATGGCTAATACTTAGATGGCTAATACTTACTAGTAGGCAATCTCGTTTTTAGTAGATATTAGCTAAAACGATAGCTAATATCTACGGGTAGGCAATCTCGTTTTTTGGGAACACATTTTTTCTTTGTCTGAGCAAAAGTCCACAAGAAAGACTCGACTTGACTGAGCTTTATATACTATGTAGCCCTAGCTTCTCTACTTGAAATTCTCTGCATGCTTTCTCATAAAACGATTTTTAAAACGATTTTTTTTCTATTTTTCGGTATACAGCTAATCCAACAGTCTTCCTGCCTTTTGGCGATCCGTAACCCAGCTACTTCTCAAATTCGATTCATTCATAAGGAATATTCTAACCTTCCTCCTAAAATGGCGATTAGAAAAATCCTCAGGGAAATCCCTAAAAAAGCTCAATCGATTGCCAATCCAAGCAAGCCTTCTCTCAAATCCAATGATACACTGAATGATACACTGCATACGAAAACAAAAAGACTTCAACTAAGGAACGATCTGGCAACTGCATACTCTCGCCTTTATAAACTCCGTCGGGCAGAAACTATATGGAAGGCTATTTTAGAAGAAGAACCCAGTTTTTTGCCTTCAGCTTTGAACTTAGGTCGATTCTACTATCTCCTCAACAGAAAAGAGAATGTCCGAGCTGTTTACTCTAAACTGAGTCAAAACAAGAAGATAGAGCAATTGACCCTTTTTCAGATAGCCAAAGAGCTCTATCAAGAGGAACGAGCAGAAGAAGGGATTTTGCTCATGGAAACTTTGGCTGAGTCAAACCCAAAAAACTTTCTGAGCTTCTCGGTTTATGTATATCTTGCACAAGATCAGACCTCTCAGAAAAATAGAAAAGAGGCCATACTCTATTATGAAAAAGCAGTTCAATCCTTCCCTAATGACCTCTACTCTCTTTGCAAAGTAGGAAGGTATTACTACTCTATCAAAAATTTTCATAAGGCAGAACCTTATCTTACACAAGCAGAAGGCATTTTCACAAAAAAGCCTGTCCTTTCTAAAAATCAATTATCCCTCATACAATCTCTTCATAAAGAAAAAAAAATCCCCTCAGTTCAAGAGAAGTATCAAGTCTTCTATCTCCTTGCTGATATTTTTTATCAGAAGAGGAATTTCCCGAAAGCACTGAAGAAAATCAAAAAGATTCCCGCTAAATACTATAGCTTTGATATGCTTCGTCTCTATGGAGAAATCCTCCTTGGAATAGATTTTAGCTCGGATCTCAGCCCCCTTATCATGCAGATATCTTCTCAGGAAAAGAAAAAATCTCTCCTGAAGGAATGGTACGGAGTAGATGATATTCAAGGTATTCAGACAATTATTTCCAGCCTGAAATCGCTTTATTAAGCTCAAGCTATGGGTTCTTGAGTATGATCTCTACCAAATAGAATGAAAATAACGGAAGGACGCGGCTTCAAGAAGATCTTCAGAGAGGATTTGATCGTGCCCGTTTAGATCGGCTGCTGTCCTTCCAAGCCTTCGAATCCCTGCAAGAGAACGATAGCTAATATCCGACTGATTGTTTAGCTTTTCCCAAGTATTTTTCGCACCTTCATCTCCTAACGGAAGAGTTTTGAGAAGATCTTTTGCTGATACATCACCATTGAATTGTATGGATGTATTGCGAAATCGTTGTTTTTGCATCTCATATACTCGATCGATATTCCTAAAAATTTTCTCAAGATCCATATCCTCCCTTAACTCATCTTGCTTGTCTACCCATACCTCAATGTCAATACGATCTCTCAACGCACCCATGAATTTCCCAGCGTAGTTTTTGAGGCTTAGATCCGTGCAGAAACAGCGTACATAGCGATTGGCAAGATCACCACAGGGGCAAGGATTGGTCGTAGCACATAATAAAAATCGTGCTGGAAGCTGGACAGACTGCTCACCTCTGCTGATTTGTACGGTTTTTTCCTGAAGAGGCTCTCGAAGTGCCTGAAGTGTCTCTCGAGAAAATTCACCAAGCTCATCTAAAACAAGAATCCCATTATGTGCCTTGGTAACTTCTCCCGAAGAGATTGGAATCCCTCCCCCTACCATCGCTCGGCGGGTTACAGAATGATGTGGTATCCTTACAGGCCGCTGAATCGAAATCATATTCTCCTTATCCTGATTTATACTCCTTTCTCTAGCGATATCACTGAGTATCTCTCCAGCCTCTCTTGGGCTTGGTGGTGGTAAGAGGGAAATCATATTGCGAGCGATTGTGCTTTTCCCTGTTCCAGGGGGACCAACAAGAAGAAGAGAATGCCATCCTGCTGCAGAAAAAACCATCGCACGAAGTATTTTGGGGTTTAATCTTAAAATATCCAAATCGCATTCTGGACGAACCGAGCGTATAGATGACCCTCCCCCTACAGGAGGTACGGGGAAAGTTTCCATCAGGAGTTCTTTTAAGTGAGAAATTGCTTCCAATTTGATTCCTAATTTATTTCCCAAATTGCTTTCATGAAAGCATTTTACAGAAAGATATTGCTCTCTTGGTATGACAGCTGTCTGAAAGCCGTTTTGACTTGCCTTATGAAGAAGATGATGGATTCCTTGAACAGAACGTATTTCACCTGATAGTGAAAGCTCACCCAAATAGATCGTGGTTTTGCAATTCAGTTTAGATATCATGCTGTTGGGGGAGACAGGTTCTCCGAGGGCTAAAAGTAGGCTCACTGCAATAGAAAGATCCAGATATGCCCCCTTTTTCTTAATATCAGCAGGAAGAAGGTTTACAGAAAGATTGAGATAAGGCAAATGAATGCCAGAAGAACGGATGGCATTTTGAATCCTTTCAGCCGTTTCGCGGGAATTACTATGCCCCAAACCCGTAATCCTAAAATTAGGAAGACCACGGCGTATACTTGCCTCTACAAGGACAGGAAAACTAACATAACTACCCTGTGTGTAGAGAGAGTGGACACAAGCATAACGGTTCATATATACTAAAGGTCTTTTTTTTCGCGATTTGCTGCATTTTTTTGAGCCATTTTGCGATAATATCTCAAAAACATGAAAAAAAGTATGAAAATCGAAAAAAAAGTAGTATCTGCTTGACACTTTTCATCCATTCGGATATATTGTATCCTAATGAGTGGTTTATAAAGCTGCTTGTACTAATAGACAGTTACGAGGTGTGGACATGGGTAAAATAGGCTCTAGGCATAGTAGCAGAATGAGGGTTTGGATGAGTCGCTTTTGGCTTACACGCTATAGAATAGCAGTGCTGTTTTTTTCCCTGTTTTTTGCAACTCAATGTGGACTTCCCAGTATTCCCAATCTTAGTTCTCCGAGAGGGGGAGATGATACGAATGGTCCTGGCAGTAGCAACAACGAAGGAGACATAATAGTAGATATAAAAGAAGACCCAATAACGGGAGCAATCACAAAAACAGAAACACTCGTAGAGGTAGACTCATCGGGAACAACGACAACGGTAACAGAAACAGTCACAGAACTATCTGGAGTAGTCACCGTGACAAAAACTGTAACAAGAAAAGAGATATCGGGAAGAGTAGTAGTCACAAAAACAGTTACAGAACCATCGGGGGTAGTAACCACTATACAAACAGTCACAGATCCATCAGGGAACGAAGTAGTTACACAAACAGTCACAGACCCATCAGGGGTAATAGTAAGCACAACAGAGACAACGACAAACATCACACAAAACTCTGATGGGACTATCACGGAAGAAACAACAAGTATCACACAAAACTCTGATGGAGTAGAAACAGACAGAACAATCACCACAATCACACGAGACTCTAATGGGGTAGAAACAGGCAGAACGACAACAGAGACAATGATAAGCACTACTCAAAACTCTGATGGGACTGTCACAGAAACAACGACAAGCGTCACACGAGACTCTAATGGGATAGAAACAGGCAGAACGACAACAGAGGCAACGACAAGTGTCACGCAGGGCCCAAATGGTACAGAAATAGAAACAACGACAACAATAACAACAGATGCCAATGGGGTAGAAACAGACAGAACAATCACCACAATCACACGAGACTCTAATGGGGTAGAAACAGGCAGAACGACAACAGAGACAATGATAAGCACTACTCAAAACTCTGAT
>JABABJ010000172.1 GCA_014238275.1 Leptospirales bacterium | reverse complement strand
TGAGAGATCACGAAGTGGTGAGAGATCACGAAGTGGTGAGAGATCACGAAGTGGTGAGAGATCACGAAGTGGTGAGAGATCACGAAGTGGTGAGAGATCACGGAATAGTGAGAGATCACGGAATAGTGAGAGAACCAGCGACAGTGAGAGAACTAGAAGTCATGAAGGAGGAGTCGGTGGCGACGAGAGATCGAGAAATGATGTAAGAAGGAGAGGACCTTCTCACGGTCGTTTCAGAGAGAGAAGAAGATAGCTAGACGAGTAGAAGATTGCAAATTATCTGACTTGAGGAACCTTTACTTTTTTGCAAAAAATACTTTCGTGGAGAATGGAGCAAAAGAAAACTGGTCTGGACTGTGAAGTAAGAGAGTTTACATTGGAATAATATGGCGGGCGTAGCTCAGTTGGTAGAGCTCCAGATTGTGGTTCTGGCGGTCGCGGGTTCGAAACCCGTCGCTCGCCCAGTGTATTCTCTTTCTGATTCGTGTTTTTTTCCTAGACAGTAATAGAAGAAAGATATGGACTCGCTAAGAGGGATAGTCAAATTTGGCGTGTTGCGAGCGTGGTGGAATTGGTAGACACGCCAGATTTAGGATCTGGTGCCGAAAGGTGTGGGGGTTCAAGTCCCTTCGCTCGCAGATTGCGGGAATAGCTCAGTGGTAGAGCACCTCCTTGCCAAGGAGGGGGTCGCGGGTTCAAATCCCGTTTCCCGCTTATAGTTCATTATGCACTTTGAAATTAAAAAAGAAACGAATGTTCAATGTAAGCTGACCATTACAAATACAGCCGAGGAGGTAAAGAATGCCTTGGAAGTAGCTTATCAAGATGCAGCCAAGAAGCTTCGTCTCCCTGGTTTTCGCAAAGGGAGGGCTCCTCTGGAACTGGTGAAGCAGCATCTAGGCACTTCTGCCGAGAAAAAAGCAAAAGAGGAACTCCTTCAAAAAAACTTGGATGATTGTGCCTCTAAATTGGAGCCACCGCCAATTCATATGCCTCATTTCTTTTTTAAACAATTCAATCCTAAAAAAGGAGCGGTACTTATAGGAATTTATGAAACGCATCCATTTGTGGAGCTTGCCGATTATAGCAAGCTATCTGTTATTGAGCATATTCCTATTGTGGATAATGATAGTGTTCAGGAGATTCTTGAAAATCTACGAAGCGAGAAAGCAACTCTTATCCCCAGAGAACCATCAGAAACCATCCCAACTCCGTGTCAGCAAGGGGATTACGTAAAGATTAACTTAATCTTGAAAGAAGGTTCCTCTGTCTTGCTTGAAAAAGAGGACGTGACACTTATTCTTGGCAAAGAGCAGGCTATTCCTGGTTTGGATTTTCGCATTATGAATATGAAGATAGGAGGAAATGAGGAGTTCCCACTGGATATCCCATCTGATTTTCATGAGAAAGACTATGCCGGAAAAAAAATTGTAGCTTCAGTAACACTTCTTTCCTGTCACTATCCAGAATATCCTGAGATGAATGATGAGTTTGTCCGTAGCATGGGTGTATTTCAGAGCCTAAACGAAATGAAAGAAAACATTAAGGTGCAGATAGAAGAGAAAACAAAGGCTTCTATGCGAGAGAAAAATACAGTAGATATGATTCAGTCGATTGTGGCAAAATCCAAGCTAGAGATACCAGAGACCATGTTGGCGAACGCCTTTGAGAATCAGCTGAAGCGTTTACAGAATCAAGTAGGACGAGACTCTTCTATAGAAGAGTTTGCTCAGATGATCGGAGAAACGAAGGAAGAATTTGAAGCAAAACTCAAGGAAAAATGTAAAAGAGAATTATCTCAGGAAGTCGTGATTTCGTCACTTTCTCGAGAAATGGAGGTTCAGCTTGAAGAATCCGAGGTAGAAAAGCATATGACGAATCTCTATGGGGCAGAAAAAGCTCACGAGATGCTTCACTCTCTTGAAGAAAAACCAGAAATGAAGGATCAGTTGATGATGGGTATGATTCGAGAGAAAACACTGGATATTCTCTATGGCAAGGCAACTGCCACTCAGGGGAAGCATATGACTCTCCAAGAGATAAAAGAAAAAAAACTCATCTTAGAGTAAGTTGGGGACTTTGCCCTAATTTGATTTTGCTGTCCTAATCTGAGCAAAAAAATAAAATAAAAAGAACAAAATATTTGTTGACAAAAAAGGGCTTGGGAAAACAGCTTTCAAATAGAAGAAGATGGTAGATTAATCTCTTCTGAAAGTATTTGAGAGGTAATATGTTTAGTTTTTTAGCAGGGTGTAGAGAGGAGCTTCGTAAGGTGGTCTGGCCAGATCGAGAAGAGGTAATCAATTCTACGGTGGTTGTCTTGATTGCTGTTGCTATTGTTTCGGTCTTTTTATTCGGTACGGATATGTTATTTGAATCAATTTTCGATGCTCTTGTTTCGCTTGGAATTAAGGGTTAAAACTGAGTTGTGTTAGGAGGTAATTCGTGTCTTTAAAATGGTATGTTCTCCGAACTTATTCGGGTCATGAGAAAAAGGTAAAGGCAAATATCGAAAAGTTTGTCAAGTCAGCAGAAGGGATGGATGGCTGTATAGGTCAGATCAATGTTCCAACCATTCAGGTTGCTGAAATGAAGAATGGCAAAAAGCGTGTCGTAGAAAAGAAATTTATGCCTGGCTATATTATAGCACAGCTAGATCTCCTCCGAGAAGATCTAATTTTTCGGATTCAGGAGATACCTTCCGTATCTGGTTTTGTTGGGAGACCAGCCCCTCAGCCTTTGACAGAAGAAGAGGTTAGAAACTTGATGCAAGGAGACGCGTCTCTGGAAGGAGAGACGGAGGAAACTCAGGAGGGTCCCGTTACTCGAATGCTTTTTCAGGTGGGAGAGCAGGTGAAAATTGTAGATGGACCTTTTGCAAACTTTACTGGAGTGATAGATGAGATCATGCCTGAAAAGGCAAAACTTCGAGTGAGAGTCGAAATTTTTGGTCAAGCAACTCCTGTAGATCTGGATTATCTTCAGGTTGCTTCTAATGTTAGTTGAGCTAGGTTCATCTGAAATGACTCTCGAATTTGGATACGCAGTCTTTTAGGAAATCTATGTTTATGAGTAAAAAATATAAATAAAAAAGCTATGAATAGTAAAAAAAATATGGGAACTATGTAATTAAAAAGCATTCTTATTAAGAATAAAAGAATAACCTACAAAGAGCTTACGCAGAATAGTTGGGATAATTTTAGACTGTTTTAATTATAAATCTAAAAATCAATATGTTCCCAGAAGCACAAACAGAATGGATTATAAACAACAATCTTATAAATAAAGGCTGGTGTATAGATGGAAATAGTCCTTTCAAAAATGTGTATTTTAGAACTCCAAAATTGGAGTCTCAAAGAAAAAAATTAAAAGGGAAAATACCTGATTATATTCTTTATCAAACAAACACAGACAATCCTATTGCTATAATTGAAGCTAAAAAAGGTGGGGTGACTCTAGAGTCTGCTTTAAAGCAAGCTACAGAATATGCAAATTTGTTAGAGGTTTCTTTGATTTTTGCAATGAATGGAACTCATTGTGAGAGTAGATTTGTAAATAATAACAAAGAACTGATTCTAAATGATGAGGAAGTTAGAGAACTAATAAGAGAAAAAGAAGCACTTCAATTTTTAAAAGAAAATACAAATGAAATTTATACTATTCCTCAACAAGTAATAATTTCAAGAGGTGAACTTATTAGAATATTTAAAGATTTAAACGATATATTAAGAAATGAGGGGATAAGGCTCGGCATGGATAGATTTAGTGAGTTTGCTAATTTCTTATTTCTTAAACTTTTAAGTGAAAATGAAAAAGAGTCTTATTGGGAAGATATTAAAAAGATTCCTAATGAGAGGCTTGTTCAAACAATAAATAATGTTATAATTAAAGAAGTAGAATATAAGTATGGTGGCAATGTTTTTAATCCTATCGCTATAAAAAATTATTCAACACTTAGACATATAATTTCTGCCCTCGACCCTCTTGTATTATCTACCATAGATACAGATATAAAAGGAGATGCATTTGAGTATTTTTTAAAACAAACAACTGCCTCTAATAATGATTTGGGAGAATATTTTACTCCTAGACATATTGTAAAAACAATTATCAAGCTTGTATCTCCGAAATTTAAAGAAACAATTTATGACCCATTTTGCGGGACTGGTGGTTTTTTAACTGGTGCCTTTAACTACATAAAAGAAAATAATATTATAAAAGATCCAGATGACTTAGATTTTCTCCAAAATAAAACTCTCTTTGGTGGAGAATTAACAAATACCTCTAGAATAGCAAAAATGAATATGATACTGCACGGAGATGGACATAGTGGAGTAAAACAAATAGATAGTTTAGCAAATCCTGACTGGATAGAGAAAATAAAAATTAAAAATGAGAATGGGAAAGAAGTAGAAAAAGAGGTAATCAAAAAATTCGATATGGTAGTTACCAATATTCCTTTTTCTCAAAAGATAACGAAAAAAATCAAAGAAAAAGAAAAGACAAAAATACAAAATACAGTATCCCCTCTTTATTATAATGGTATTGCAAAAAATAGTGGAGATTGTGTTTGTATTTTACATTGTTTAAGAGCTTTAAAAGAAGGTGGCAGAATGGCCTTAATTGTCCCAGAAGGGTTTTTATTTAGAAATGCATATAAGAATGTTAGAAAATTTTTATTAGATAGTTTGAAACTACAAATAGTTATATCTTTACCAAGAGGGACTTTCTTACCTTACACTCCCTCTCAAACATTTATCCTATATTTTACTGATGCACATAAAACTAATTCACAAAAAAGATATTGGTATTTTAATGTTAATAATGATGGCTATAGCCTTGATAATCATAGAAGAAAATTAACAGGAAAAAACGACCTTCATAAAATTGTTGAATCAAATGTAAAAGAAGCAGAAAAAGATTGTCTTACGAAAGAAAGTTTACTGGAAATTGGTTTTGAAGTTAGAGATCTGCAGATGGTTAAAGATAATAATTATAACTTAATGGAAAAAATTATTATTTATGATAGCTATAATTATAAACATCAATTAGTACAATTAAAAGATGTTATAATTGACATCAAAGATGGCGGAACTCCTTCAAGGAAGAGTAAAAAAAGTAATGATTACTTTGGAGGGAATATTAACTGGTGTGTTGTAAATGATATAAAACCAGAAATATATGAAACAAAGGAGAAATTAACTGAATTAGGTTTGCAAAACTGTTCTGCAAAAGTATGGCCTGTTGATTCTATTATTATTTCATTGGGAGCTACAATAGGAAATGTAGGAATAGCCAAAAAACCGACATCTACAAAACAAGGATTGAGTGGTATTATTGTAGATAAAAGCAAAATACATTCATTATACTTATACTATATTCTAACTTCAAGAAAAGAAGAAATACAAAGTTTATCTGCTGGAACATCTTTTAAAGAGGTCAGACCTTCAAAACTTATTCAAAGATTGTATATTCCATTACCTTCCTTACAAGAACAGAGAAGAATCATAAATGAGCTAGATAGTTATAAAAATATAGTAAAGTCTACAAGTGAAGCTGTTTATGCTTATAAACCTTTTTTTAAAAAAGAGGAAAATTGGAGTCTTAAAAAGATACAAGATGTTTGCGATATAGAACCTAAAAAACCAGTTTTAAATAAAGAAATGGAAGTATCATTTATTCCTATGGTAGACGTACCTATTAGAGGATATAAATTTTTACATTCTAAAATCAAGACAGTGAGAGAAGTAGAAAAAGGTTATACTTACTTTATTGAAAATGATGTATTGCTAGCAAAAATAACACCTTGTTTTGAGAATGGAAAATGTGGAATTGCAACAAATCTGAAAAATAAAATTGGTTTTGGTTCTACTGAATTTATAGTTTTAAGATGCAAAGATAGTATTCTTCCTGAATATCTTTATCTTTTTATGGAGGACGATAGAATACAAAAAACAGGAGAGGAATTTATGCGAGGGACAGCTGGACAGCAAAGGATTTCTTTAAATTTCATTAAAAATTATACAATACCAATTCCTTCACTCAAAGAACAAAAAGAAATAATAAAACAGATAGAAAAAGAAAGAACATTGATTGAATCACAAAAAGAAGTTTTAAAATT
This sequence comes from Leptospirales bacterium, assembly GCA_014238275.1. Taxonomy (GTDB): domain Bacteria; phylum Spirochaetota; class Leptospiria; order Leptospirales; family Leptonemataceae; genus JABABJ01. The sequence continues at coordinate 12,926 of JABABJ010000172.1, read as the reverse complement.
ATTTGAAAATAAGATTAAAGAAAAAATAAACTCTTTATATGGAAAATAAACAAAAGACCGATTGCGAGGAAGTAAATATGCACTTAACGGCTAAAAAAAGTAGGAAAGAATTGATCTAAAGAAAAAATTATAGAAATTGTATAGGAGAATGAAAGACGCATCCCCCAAAACGAATGTTTACAAGTAAAATGGATAGTGATTTTTTAAGTATAATAGTTGCCAAAAAAATATAAATAAAAAAGCTATGAATAGTAAAAAAACTTGATCATAAGAACTAATGAATGAAGCATGGTCAAATGGATAAGCATTCTAAAAGTATGATTCAGATATTTTCTTTGTCTTACTTTTCGCGTTGGATTGGGATGAAGGGGATTTTTTTCCTTTTTTTTATTTGTGTAATGTCTTGCAATAAAAAGCAGGTTTCTGAGACTAGTCATAAAATGAGTGAATATAAGGGAGAAATCAAGCCTGAGATAGAGATTCAGACCCCTCATGGGAAGGTCGTGATTGCCTTATTTGATGATGTGGCTCCTAAGCATGCTGCAAGTTTTCGCAAACTTGCGAAAGAAGGATTCTACGATGGGACTACCTTTCATCGTGTGATACCTGGTTTTATGATTCAGGGAGGAGATCCTCTATCTCGTGATCCTTCTAAGCGAAATCTTCACGGCACGGGTGGACCGGGCTATACAGTAGAGGCAGAGTTTTCCGATCTCAAGCATGAGAGAGGTATTCTTTCTGCTGCTCGTTCTTCTGATCCCAATAGTGCTGGATCACAGTTCTTTCTTATGCACGCAAAGTCTCCACATCTTGACGGACAATATAGCATATTCGGCAAGGTTGTGAGTGGAATGAAAGCAGTGGATCAAATTGTCAATGAGCCGAGGGATTCAAAAGATAACCCTCTCAAACCAATGACAATCAAGATGGTTTTCTTGTCTCAAGAGGGTAGTAGCTCCAATTAGCGTTGCTTTCTTGTTACTTTAAATTTTCCGTCTACTTCGCCTTGCTTGGATTTGAGGCCTGATACCCTATGATATCCATAAAGGCACTAACGGAGAAGACTGCCTGACCAGGACCGTGAGATCCGTAACCGGGCGGAACGGGAAGGCGATAGGATTCAAAAATTGCTTTCCAAGATGATAAGAGCTCTAAAAAGTATACGAGGGGAGGGAGGGTCTGTTCTCCAAACTCTGCTAGGGTTGTGAACGGTTCTGGGCACCATGTAGTAAACCTTGGAACGACACCATGACTCATGAAGAACTCGATCCCTTCTTTTGTTGAGTCAATAGCATCTGAGACAGAAGAAAATCCATGAGGTTTTGCAAGCTCTACCCCTGCCACAAAGTTTGGTATTACACAGGAGTGACCAAAAACATCGACTGCTTCAAGAATGCGGCGAATCCACTTCTCTCTTCCTATATATCTTTCTTTCCCAGGGCATAGCAAGGAAAATAGGCGAGGATCCCATATCTCATAATTCGGATGATATACTTTGACTCCTGTATCACGAAATCGAAGTAGATCTTCTTTTTCCCATGCTTGAGTAACAATTTTAGAGAGCCAACGATTTGGGAATCGTTCTTCAATAGCTTGGACATATTGGTAGTAAAAATCCATTTCGCTTTTTCCTCGGAGGTCTTTTGTCACAGATCCTCCTGTAATGGTATATGTCTTTGCCGTTGAATCTTCTTTGTCAATCCAGCTTAAAACCTCTAAAATTTCACTTACTGATTTGACTCCTGTATAAGGACGACCTTGGTTTTTCTGCTGGCGATAGTTATGGTTTATATCACAGAAGGCACATTCTTCTTCACGACCGAAGTATTGGCAGTTCCGAAAGACGGTGAGATAAATTAAATAGCCCCACTCAATTACGGGGGCTATTTCACCAGGGCTCTTTCCAGCTTTCGTGGAATGGCGATAATATTCTGGGATAGGAGGAAGTTCTATATCTGCAAGTTTTTCTGTTTCGAAAAAGAGAGCTAAGTAATCTTCGTGATTTTTTACTATATAAGGTGAGTTAGAATTATTACGGACAGAAACAATCGTTGGAAGAAGATTCCAATGTCCTCCCTTGATCCGAATTTCCTCAGGCATCTGAAAGCGGATACTTTGAGACTGTTCCTCCAAAGCTACGTGGTCAAAGGTAAAAATAAAATAGTCTTTCTTCTTGAATTTTTTTCCTTGAAGAGAGGCTGGATCGAATTGAATCCCTTGCCTTAGTATATCTTGTTTTAATATAGCCTCAAAAGGAAGATTGGAATAACGCTCTCGAAAATCTTCAAGTTCTTTTAGGAGGTCTTTCTTACTGGATATGTTGGAAACTTTCATGAGATAGATGAGATAGAAAAGAAGCCTCTGTAACGAGTCTCAGAAGTCAATCCCTTTCTAGGCGACGAAAAGCTAACTATAAAAAATATTTTTTACTTGCCATTTCTCACCTATCTAAAATAAAGAGGGTATGTCTGCCCTTGCTGAGAAGTCTAGAGTTCTGAAAGCCAGATTGCACAGATTCGTCATGAGTCCCAAGCCTGTCCTCGTTGAGAAAACTAGAGATCTGAAAGCCCCTTTTTTATCCAAAGGGGAGGAGTCCTCGTTATCTGTTGATACATCTGCTTCCAACAGGGAATCTTCTCTGATTGCAGATGCAGGAGCTGCTTACAAAACAGCCAAATCAGCCAAATTAGCCAAATCAGCTAAAACAGCTAAAACAGCCGAATCAGGCACATCTGTCTCCAACGAGAAGTCTCCTCATAAAGATGGCTTGAGTGGAAATGAGCTTTTTAGCAAAAATATAGGACTTTCTTATAAAGACTATCTCATCCTTCCGAGATATATTGACTTTCATTCCCAAGATGTGAGTTTGAAAACCAAGCTCACTCGTGAGATTTCCATTTGTCATCCTCTTATCTCTTCACCGATGGATACAGTTACAGGCTTCCAGATGGCAATTTCCTTAGCTCTTTTAGGAGGTATCGGAATCATCCATTATAATAATACCATCGAAGAACAGAGGTCTCAGGTAGAAAAAGTAAAGCGTTTCAAGAATGGATTCATTGTTGATCCTATTGTTCTTTCTCCAAAGCATTCTATTCAAGACTGGGATCATATCAAACAAAAATATGGATTTTCAGGAATTCCAATCACAGAGGATGGAACACGAGACTCGCGTCTTGTGGGAATTGTAACTAATAGAGATGTGGACTTGGAAAAAAATCGAAGCATACGATTAGAGGATGTGATGACTCGCGATCTGATTACAGCTAATGAAGGAATGCAGCTTAAAGAGGCCAATCAAATACTCAAGAAATCCAAAAAAGGAAAACTTCTTATTGTCAATCAAAAACAGCAACTTATTGCCCTTATCTGTCGTTCAGATCTCCAAAAGCACCAAGATTTTCCTTTTGCATCCAAAGATGATACCGAGCGACTTAGAGTAGGTGCCGCTGTATCAACTCAGTCGGACTCTTATGATCGTGTGCTATCCCTTATCGAAGCGGGTATCGACTGTGTTGTCATAGATGCTGCGCAAGGAAACTCTATATATCAAGTTGATATGATTCGTAAGCTTAAGAAGATACATCCTGAGCTTCAGATTATTGCAGGGAATGTAGTCACAAGAGAGCAATGCCATAATTTGATTCAAGCAGGATGTGATTCTCTTAGGATTGGGATGGGACCAGGATCGATTTGTACTACTCAGGAAACAATGGCTGTAGGTCGTGCACAGTCTACAGCTGTCTATCACACGGCTCAGTATGCAGCATCCTTAGGTGTACCTGTAATTGCAGATGGAGGTATCCGAAGTACTGGTGATATTGCGAATGCTCTTGCTATTGGAGCTTCTTGTGTAATGATGGGCTCTATGTTTGCTGGGACAAATGAAGCTCCTGGTGAATATTTTTATGAAAATGGAATTCGTCTCAAACGATATAGAGGAATGGCTTCGCTAGAAGCTATGCAAGCAGGGGGGGGCAAAAGATATTATACAGAGGATTTTGATACTCCTGTTACACAAGGAGTGTCTGGTATAGTTGTGGATAAGGGTTCTATGTTTCACTATGTTCCCTATCTTTTGCAAAGTCTTAGACTAAGTCTGCAAGATATGGGAACTTCAAGTATTTCAGAGCTACATAAGGAATTGAGAAATGGAAATCTTCGTTTTGAAAGAAGAAGTGAATATGCCCAACGACAAGGCTCTGTGCATGGTCTGTATGGCTATAGCTCTTCCGATCCTTCAGCTCCGAGGGACTCTGGATAATAGAGAAATTTCATGAAAGAGTGATTTTGAAAGATAAGGAATTGAACAATGGATTTTGAAAGATTTAAGCAGATCAATGATACACGAATGAACTACCATGAAATGGAGGATGCTGATGTTATTTCTTCTTATCGAAACACAGGTTGTGGCGATGGTTATCGCCTTTATTTAAAGGTATCACCAAGTAATCAATCGACTCAAGTTGTTACAGATGCAAGCTATACAACAACAGGATGTGGCTTTGGTCTTGTTTCTCTTGCAGTTGCAGCAGAATGGCTGAAAGGGAAGACATTAGAGCAGGCTGCTCAAATTACAGCTGAGGACATTGAGAATGAGTTTCAATTTCCACCTCGTCGCCAAAACTATCCTGAATCTGCTGCCCAGTGTGTTCGAAAGGCAATAAAAGATTATCGAAATGGAACAGGAATGGATCCATCCATTCAAATTTCAGGGAAAAAGGTTCTTTCTATACTCAAGTCCAAGGGACATTTAAGAGGAGTAGATATGTCTCAAGTGATTCTGGAAGGAGAAAATTTAGGAGGTGTAGATTTTACCAATGCAAATTTGAGTCATTCTTTTTTAAACAATTGCTGTCTCGAAAAGGCTATTTTTTTTCGAGCAAGATTAAGAGGTGCTTTCTTGAACAATGCGAACCTTAGAGAGGCTGACCTTAGGGAAGCAGATATACGCTGGGCGAAACTAACAGGAGCAGATCTGGAAGGAGTCCTCTTAGAAGACGCAATTTACGATATTGGCACACGTTTGGATCCAAATCAAACCCATCGATTTGACATTATGAAAAAGGGGGTAGGAGATCAAGGAATCTATTTACGTTCAAAATAGAATAAGTTTTGATCTATCATTCAATCTCATCGGTTATGACTAATACGTCTCAAAATATAGACAAACAGAATGGCACCTATGAAGGCTGCTAGAAGGTTGATTCGGAAATAAAGATCCCCATTGATCTTTGGTACCATGAGCCATATCATCAAAGATGTAAACCAGTCTTTCATACTTGCTAGGAGGGAGATGATGACAGCTCCTGCAGTCCCGACAAAAGCTCCTACCCAAAATTTGCCAGGAAGAGACTTTTTACCAAAACGATGATATAGCCAAGTTGCCAAAGAACCGATGCAAATATATATTACTAGTTCTAGCAGAATATGATAGATACGCATATTTTAAACTTTAAGTAATTCTTCCCATTTCTATCTATACAAATTCTATCTGTACAAAGGAAAAACCAAAAAAATGAAAATCACTTCCCAAACAGAACTCTATGGTATTATCGGCTTTCCCATCTCTCATTCCTTAAGCCCTATGATTCATAATTATGCATTCCAATATTATGAGATCAATTCTGTATATCTTGCTTTTCCTGTCAAAGACTTAACTCGTAGACTGAAAAAAAGTCTTATAGAGTTAGGAATACGTGGTTTTTCAGTAACGATACCTCATAAACAAAAAGCAAAGGAACTTGCAGATTCTCAAGATGCGGTGAGTCGATGCTGTGGTGCCTCTAATACCATTCAACTTCAAGAAGGGAAGTGGCATTCCTACAATACAGATGCTGTGGGGTCTCTTCTATGTCTTCGTCGCAAGTTTGGAAGCCTTGAAGGGAAAAACGTACTTATCGTAGGATACGGAGGTTCAGCTTCGGCAATAGCCAATGTTATCCTTCTGGAAGAAAAACCACAAAGCCTTACGATCCTAGGAAGAAATAAAAGGCGTAAAAAAAAATTTGTTAGACAGCTTCAAAACAATCATTTTGGAAGGGGTTGTCAAATTCTATGCGGTGATTCCAAAACTATCTCGCCTGATCAAATAGACTTGATCATTCAAACCACTCCACTTGGAATGTCAGGATTTTCTGGGGATGAACTTCCTCTTCCAGAAAAATTTGTTCAGAAACATCACTGTGTTTTTGATATTGTCTATAATCCGCAAGAAACCCCACTTCTTCGTCATGCCTCTTCTCAAGGAGCAGAGATCATTTATGGTTATTGGATGCTTTTGTATCAAGCCTGCATTCAATTTGAGATCTTTACTGACCAAAAAGCTCCTGAAGAAGGGATGGAACGAAAGCTCCTTGAATATTTGAATGGATCAAAAACCACTTGAGCTGATAGAAAATGATCTAAGCTTCAGAATCAATCTGGAAGCATCTCGGAAAATGGATCCAGAACATCTTGCTTCCTCACGGGATTTTTTGCAAGAGATCTCCCAAAGAGAAATTTTCTCTCCTCAAGGGATCCGAATCAATGTGGTTGGCTCTAACGGAAAAGGTTCCACTTCTTATTATCTTTCTTCTCTTGCTTCCCAGCATTGTCAAACAGGACTATATCTTTCGCCTCATTTAATCTCTGTCCTAGAAAGGATCTGTATAGGAAATCAGGAAGTGAATGCAAGTTTAGCATGGACGGCAATGTGTGCTATACAAGAGGACATAGGAGAAGATTCTTATAAAAGGCTTAGTTATTTTGAAATACTTACTCTTCTTGCCCTCTTTCTTTTCAAAAAAAAGAAATGTCAGATACAGATCTATGAGGCTGGATTAGGAGGTCGCTTAGATGCTACCAGAATTTCCTCTCCTCAAGTAATCATTCTGACTCCCATCGAAAAAGATCATGTCGAGATACTTGGTTCTGATCCAAAGAGCATTCTGAAGGAAAAGCTTGGAATGATACAAAAAAATACACTCTTCCTTTTTTGCATGAAACAGAAAAATCTCAATCAAGAGGATGTCAAAGAAACAGCCTCTTCTCTTGCATTATCATGCGGGAATCCTTCGCTACAAACGATCTTTCTTGAATCAAAAGATACTTCCTCTAATCAAACGTATCTGGAAGAGAATTATTCCTTTGCTGAGTCTGTACTTGAATATCTTTCTTCCCATTACGAGCTTGGTTATCTAAGCCACTCTCTTCCAGCAGATCATCTTCCAGATCATCTCTCAGATCATCTTCGAGGTCGGCTGGAAATCTGGAACTTCAGTCAGCTCCAACAGAAAGACAAGAAGCAAGAGAAAGAGATTTGCTTTGATACAGCCCATAATCCCTCTGCTATTTTTCGTACTCTCAATGATATGATCCTTCTATACGAAAGGAAGGATGGGCTAAAAAAATTTTGTGAAGAATTTCGCATAGAATTTCGCAAAGAAACAGCAATTTTCCTTGCTCTCCTAAAAGATCGTTCTGCAGATGAATGTGTAGAAGCAATATATTCCCAAGGATTTACTCATATTTTTCAGATGATAGGAGAGCAGTGGGCAGAGGAATCCCCAGCAGTAGGGCAGGTCGAATTATTTCCCGTGGCTGAAGATCAAGCTGTCTGCACTCTTATCCAGAATCTACAAGAAGGAGCCTACCAAAGAATCATCTTTCTTGGAACTCATCGAAGCTATCGCTATTTTATAGAGATGAAGGAACTTTTACACAAGGGAACCCATAGCCCAGATGAGCATCGCTAAGACGAGAATGCTCAAGAAGTAGGCAAGGGGTATTGGAATATTTTATATATTTCACTTGAGCAAGGTTTTCCATTACTTGTTTTGCCAGACGAGGAGCTTGCAGAACAAATCGATTTTTCAGGACCTTTAGCACGTTCGCAAGCAGTATCTTGGTTCTCTTTGAGGAAATCTTGAAAGGTTATAGAATAGCTAGTCTTATTATACTTAGGATAATTGGGAAATTTTTTGCTCCCTATGCATCTGTTTAGCTCTACTTCTACTTCTCTACAATTTGCAAATTCTCTGCTTGTATACTGAAAATGAAAAAGAAGCCACACCTCAAAGCAAGGGCGGCTGGGACAGAAAGTAATACTGCAATTTTCGTTTTTCAGAGAACTTAGTTTCTTCTTCATTTTTTCCAGAGAGCAGCGATCCAAATCAAAGACACAGTAGATATCTTTCTTCCTATGCTCTTCGATGTTTTCTTTAATGATTTTTTTGAACTTCTGTTGTATTTCTTCTCCTTGCCGACTGGATGCTGCTTTAATCTTTACATCTGTAAGATTACCTATCTTCTGTTCTTTGCAGAATCTGAAATATTTTCCTTCACTTTCGCCCTCGACGCAAAGGAAGAGACGAAGCGGGCGAAGTTTGCGTTGCTTGTCCTTGTGGAATCTTCCCATGCTAATCAATATTAGGCACACTGCCCAATCGTCCCTCTCTATAGAGAGAATAATACGAATGTTCGGGGGATACCTCAGGGCTGGGAAAATCTGCCAATGAATAGAGTCTGCTTGCTCCATCTTTTTCTTTTTCTATAAACCAAATTGTATCTTTACGAAATAGAGCCTTTGCTTGAAGCAAGGAGGCATTATGCGTAGTAAAGAAAAATTGAGATTCAGAATGAGAGTGCTTCAGAAAATTTTCTAAGAACTTTTCGCAAATATCAGGATGAAGAGAGCTCTCTAACTCATCTACAGTCAAAAAGAGGTCTTTTTCTTCCAGTCGAGACATCACTCCCCCCAGACCAAGAGAACGTATTGTCCCTAGGGATTCCATATTCAAAGGGAGAGAAACGATTTCTTTTTGTCCATCTTTTTGTTGGATTTGATGGGTAAGATGAGTTCTTATAATTCGCTCACTAGATATACCAGAGACATGTTGTAGAATCTCTTTTCTTTGTAAGGGAGTGAGTTCATCATCTACATTGATCCATGCTAATATCCTTTTCTTTTCTTGGTCTGATATATGTCGTTTTTTTTCCTTGATTTGAATATCTTCTATCCCAAGATCAGCTTCTTGCAAAATTTCCAGAAGCCTTTTTTTAGAAATCTTACCATCCACTATCTGTCTGAAAATAAAATCGTTAAGTTTGCTGGATGGCAAGACGGGCGGATATTCCCATCGAGATGTGAACCAATCCTTGATTTTCTTGATGGGTTCAATATATACATTGCTGGAACGAGAGGCAGCAGGGACAGAAGTATTGGGAAGAATCGAACGCTCTAATGCATCTTTATCACTCTTTTCGATTGATATGGAATCCCCCCATTCTAAAGTAGCAATATCTCGTGTGGAATCATAGCCTCTCTTGAAAATAAGACTTGGACGCTGGGAGCGATAGCAGCGAAGCTCTTCCTTGTAGACTCGTTTGTGATCTAAGCTAAAGGAATACTGAAACTTCTCCAATTCATGATAGAAAACAATGCTAAAGGAAGACACCTTTGAGCTGTATTCAGAGTCAAACTGAAAGGAATCCTTTGCAGAATCAAGGACTGTTCCAGCATCTGTATCTCCTCGAGAATCATAAAAAAAATTCCTTATAAGCTCTAATGCTCTGATGAGATTTGTCTTTCCTGAGGTATTGGCTCCGTATAATATCCCCAGTTTCAATAGAGTGATATTCCCGCTTTTTGCATGGATTGTCTTGCAGAGTTCATCTGAGAGATGTTTCTCACGACGGTTTGCCTCAAAACTGAGAGTTACTTTTTCCTTAAAAGAAAGGAAGTTTTCTACTGTAAATTCTTCTATCATTATCTTTTGTTTTTATGCCTGAGTCAAGGATTGGCTTTCAGTAAAGTTTTTCTATTTATTCCTTGTTTATATAGCTTTATATCGGATATATTAAGTTTTTCTATAAATTATTCGGTATTATATCCCTATAAAACTGTTATAATCCTCGTTTATAATTTTCTTTTTCCATTCTATGAGGAGATTTTTATAGAATGCCCTAATGTCAAGGAAAAGATTTGACAGAGAAATAGATCCATCCTATAAGTGGCAAAATGAAAAAGCATGGCTAGGAAAACAAAAAGAATAGAAGTCAATAAAAAGATTGGCAAGAAAACACGACTGAAAGCCTCAAGAACAGGGGGAGTCTCTATATCAACGCAGCCAGTAAAGGGTGTAACTGTAAACTCAAAGCATGGGCTTCGTATTGCAAAAAGTGTAGGGGGAGTTCAGCTTGCATCTCAAAATGGACGGCTTTCTATCCGTGGAAGAAAAAAGCTGGGGAGCAAGGGGACAAATCTCAATCTTTCTAAATCGGGACTTTCTCTTTCTCAAAAGTTTTCCATCGGTACACTGAATCTTATGAATCCAAAGAGATCATCGGCTAATATCGCTGGAATGAACTTCAGAGGGAAAAATGCCCAACTACTTCTATTTATTGCCTCTATCGTTCAGCTCTCGATCCTTGGACTCAAGATCGCTATCTTTATCATCCAGCTCATGGCTAGGCTAAGCATCTGGCTCTTCAGACTCATCCGAGAAAAAATACAGACAAAAGCTACAGACAGGATGGATCCATCATGAAAAATCCATCGGAGAAGCAATATTGGCTCTTTGTTACTAAGCCTGAGTATTATTTGGATAAGAAGAATGAATATTCTTTAAAAGAGGGGGGTAAGCATCATTGGAGTTGCCATAAAAATACCCAAAAAGGGGATGAGATATTATTCTATCTCACTACTGGACCAGCTAAGAAAGGGACGTGCATCAAATACCGGGCAGAGGCAATCGGTAGAGCTAGGGACGTACCTCCCCCCGAAGAAAACGATGAAGAAGAACATTGGACTGGTTCTGACTGCGATATTCAAATTCGCAAGGACTATGATCCCCCTCTATTACTTTCGGAGTTTAGCAAACTACGTAAGCCTATAGATACAGAGCCCGATCTAGAAGGCTGCACAGCGATCAGGAAAAATTTTCAGGGGACAGTTTTCCCTCTCAAGAAAAGAGAATGGGATTGCTTCATTCGATTATTGGAAAAAAAAGAAGAGATGCATATACTAGAGAAGCATGCCAAACGACAAGAAAAAGAAAGGAGGGATATAACAGGAGAGAAGTCTGTCAAACGAAAAGAAAAAGTACAACTTACGAAACAAATTTTCGGTTCTGACCCTGATAAAAATAAACAAGTTGAGCGTGCTGCAATAGAGTTCGTTGTTTCCGAATATGAATCAAAGGGATGGAAAGTCAAGAGTGTAGAGAGTGAAAATATAGGTTATGATTTACTCTGCAAGCGTGCTAGCAAAGAGGAGCATGTCGAAGTAAAGGGACTGTCTGGAGAAGATAGAAATTTTATATTAACTCAAAATGAGCTAAAAAACGCCAAAGAGGATCCAAATTATCTCTTTTATATAGTAAGAAATGCACTCAAAAAAAAGCCTAAAGGAAATAGATATACATACAATGAGTTCAAAAAATATTATGATTACACACCACTTGCTTATACATGTAAAAGCAAGCCTATCGAGGAGTGACTATTGTTATTAGAAGCTCACGGAGCATGAGGCTACGGAGAATGCAAAAAAAGTAGAAAATCTCGCCAAATGGAAAAAAATACGAAAAATTATCTTGACAAAAAAGGACAGTATAAAGATGTGTCCATTGATACTGTCAAAACCGGTATGAATCTTCTCTTATCTCTCCTCCTTGTGAGGAAGGGGTATTTTGAGCGATTTTTTTTATAGAGAGATCTGCTGAGAATCAGAAGAAATTTGTTCTTTAAAAAATGTAAATACTCTGCATAGCAGAGTATTGCTGATAAATATGTTATTTGAATTCAGCATTCTGTTTCAATAGGCTGAAACTGATGATAGTAGGGTCTATTCTTCTGAAACAAATGTATCGAAAGACGCATTGATGAGAGAAATTTTTCGAATGGAACTTGGAAGATCTTTTTTTGTAAGAAGAAAATCGAGAAGAAACTTGCAAGTGTGAACTTGCAAGAAAAGCTTGAGCAAAAGGATTCCTACCCAATGAATCGGAAGAAGACTGAAGTGAAACATGCTGAATCATCAAAAAATCAGGATATGTCGAAAACTCAAAAGCAAATAATTCAAAAGAATTAGTAAGTTAGTGTGATTGAATTGATGAAGCAGTTGGTAAAACAATTGAAGAATGAATTGCAAGAGCACAAGAAGAAGAAAAAGAAGAGAACAAGGTAATATGGTCAAGCAATTAAGGGCTTACGATGGATGCCTTGGTGTCAGTAGGCGATGAAGGACGTGGGTTGCTGCGATAAGCATCGGGGAGCCGTAACCAGGCTTTGATCCGGTGATTTCCGAATGGGGGAACCCGTCGGTCAGAAAGGCCGTCACCTGCTTAGGCAGGAGCAAACCGGGAGAATTGAAACATCTCAGTATCCCGAGGAAAAGAGAGAAAACTCGATTCCGTTAGTAGCGGCGAGCGAAAGCGGAAGAGCCCAAACCCTTGTCTATGTAAATAGCTTCAGGGCGTTGTAGCAAGGGGGAAGTAGGACCCAACAGGAATCTCCTGAAAGATTCCAAAGAGTTACAAAGCATTTTCTTAGCAGAATGGTCTGAAAAGTCCAACCATAGAGGGTGAAAGTCCCGTAAGTAAAAAGAAAATGCCTCTTGTTGGTGTTCCTAAGTACGATCCGGCACGTGAAACCGGGTTGGAAGCTGCGGGGACCACCCCGTAAGGCTAAATACTCACTGACAACCGATAGTGAACCAGTACCGTGAGGGAAAGGTGAAAAGAACCCCGGGAGGGGAGTGAAATAGAACCTGAAATCGTAAGCTTACAAGGTGTGGTAGCCCCATAAGTGGGTGACTGCATGCCTTTTGCATAATGAGCCGGCGAGTTGCTTTGTACTGCTTGGTTAAGGTAATGAATACTGGAGCCAAAGCGAAAGCGAGTCTGAATAGGGCGAATATGTAGTACGGAGCAGACCCGAAGCCGGGT
>JABABJ010000110.1 GCA_014238275.1 Leptospirales bacterium | reverse complement strand
CCGTAGTATAGCTGTTTTGGATGGTGCTGTGAATCATCTCCCCCACAAGCCCGCCAACATTGTCAAATATAACACCGCCATTGACACTCCCCGCAGTATAGCTGTTTTGGATGGTGCTTTGAATCATCCTCCCCACAAGCCCGCCGACATAGTTATTCCCAGTTCCAGCATTGACACTCCCTGTAAAATAGCTGTTTTGGATGGTGCTTTGGATGGTGCTTTGAATCATCTCCCCCACAAGCCCACCGATACTATTATCTTGAGAAGAGCCAGTGACTTCAATGTCAGAGGATATACGATCGACACTACCTGAGACGAGACGACCCGCTAAGGTGCCTATATTACCCTCATCGCCCGAAGTGCTAATAACGCTTCCCTCTCTAAAGCGGAGGTTTTGGACAATGCCCGTTATGGTTTGAAAAAAGCCCACATGTTCACTACTAGTTGAGATATTGAGATTCTGAATCGAATAGCCCTTCCCGTCCAAGGTAGACGTAAAGGCAGTGTAATCATATGGACTCTCAGTCGTTCCCTCACCAGTCAGCCCTATGGGGGTCCAATTACTAATGCTTGACAGATCGATGTCATTCTCTAGCTCATAGCCATTGCATGTAGTAATAGCGCTTCCTTCAGTATCTACATTACCTCCGCAACCAGTCATAATTCCTGCATCCTCAGGATTCGTAGCATAGCTGGTACCCTCAAGATTGTAGCGTATATTGTCCAGCATCTCTGAATCGAAAACCTCTATTAGCCCATTGCCATTATCGTCTACATCACAGACATTGCCCACGCCATCTTCGTCCATATCTTTCTGTTCTGCATTCGCTACAGGCTCGCAGTTGTCGCAAACATCGCCCACGCCATCTTCGTCCATATCTTTCTGTTCTGCATTCGCTACAGGCTCGCAGTTGTCGCAAACATCGCCCACGCCATCTTCGTCTTCATCTTCCTGACCGGAATTCGCATCGTTTAGGCAATTATCAATCTCATCAGCGACACCATCACCGTCTGTATCTATAGGTACATCTACAGACGCACCACCACATGCACTAAAGGCAAGCAAAGTTAGCATTGCAAGAGTAGCCAAAAGCCACTTGTATATCCAATTTTTTGTTATATTTTTCATAAATAGTTCCATCCATCATACCAAAAGCAAGGCACGATTGTCATAGTGTTGCGAGGATGTATTTTATGTCAAGTTTTTTTATCATTTTTTTGTGGATTTGATTTTGCAGATTGCAAGAGGAATTTTTGCTTTTTTCTGCGGTTCTTATGTGAGCTAAGCCATGGATACTTACTCATAATAACAATAGTCACGCTGAGGCGGGACTTGCTTCCATGTATAGGCGTGCCCGATCTGTTTTTAGTAAATATTTACTAAGATAAGAGCGAATACCGCTAAAATACTAGGTGCCCATTCTCAAACCTTTGTATTGAAAAGTATACCAAGGCTATTTAGTTTCTTTGGGGAAGAGGTCTCAGGAGGATCTTGAGAAGGAGAATATATGGACTTTTCTTCACCGAGAAAGGTTTGAATACTACGGTTTGTTGCCTCCAAAAGGATTTGGTTTTCCTGTGTTGACTCTTTTAGTTGTAAAACAGACTTTTGATAGATATCTGAGGTTTTTTCGAGTTTTTCAGCGGTTTGAGGATCTTCTTGCTTGATTACTTTAATGAGTTCCCGCAAGGTAAAAGATTTACTCGTAGGACGAGAAGGATTCGCATTAGAACTTTGAGTAGATTGCAGAAGCCTTTGACGTTCTGCTTCCATTGCCTCAATTCCTTTGATGCATTCCTCTGTTTCCCTCACTAATTCTTGTATTTGGCGACCATTTGCATTTAAGATTGCCTTTCGCTTCTTTTTTTCAATTTGTAATGCCTTTTGGAAGAGAAGAACTTCCTTTTGTAAAACGCTAAGTATCATCTAACACCTCGCTACCCTTTCGGTTTTTTTTCAGAATTGCTGAACTAAGTTTGTATAGTGATTTGATGGTAAAGAGTCTATTCAGGTCGAGGGAGGATCGAACTCCCATCAAGGGTTTTGGAGACCCCTATTCTAACCATTGAACTATCGACCTTTTAAGAAATACCCAAAACCAACTCTAATAAAGTTGGTTTCAGGACGACATAAGCAAACATTAGCAAACATTCTTTAGACAACAAGCCCTCTACCAGAATTGAACTGGTGGCCTCATCCTTACCATGGATGCGCTCTACCGACTGAGCTAAGAGGGCACATTGTTCAGAACACTCAAAACTAAAATTACGCTTCCAATTCCAAACTTAAGTCAGATTTTTTATGGAATACTATTGATCAATTCCTTTTGATAAGATTCTGCTAGTTTCACTGCTTTTTGGATCAAAGGGAGAAGCAAGGATTTTACTCGGTTTCGATAGGTCTCTTGAGATATTTTTGAAAGGAGATGATTGAACTTGACAAAACTGGCATCTGAGGTATAGGAAGGGTGAAGACAATGGGGAAACTGGGACCAGATCATTCGGATGGAATCAATGATTTGCGACGGTTGTTCTGGCAAAGACTTTCGGAAATGAGAAAGCATGGAGTGAATTTCTGTATAATACGATAGAAAATAATACATTACAATAGGATATTCAGGTTTGGAACCAAACTCATTGCTCAGAACAGAATATTCTTTCTTTCGATCTACAGGCTCTCCCTTTTTTTCTCGATTCCTAAGAAGTTGGAGTTTGACAAACAAACGCTCTTCTATCTTTGCTTCGTTTGAATACCAGCTCTGATAGGCTACTGAATCCCTTGCTTTTTGAAAGTCATAGATTTTTTTTATGATTTGCTGGTACTTCGCAAAGCTAAAGTTGTAACGAGAAAAAGCCATCTGTCCTGCTTTCTCAAAATTTCCATCCTTTTTATTGAGAGCCTTTTCGGGATCCTTTTGAGAAACAGAAGAAACAGAAGGAAGAGATGAAAGCTGAAGCTGCTGGGAGTATTTCTCCAAAAGTTCAGTGATCATCGATTTCTCCATTTTCCATGGCTCAGGCTCAGGCTCAGGCTTAGGCTTGGGTCTTTGTATCGTTTGAGGATTCTTAGAGCTCGTTGCAGAGCTTGCATCTGGCAATTTTCTTGTTTTGTCAATATGTGAAGACTTGGATTCTAAGACAGATTTTGCCTTTGAGGAAGGCTTGGAACTTGTGGAGTTATTTTGTTCTGATTGTTTAGAGTTGACCTGTTTGGCATCTTCTACTTGTTTCTCCTTTTCTTTCAGAATAGCAGAAGCAAGAGAAGTAGAGGATATCTCTTTGGGGAGATTGGGATTGCTGTTCTGGACGAGCTGTAAATAGCCATGGTGTACAGGAGAAAACTTATCTGAGCTATTGAGGAATACTCCTATTCTCTGAGAGATTTGACTCAATATAGACACTTCTTGGTGTATATTTGACTCCTTCTGTAACATCCGTATCTACTTTCCTTTATAGAGTGCTATATTTTTCCACTAATTCTATATATCAATAAAGCGGCATATTCTCGCAACGAGATACTACTTAAAGTAATTCCTTCGAGGGAGGGGAATATATATTCAACCCATGAAAGATGGTGAGGAATACGGAAGTCCGTAGGCATAGCTATGAGATCAATCCCTTTTTTTTGAAAGCAAAGTATACTCCTAGGCATATGAAAGGCAGAGGTAATGAGATAGACCCTCTTCCAACCCTTCTCTTGGATGATTTGTGCTGTAAAGGCTGCATTTTCAGCAGTATTTCTTGCATTTTCTTCTATAAGAATACTCTTGGGAGGATTGCCTCGTTGTATAAGCCATGATTGTAAGATCGATGATTCTGACTTCTTTTTTCTTCCAAAAGAGATTAATGCTCCTGTAATCACAAGCTGTCTTATTTTTTTCTGATATAAAAGTTTTTCCGCTGAGAGGATACGATCCACAGCAGAGTTAAATTCTGCTACACCTCTTCCATTTTTACCTTTTTCCCAAAAAGAAGCAAAGTTTAGCATTCCTCCTAAAACTATAGCTCCATCTGCAGGAGTAATTTCATTCGAAGGAAGTCTATGGTAGGATTCTTCCAGAGGGCGGATGAGTAAAATCCCTATCATAGGAATGGACAAAGCAAATAATGTGCAGACCATCAGTCTCAGAAAAAAACGTGTTTTGCATGAAGGAAGAAACAAGCTCATAATCAAAAGAGAAAATAAAAGGAGAGGATAGGGAAGCAAGAAAAGAGCTAAAGTTTTGGAAAGGATGAAGAACATATATCAAATAATTTTCATCTCTACAGACGAGAGAGGAGATCATGCAACCTCAGAAGGCCAACAGGCTGTTGCTTTGAATCTACGACAGGAAGAACACTGATTTGAGAGTGTCGATTTTCCATAAGCTTTAAAGCATCTAAAGCACGAGTTCCTACTTGTACGCACACTGGATCTTTTGTCATAATGTCTGTGATCTTGCAGTTGAGAAGGGACTTATACTTCATGATACCCCTACGAATATCTCCATCTGTCACCAGACCCACCAATCGATTCGCTTGATTCATAATCATCACTCCTCCAAGATTTGGCTTAGCTCCTATCTCTAGGAGCTTCATGATGGAAATATCAGATTGAGCAGCTGGAATTATATCTTTGTTCAGAAGATCTTCCACATTGAGTAAAAGACTTCTCCCTAGCTGTCCTGCAGGATGAAGCATTGCGAATTTCTCGGTTTGAAACTCTTTAATTTCAGATACAGTAGCAGCAAGGGCATCCCCAACAACCAAGGCTACTGTTGTGGATGCTGTTGGAGCCAAGTCCAGAGAGTCTGCTTCTCGATTTACGGTAGCTCTTACAATCACAGTTGAGATTTTTCCCGTAGTAGAATAAGGATTTCCAAGAATTGAGATGATTTTGTTTCCCATTTTTCTTACAACCTCAAGCATGGAAATTACCTCTTCTGACTCTCCGCTTTTTGCAAGCACCAGAAGAACATCATCTTTCTGTATTACTCCTAAATCTCCATGAAGAGACTCGCCAGGATGAAGGAAAAAGGCTGGTGTTCCTATAGAGGAAAAGGTCGAAGAAAGTTTTTGAGCAATCAGCCCTGATTTCCCCATCCCAGTACAGATCAATTTACCCTTGCAGTTGATAATGATCTTGGCTGCCTTCCTAACATTATCTGGTCGTATATGCTCGTGATTACCTTGAAGCTCTCGTATTTGCATATTATAACTTGTTTGAAAGAGCTCAAAGGCGTCCTTTGAAGGTTTAGCTTGTGATCTTTGATTCCCTGCTTTTTTTGCTTTCATGTATTTCTCGCTTTTTTCTGATTGAATTCTTTGCTCTGTGCTAAGTCCATTGCCCAATGGCATTTCCCAAACAGATCTTCGAAGGAGCTCTCAAGGTGTCAAGAAATGCAAATCTTTCTTTTTCAAACAATAAGACGACTGTCGAACCCATTTCAAAACGAGCCATTTCCTCTCCCTTCTCAAAAAAAGAGCGATTTGGATGGTTAATATTATAGAGAGTTTGGATGGAGCCAACATTCAAAGCACCTATTTGAACCATAGCAGAAAGATTCCCCCTACATTCTAAAAAAGTAATTAGCCTTTCATTGTATACAAAAAGATTTTTGTACAATCGTGTTGCTTGAGGGTTGACTGGAAGAAGTCCTCCATGTACAAAAATACAGCTATGGACCTCAGCATTACAAGGAGAGTGTATTCTATGATAATCCCCTGGGGCAAGATAAAAAACAAGGTACTTTCCTCCTTCAAAATACTTGACTAAATCGGACTGTTTGAGAAGATTTGACAGGCTATAACTTCTTCCTTTGGCTTGGATCATCATCCCATCTTGAACTTCTCCAATAATGGATAGGGTTCCATCGACAGGAGAAACGATGAGCTCTTTTCCTGATGCAATTGTTCTGCTTCCAGCCTTAAGAGAACGAGTGAAAAACTCCTGAAGAGATAGATAGGAGCAAAGTTCCTTTTCGGCTTCTGCAAGATTCGCCCCAGAAAAGAAAACATAGGCTCTCAAAAGAGGCAATCGTATCCATGCGGGAAATTGAATACGACTGAATCTTCCGAAATTCCTACTCAGCCAGACAGTTGGTAGGATGCAGAAGAGATAGAAGAAAGCCCGACTGACAAGCAAAGAGAGCCACGTAAAACGAAGCTTACGCAAGAGGTTCTGCAAGCGGGCTCCTCCATGAGTTTAATATAATGACAGTGTAGGCATCGTCCTACTCTCCCATAAGGCGAACCTTATAGTACCATCGGCGATGAAGGACTTAACTTCTGTGTTCGGGATGGGAACAGGTGTACCCCCTTCTCTATCGACACCAACAAAACCACTCTTTTTAGATGGTATTTTTTTGTCAAGAAAATTTTTTATTATAAGCCCTAAGTTGTGCTACATCATTTTCACGAGAGAGGCTTCCCTTTCACGAGAGGGAGGACCGCGCCTTTTATAAAACCTCAGTCATGCCGTCCGTGGCATGACTGAGGGGACGCAAAGACAGGGAAACCCTGTCCTTGCTTACATTTGCGGAGCTTCATGGCTCCGCAAATGGGGAGACCCTCCGTGGTCTCCCTGTGGCTCTTAGAAAACCTAAGTTGCACCCTCCGTGGTGCAACTTAGGGGACGCCAAAACAAGGAAACCTTGTTTTGGCTCACATTTTCGGAGCTTCCCTTTCACGAGAGGGAGGACCGCGCCTCCCTCTCCTGGCTCTCCCCGCGCCCTACACTCGCAGACCTCCTGTCTGCGGGTGTAGGGATTGTTCCGCTACATCCGTGTAGCGGTATTTGATAGCAAGAGGGATTCCCTGTTTTTTCGGCGGGTTTCCTCAGAGCTAAGCCATGGCTACTCACTTATAACATCAATAATCCCGCT
>JABABJ010000004.1 GCA_014238275.1 Leptospirales bacterium | reverse complement strand
TGTGGGAGCTATAGCAGATATAACGGAATTAGTAGAGCCTCGTATTAGGACAGCCAGAGCCGAAGGAGAAGCTAGAGGAGAAGCTAGAGGTAGGGCTGAAGGAAAAGCCGAAGGAAAAGCTGAAGGTAGATTACAAACTGCTAAGGCTATGCTAGCTAAAGAGTATACTATATCAGAGATAGCCAAGATTACAGGTATTCCCCAG
Organism: Leptospirales bacterium; assembly: GCA_014238275.1. Classification (GTDB taxonomy): domain Bacteria; phylum Spirochaetota; class Leptospiria; order Leptospirales; family Leptonemataceae; genus JABABJ01. The sequence continues at coordinate 22,284 of JABABJ010000004.1, read as the reverse complement.
AAAGAAATCAAAAAGTACAAGTAAGATCCCCAGAGAGGGAGTTATTACTAGTAGATATTAGCTATCATATTAGTAAATATTTACTAAAAACAGGCGTAAACGCCTATACAAGGAAGCAAGCCTGCTGAAACGGGGCTGTTGATATTAGGAAATCGTGGCGGGCACGGGGAGAGTCCAGAGAGGGGGCCGCGGAGCCCCCTCTCTGGAAAAGGACGAATTAGGGCTTATAAATGCTTTCGTAGTAAGTAAATAAATATAATAAAACATAAAAAAAAGTTCATCTTTTCTTGACATATACTGCTTTTATACTTATACATTATCTAAGCAGTAAAACATACAGTCTTTTCTGCTAGAATTTTTATATCAACAGGAAGATAATTATGAACAGAACGATTACAAATACAGAAGTGAGAGAATATAAGACTCTAACTAACACAAACCACCGAGGAGACTTCCTCCTTTTTTTTAGGATGTACAGAAGCCTTCTATCATTATTCTATGTCATACCCCATAGAATATGCAAAGGATTTTCACCTATTCTTGCAATGATGCTTCTACTTGCCTTTAGTGCGTGTGATTCCTTTGAAAGTGCAGAAGAGACTAGCCGCCCTATAGATACAGACAAGGACGGTATCATTGATATCGATGATAATTGCCCTACCATAGCAAATCAAGACCAAGCAGATGGAGATAAGGATACTTTTGGTAATGTTTGCGATAATTGCGAGACCATAGCAAATCAAGACCAGAAAAATTCAGACGCAAACTTAGGAGAGGGAAAAGCCGATGCAAACGGTGATGCTTGCGATGATGACGATGACGGTGATGGTAGCAAAGATGATGTTGATATAGATGATGACGGTGATGGGCTGATAGAGATTGGCGATAACAGAATAGCAGAAGTTACGGCTACAACGATGCTATATAACATTCGCTACAATCTTGAGGGTACCACCTATGATGACGAATCTGAAGACACGGGTGATGGAGGCGAAGGAATTGATACTGGTTGCGGAGGTGGCATAGATGCTGAAGGCGACCCTATCACTAAATGCAATGGCTATGAGCTAGAGGATGAGATCAGTCTGTCGGGCATTGATTGGACTCCCATCGGACTCGGACAAAGCGATATGGATACCTTTTCTGCCATCTTAGAGGGGAATAACCATACAATCAAGGGTCTCAAAATCTCTGCTGGTGACGAACATCTGGGCTTTTTTGGTTTTCTAAGCGGTACTGTACAGAACATCCGCTTTAGAGACGGAAGTGTTAAATCTACGAATACTGATTTCGATGGAAGTATAGGTGCAGTAGCTGGAATGCTCAATGCTGGAATGCTTGATAATGTATCTTCCAACCTTACAGTCAAAGCGGATATGCGTGAAACTGAAGATATCGGCGGGCTTGTTGGACAGAACACAGGCACGATTCTGAATAGCTATACTACGGGCAAGATTGAAAATAGCGATGGTGAGGACAATATTGGCGGGCTTGTTGGAAAGAACACAGGCACGATTATGAATAGCTACACTACGGGTGAGGTCAGTGGAGGTGATTCTGGTGAGAATATCGGTGGGCTTGTGGGAGAAAACACGGGAACGATTCTGAATAGCTATGCTAGAGGCGAAGTCAATGGAAATACTGGTGGAGACAATATTGGCGGATTCGTTGGATCAGACACAGGCACAATTGTAAATAGTTATGCTACAGGTAACATTGATGGAGGTGCTGGAAGTGACACTTTTGGCAGATCGGTAGGAAGAAATATGAGCGGAAGCTCAGTTACAAGTAGCTATTATAGCAACAATTCTAAGATTGACGGGGTAAGTGGAGAGAGTCCAAACGAAGAGGCGAGCATAGGTGTATCGCTTACGGAACTGCAGTCAGCTACCGAAACTGATCTTGGGGATGGTAGCTTCTTCTATAGGAATTGGTCGATTAATATTTGGCATTTTGGTAACAAGACTCAGCTCCCATCGCTTCGTTCAACTCGGAAGGATCTTAACGGAAACTATCCGCTTCTCTGTGGACAGACATCTCCTCAAGTCCCTACGCCAGCCGAAGAAAAAGGATGCTCTTCGCCATAGAAAAAGATAAGCAAAAGAACGGATGAAAGGTACGACTTAGGTTATATAAAACAAGAGACACATTGCTCTAACTCCTTTTGTAGAATATAAGGAAAAAGAGGGAGACTCAGAACCCTTTGACTCATTTCTTGTGCTATTTCCCCTCCGATTTTTCCCCTAAGATAGGGAGTAGCTCCTTTTTGGAAAGAAATGGTTGATGGATAGATCAAACCGTACCCAATCCCCTCTTGCGTCAAAGAATGAATCCAAGATGGTCTGGAAGCAGAAGGAACAAGAAGAAGGTTGACGTAGCCGTTTTCCTCAAAATGATTTGATGGAGTTACACAGCTGATCCCAAGCTCTGCGTTCTTCTTGAAATAATTTCGATAAAAGGACGCTGCCTTTTTCCTCTGCTGAATCCTTGTGGGAAGAAATTCATGTGCAAGGTTTAGATAGGCTGCTTGAATCGAATCCATCCTAGAATTCCAGCCAGGCCCATCGTGAGAATACTGATCCTTCCGTCCATGATTCGCTAGACAACGAATCCGTGTGGCTATCTTCTGATTCGATGTCAAAACAGCCCCTCCATCTCCTGCAGCCCCTAAAATTTTGGTTGGATAAAAGCTGATTGTAGAAATCTGTGCCGAGCTATAAATGGATTGATTCTGGTAGAGTACTCCGTATGACTGAGCTCCATCTTCTATCAAAATGATTCCTCGTTTCTCACAAAAAAGCCGAAATTCTTCTAGGCGAGAGCTTCCCCAGCCATAAAGATGAACAAGGATGACTGCCTTAGGCTGATAGGTCTCCACAGCTTTGCAAAATAAATCAAAGTCCATCTGAAGGTCAGAGGAATTGATATCAACTGTGACAGGATCTGCTCCTACGTTTACGATAGCTTCAAAGGTTGCCCAGAAGGTGTAATCTGGAAGTATCACTGTGTCTCCCTTGCCAACACCAGAAGCACGTAGTGCTAGCTGAATCGCATCTGTTCCATTTGCACAGCTGACGGCAAAGGGAGAGTTACAATCTTCTGCTATAGATGACTCTAGTTTTTCGACTTCTTTACCTCCGATAAAAGAGGCAGAATGGAACAGCTCCTTGATTTTTTCTTGCCACTGCTCCCAAAGACCGGGCTCCAAACGCTTGAGATCAATAAAGGGGACTTTTTGTGCAGTCATTTTCCGAGAACTTGTTATGGATTCTACCTTGAAGCGAGAACATCTTTTGCGTCTTCAATGGTCTCTAAAACAGGTAATTCCAAAGGTAAATGAACAAGCTCAAGTATTTCTTTTGTAAAGGGATGGATTCCTCCAATGAGAAGCATTCCATTTTTTTCTTTCTGGCGATGAAAAATAGAAAATAAAATAGCAATACCTGTTGAATTTGTGTACTGAAGCTGAGTGAAGTTTAGTATTGTGACCTGTTGCAGACCCGATAAAAGAGCATGGATCTTTCGATTTAAGTTAACACAGTTTTCGTTGTCGATACGCCCCTCAAAAGTGATGATATCAATCTGCTGATCTCCTACCTGATCCTGTGCGAAATGCACCTGAAGACCTGTAAAATCAAGCTGCTGAGGGATATTGAGATGAGAAATAGACATGCCGATTAGGGTCCTTTTGCTTTTTCTCCCACGAGCTTACGATAACGTCCTAAAAGCAACTAGAATCTTAGGTCTTTTCCTTTTCATTACATTATTTTTTTCCTAATTCCTGCATTGGAAACCAGCTCTTTGATAAACCTATCAGACGATCAGACTCGCTCCGAAAAGACACAGATATTCTCCCTGTTGCTACAAATAAACGCTCAGGAGGAAGATCCGTAAATCCTTCTGTGGAAATACATACGAACAAACCTCTTCCTATTTCTTGGATCTCTCCTCGACCCTCGGATATGACACCTGATTTTTCCCAATATTGAACTCTATGGTCCTTTTTGCGAAATGCCTCCCATATACTATTCCTCGGCTGGATTGCAAAGTTTCCTGAAGAACTTTCAGCAAGAAATAGATCTTTCGTTTCAAAACAAGCAAATTCAAGGCGATATGAGTTTGATTGAAGCGTCTGTGCAAATGATTGAGAGACTTCGTAAGTACACAGTATGTTTTTCTTCGGATCCGCAATAAAAAGATCAGTATGATTATCATCAGCAGCAGAAGGAAAGGAATGGAAAACAGCCCTACAGGGAAGAAGTCCCGTTGGGTTCACAAAGAATCCTCAATATGTATAGACGTAACAGGCTCAGTTATCCTTGCCAACTGATTCATTTTTTTTATGGAAGATTCCATTTTTTTTTCGGATACAGGGTGAGTAAGTATCACAACATCCACAGGGATATTGTACTCCTGCTGACTGAGCGTAGCAATTGAAATCTTCTCGTCTGCCAGAAGACGACAAACCTCAGCTAGGACTCCAGGCTGATCCTGAGCACGAAAGCGGAGATAGAAACGACAAACTCTGTCTTTGATAATTTTCGGAATCGAAGCATTAGAAGTCCATCTTTCGGGTATATACTTTTCTGGGATGTCTTGACCAACTATAGGTTTTCCTCCTGTAGAATTTCCTCCTGTAGAAACAGATTTTTTCCCTATAAAAACAAGATCACTAATTACAGATGAAACAGTAGGATTCCCCCCTGCTCCAGGTCCAATCAATGCGGTTCGTTTTGACAGATTTGTATCAAAGATGACAGCATTCATTGTATCACGGATCGAAAAGAGAAGATGATCCTGAGGGATTATGGCTGGATGAACACAAAGACGAATGGAGCCGTCTTCCTCCTGAACAGCAGATGAAAGAGGACGTATACAGTAACCCAAAGAATCTACAATTTTAAGATCTATCTCATCTATATTCTGAATCCCTCGAATTTGGACAGAATCTTGCATGATTGGAATGTCAAAGGATAGGGCAGATAAAATAGCAAGTTTTTGTGCTGCATCCTTTCCTTCCACATCGTGAGAAGGATCCGCTTCTGCATATCCCTTTGATTGGGCAAGAGAAAGAGCCTCCTGATAGGAGAGTTTACCGTTTCCCATTTGCGATAAAATAAAATTGCTCGTTCCGTTGAGTATCCCTGTAATAGAATGAATTCGATTTGCGACAAGTCCTCTGCGTAAGTTCTGGATCAGAGGTATTGACCCCCCTACGGCAGCCTCAAAGCAAAGCTCTCGTGATTTCTCCAATGCCAAAGCAAAAAGCTCGTTCCCATGATGTGCTAGAACAGCTTTGTTTGCTGTGACCACTGATTTCCCCTTGATAAGAGCCTTTTGGATCATCTCTCGAGCTATTTCAATACCCCCCATAAGCTCTACAATAATATCAATGCTCGTATCCTCTAAAATGTGAGAAGGATTGTCCGAAGAAGGTATCGAAGCTAGCAAGGATTTCTTCTTTTCCCAGCTACGGTCACAGACGCGTACGATACGGATTTGAATTCCTGTCCTCCTAGTAATCAGTTCATGGTCTTTTTGTAGAACGTCTAGTAGGCTCCTACCAACTGTTCCCAAGCCAATCAGTCCTATATTTATAGTTTTCATTTTTCTTTTTTTAGCCCATTATCTCAGTAAAGATTTCTCTAATGTCTATAAAGAATTTCATAAAACTTCTTGAAAAATTATATTCATATATTCAGCTGCCCTCATGAGGAGGTTTTTTTGGTAATGAAGAAAGCACGCTATATGCTGAATATCTTTATCCTTCGTAGGATGTCATTGATTATTTTCATTTGTGCGAGTTTTACATTAGGAGATTTGGTATCCTGCTCTTCTTACTATCCTAGAAGAAAATTGGGATTCAAGCATAGGAATCGTCTCTCTGTCACCCTGTCTTGGCAACCAAGGGCTCGTACTCTTGCAATTCTTTCTACTGATCTGCAACTTGCTACAAGAGTACAGAGTCGACCTTATTATCCCTATTCAGATAATGCTTACACGGCTATTTGGATAGGAGTGGATTTCCCTCATGATAAGGCTTCACAGATGATTTTGTGGTCCAAAAACTACTATCAACAGATCCGTTATCTTGCTCTTTCAGATTTTGTTACTCCTCGGACAAATCGCTTTCGTCAAAATCTCTTTATAGGAGGAAGTACAAGGAAAGCCTTGCAACTCTCACTAAAGCCATGGAGCAAAAGCGATTTTCGTAAACTTAAGAAGATACAAAACAAGAAAGACTTTCATTCCCTAGTTCGATCTAAATATGGAAACAATCTGGATGAGAAAACAAAAAAACTGTTATGAGTTCAGCTACAGAGCAAAAGAAACTATACTCCCTTTTCAAAAAGTACTATAACCCGTTCATTTCAGAGGCTCAGAGAGCTTTCTATTCTTCTGAAGATATGGAGCTCTTTTTCCAATCGCGTTTTGAATTTGTAAAGCGAAAAACCGAGCTAGTACAAATCAAATCCCATCATCCTTCTGAACACTTCCCATGGCTTTTTCATTCGACTGTGATCGAAATCATAGCTCCTGCTACAAGATTTTCAGTAACCACACTTCAGGACTATTTGGATTCAAACAAAAACCGTATCAATTTATTCATTCATCCTGTTTTTTCTGTCATCCGTAATTCGTCTGGTGAGTTGAAGGAGATATCTCTCGCCACGCCAGAACACGGTAAAAATATTGAAATCTGGTTTTATATTGAAATTCCTCGCCAAAACGAAGGAGCCATAAGACAGATTGAAACCCAGCTCAAGAAAAATTTTAGAGAGTTGGAGCAAGTAACACAAGACTATCCTAAAGCTATTGAAACCATTAATTCTGTTTGCTTCCAAGATGAAGAGAATCAAAAACAGCTTCTTTGGCTTCGAGCTAACTTTATCATACTTGGATTCTCATTTCAAAAAGATCCGAAAGACTCTACCTCCTCTACTTCCCACTACGGTATTCTAAAAGATCGAAATACTCTCCAAGCTGTCCAAAAAGAATACAAAAACCAAAGCAAGGATTCTAAGCAAACAAAAGAGACCCTATCTTTTTATGAGACTTCTCTCTACAGTAGCGTAAACCAAGATCAGCCACTTTATCTAGCAGTTTCTCGGACTTCTCCAGAGGATTCTTCAAAGGAAGAGCTTATGATTGTGGGGCGTTTTGCGAACCGTTCCGAAAGCTCATATCGAAAAGATATTCCTCAGGTAAACTCATTGCTCCAATCCATCGTGAAAAAAAAGCAACTTACCCTAGCCTTTCATACTTACAACCAAATATATCGAATAGCTCAAATTCTTCCAATCAGCCTCCTTTTGACTCGCCCCAAGCTGGCTAGAATATGGATTGATCTGATTATCTCGCATTCTTACTCGGATGAAAAGGAGCTGTACATTCACATGGATCCCTACTGTGAAATGCTTTGGGTAACTGCTATTATTTCTGAACGAGATGCGGATAATTTTATCAATCGAAACTTTTACAGACTCCTCAAACAAAAAAAAATATTACCTGTTTATGACCTTAGGTTTTCTATCAATCAAAATCGCCTGATTCTCATAGGTCTAAGGATCCAGAAAGCCGAAGAAGAATTAACTATCAAGGAGCTCAAAAACCTTCTGAAAACAAGGGAAAAGGAGTTTTTCTTTTCTTGGACGGATGAATTTCGCCGTATTCTCAGGAATCGTACCATAGGGAATCAGCAACAGGTAAATCAAACCATAGAAAGGTATTTCCAAGGGATTGCTCCAGAATACCAGCTTTATCAAGAACCAGAAGAGGCAATTTATGATCTTTCTATTGTAGAAACACTTGATGAAAGCCAAAAAATCTGCAGAATGTATTTGCGTCAGGATCAGAAGACTTTTTTGAAAATATACTCTTGTCAAGAGCTTGAACTAGTTGAGATTGCAGCCGTTCTTCGCAACTTTGGCTTGAAAGTCCATACGGAGCTTATCTTTCCCTATCATACTGAAAACGAGATCAAACGCTATACTTATGCCTTTCATTTGGCTTTTCAGACACCTTTGATAGCAGAAGATTGCATTCGGATCGCTGATTCCATAGAGAAAGTCCTCAATCAAATGGCATCCTCGGAAACCATTGACTCTCTTGTGATTCATGCAAAACTTGATACTCGAGAGCTTTCCCTCATTAAATGTATCGCAGGCTATTATTTTCAAATCGACAAATCCTTTTCAATAGAATCTCTCCGAACTCTTTTCCTAAACTATCCAGACTTTAGCAGAGCTCTTGTGGACTATTTTCATACTCGCCTGTCTCCACAAAAAAACAATTCAGAACAAGCGGAAAAAAATGCTGAAAAGAAATGTGAAGAGGAACTTGAAAACATGAGCCTTGCTTTGGATGAGTCATTAGGAAGAAATCTGAAAGAGACTGTTTCTGCAGTGGTAAGAACAAATTTCTATAGCAAAAAGAACGAAATAACTCTAAAAATAGAAAGCTCTAAAATAGAAAATATGCCTCTTCCGAAGCCTTTATTTGAAATCTACGTATACTCAAGAGATATAGAAGGAATACACCTTCGAAGTGGAAGAATTGCAAGAGGAGGGATACGATGGTCTGACCGACAGGATGACTTTCGTACAGAAGTTCTTGGCTTGATGAAGGCTCAGATGGTAAAAAACACGGTGATTGTTCCGAGAGGAAGCAAGGGAGGATTTGTACTCAAAAAAAGCAACTTCTCAAGTCGCAAAGAATTCCTAGAAGCTGGAAAGAGAGCCTATCAATGCTACATCTCAAATCTTTTGGAGTTAACAGATAATCTTCTCCCTTCTGGGAAGGTAGAAGGAGTCAAAGGATTGAGAGTTAGAGACCCGCAAGACACCTATCTTGTTGTAGCTGCTGATAAAGGAACTGCTCTGTTTAGCAATATGGCAAACGAAATATCTGTCGAAAAAAAATTCTGGTTAGGTGATGCCTTTGCTTCGGGAGGAGCTCAGGGATATGATCATAAAAAACAAGGTATCACTGCAAAAGGAGCTTGGGAATCCGTACGACGTCATTTTTACGAGAAGGGAATCGATCCAGATCAAGACCTAATCAGCGTGATAGGAATTGGGGATATGGGAGGGGATGTATTCGGAAATGGGATGCTTCTTTCTAAAAGCATTAAGCTAACTTCTGCTTTCAATCATCTATATATCTTTCTCGATCCCAATCCGGATCCAAAAAGCTCCTATCAAGAAAGGGAAAGACTTTTTGCTAGTGCTGGAAACTGGAATGAATACTCTACACATCTAATATCCAAAGGAGGAGGAGTATTTGATCGAAATTCAAAAAAAATTACACTTAGTCAAGAAGTAAAGAAGATTTTAGACACATCCAAATCCTTTCTTTCTGGAGAAGAATTGATACGCTCTATACTTGCATCCCCTGCGGATCTATTGTGGAATGGAGGAGTCGGAACTTATGTTAAGGCACAGAGCGAGAGCCATTTTCAGGCACAAGATCCTTCCAACAATCGAGTGAGGATCAGTTCGCATGAGCTTCGAGCAAAAGTTATAGGAGAAGGAGGCAACCTTGGTCTTACTCAAGCAGCAAGAATCGAAGCCTGCATGAAAGGTATCAATCTGAATACAGATGCTATAGATAATTCTGCAGGAGTAGATATGTCAGATCATGAAGTTAACTTGAAAATTCTTCTGAATGACCTTCTCCGCGAGGGTAAAATCAATGACCAAAAATCTCGGAACCAACTTATCCGAAGCTGTGAAAAGGAAGAAATCCGTCTTGTTTTAGCACATAATCAAGCCAACAATATTGCTTTGTCCCTTGATGAGAGAAGGGTTCCGAATCACTTTACCTATTTCCGAAGCCTGATTAAATTTTTGAACCGAGAGGGTTTGATTGATCGCCAGCGAGATTCTATCCCTTTTGAAGCAGATTTAGACCATATTGAACAAGAAAAACCCTATCTTCCTCGGCCAGTTCTATGCAGCCTCATGGGATTTACCAAGCTTTACCTTACTCAGATGTTTGAAGAAGGATCCCAATTTTATGACTCATGGTATGATAGATACATTTTTCGCTATTTCCCTCAAAAGATTGTCCAGAGATTTCAAAGCGAAATAAAAAGTCATCCTTTGAAACGAGAAATTATTATTACAGAGCTTGTCAATGATATCGTAAATCATGCAGGGATTTCCTATTTCCAAAATATTATACTTCGTACGCAAAAACATCATTCCCAAATCGCAAAGTCTTATATGATTCTTTCTGAGTTTTTAGGCTTGGCACCACTCAGAAACCTTCTTCTGCAGTATCATGGAACGGAGCTTCCATCTGAAATCTTATATGAATATCTTCTCCTTCTGGAAGAAAAGATCTTTCATGTGAATCTTCTTGTTTTATCCAATCCTAGCTTGGAAGAACTTCTGTTAGAAAAAACTTCTTCTCAAAAATTTTTGAAAATACACCAAGAGGCTTTCTCTTTTGCTCCGATGAAATTATCTAAATCAAATCAGAAACTTTTTGCGAAGCTCTCTTTGTCTTCCCAGAAATCCGTTCGGCATTCCTTCCAAATGGCAAACTCTCTCGAAGATTCTTTCTTTCTCTTTATGAATCAAAACTCAATTTCTTCAGGAAAATTGTCCATCAAAGATTACTATCATAGGATTGAGTCCTTTGAGATTCATAGATTGAGAGAGCTTGTCCATGGACTTCCTGCATCTGCTCAATGGGAGGCTCAGTTTGTTTCACGAATTGAATCCAAGGTCTATGATTTTACAGTTTCTATCTTGGGAAAAGGAGTAGAGAAAAAAAAGAGTGAAATCCTTCGAACCACAGAACAGATCTTTTCATCTCATAAGTCTGGAAATCTTTCCTCGGCAATGTTCTATGAAATGTTGACTTATGTCAATTCCATAGCGAAATCGGCAGTATCATGAAATCTAAGCTACAGAATAGGGCTAGCTAATATATAGTTTCCAAACTATATAGCTTTTGTTCTTATATCGCCTTAAAAAGAGAGCGATAGTCTAGGCTTGACTGGAGCTGATAGAGCTCCTTTCTATCGGTTTTTCGTAAGAAGTCTGGAACCTCCATTTTCTGAGATTCCAAGAACTTGCACATTTTTGTTGTCCCACCCCATAGATCCACCCATACTGAAGGAGGAAGCCAACTAAAGCCATAACCCATCGCCCCATCAATCCCATTCTGATCGGTAACCTCAGGGATGAGAGAGAAACTGTAGGAAATATATCGAGCTAAAAAATGCCTTACAAGATCAGCTTCCCATCCTTCTGCTTCCTGAATGATCTGAACAGCTAAAGCATAGTCTGAATCTCGGATAGCAAGGGAAGCCTGTTTTTGAAAAGGTATATCCAGCTTAGGGAAAGGGACATATTCCTTCTTAACTATATGATACATCTCGCGAATCTTTTTCCCATTTTCTCCAACAGAAGAGCGATACAGACCCTTTCTTGTCTTATTTCCAAGTGATCCTTGATCCATAAGCTCTTTCATATAGAGAGGAAGGCGAAAGGTTTCTCTTAGAGGACCTTCTGTATTTTCGTAAATATTATCTACAATAGCTTTATGAACATCAATCCCAATCAGATCAACAGTAGCCAAAGGGCTCATCGCTCGCCCCGTATATCCACCCAATAGAAGATCCATTAAATAAATTCCACCTCTATCTTGATATTTTTCTGCTAGTTGCGAAGCCTCATTCATCAACTGAAATCCGATTCTATTTCCTGCAAATGCAGGGGTATCATTTGTAATCACTACATATCTTCTCAGGATGTGACTAAGATATTGCGAAAGCTCTTTTGTATAGGAGGGATCATTCCCCTTATGGCATACAAGCTCACAAAGTGTAAGTTTATAAGGAGGATTAAAAAAATGAGTTCCATAATAATGACTTTTCCCATCTTCATCAAAACAGGATGCAAGCCGTTCGATGGAAAGCCCTGAACTTATCGTAGAAACAAGGGTCCCTTGGCGACGAGAAGCAGAAATTTTTTGGTTGAGAGGCTCCTTGGTCTCATAAGACTCAGCTACGCATTCAAAAACCCAATCGCTCTTGGCGACAGAAGATTCAAGGTCTTTCTCATAGGTGCCTGGGATCATTCTGTCTCTCACTACAGAAGATCGAATCGATTTTGCTGCTTCTTCGACTCCTTTTTCTGCTTTTTCCATACTCCTTGCAAGTGCATAGACCTGTATACCTCCAAAGCCAGCAAGTATTGCAGCACTCCCTGAGCCCATTGTCCCATTTACTCCAAGAATCGTAGCCTTTTTGATCTCACGCATGGATGTCATCCTCTTAAAGGGTATCTTGAAGTCAAGATTTTTTCTTTTCATAAAACCTAAGTCGTTCCCTCCTAAGGCGGTATTTGCTATCTATAGGGATTTTTAATTTTCTCGGCGACTTTCCTCAGAGCAAGCCTGCTACTTACTTCTAATAGATGATAGTCCCGATTTATCAGGCAAGCATAGTAGTAGATGAAACAATCCCATAAATCCTTGAGAGAGACATTATCCCTGAAGGATTTATAGCTAATGAGATTGTATTCTAGGAAATAATCAAGTATACCTAGTTTGTTCCAGCTTTCGTTTGGCTCTTTTTTGACGACAAGTAGATCGATTCGTTTGGGTGCAGCGTAGAGTTCGTCTTCAGGTCTCACTTCGCAATCTTTGGCTGTGAAATACCTCAGACCGAATAGCTTAAATAGTTGGTCAAGGGTGATCTTCATAGAGCTTTATTATTGTGCTTTGTTCTTCTTAGTATCTTGGTTTTGGATCGTTTTCAGAGGTAATTGCAAAGTCAAATCCAGATTAGGATAAATAGAACAATTGCAAAGGAAATAAGCTAAATCAATCTTAAATTAGGTCATAGAAAAAAGCCGTTGGGAGTGGTCTCCCAACGGCTCTAAGTCTCTCTTCAATTTTTTCTATGCGGCTTCTGCTGCTTTTTGTTTTTTCACGGGAGAAGAATCAAATCGTACAGAGTATGCCACAATCTTAATTCGACTATGGTGCTTCCCTTCTTGATCCTGCCATCGATCCTCACGGAGTTCACCTTGGATTGTGACTCTGCTTCCTTTTTTCAGATACTCGGCGCAATTTTCTCCTAATCTTTCCCAACACTCAACGGAAAAATAGCTAACCTGCTTTTTCCCATTCTTACCACCCCATTCATGGTTTGAAGCGATTCGGAAACGAGTCAACGTCTTATCACTTGGAGTCCTTTTCGTCTCCGGATCTGCCGTCAAATTCCCGTCCAAAATCACCTGTGTTAAATTATTCATATTCTCTCTCCTTTATCTTATTCTTATAAAGACCCCTCTTCATAAAAGGTCTCTATACTTATTAAAGGTGGAAAAAATGTCGTTTTGCTTATTTTTTTTTGCTAAATTTCACTCTCGAACAAAAAAAAATGCGTTTTTCTATTTAAAATCGTGTTTTTCTATTTTTAGGAAAGAATTCTTTGTATACTTAGCTATTTTCAGCGAAAGGAGTTTAGTTTCTACGGCATTTCAAGATACCACCGTTTGTTTCAAGAAAACCATATAAACGAAGGGACTTATGAGAAGCAGCAACATGGTAGTCATGAGTACAATCACCTTTTTTTGGGCGTTTCGGATTGACTGGAATTTTATCTCTAGGACACCAAACCCTTTGATTCTCGCTCTTCCATAACCTCCAGTCCGAAGGGACAAGATTTTCTAAGCCTCCACGAATCAAATGATTGGGGCGACGTGCAGGAGGAAGATAGGGATTCCCTCCCCTGTGAGTTCCAACAAAAATATCAATTCGATCGTGACGGATATAATAAGGAGAACCAGTATCAGAGGCACAGAAGAAGCCATCGTGATTCTTTCCTCCCGGTATTTTAATACGACGTTTGTCAAGATCCTGAATATATACTAAGGCACCTGCCACTTGTGCTTTTGTGCAACCCTTCCCTCGACGAAAGGCCGCACAAAGACCCGAAAAATTCACAGCAATGGTTCGATAAGGATAGATTTGATAGCCTCTTGCTGCGGCAAAGCCCCAGATGGAAGATAGATAGGTCCTAAATCGCAAGGGATTATTGCTGAATACATAACTCAGGCGAATACCTCTTTTACTGATCCCACTTCCTTGCCACCTTACTTTTTTTTGAAAGTCAATCGATGCTTTCGTAAGAATTTTTCCGGCAGTATTCAAGACAGGTACTGGATGACCAGGATGAAAATCTTCTAGTGCAAGGTGATAGTAAGTAGGCCAAAAGTATCCTAATCGAATTCGTTTTTTGTGATCCAGATTCACTTTACCTATCATTTGCGAGAGAGGAATAGGAATATGAGACAGTTTTTGGAAGCGAGAATGAAGAACCTTTGCATAGTTCATTCGAATCAGGCGATCTTTCGAGTACCAACATGTTTTTTGTGGATCTCCTCCCACTTGTATCTGATACAAACTTTTTTCTTTGTGCCCTGTTTTGTGCCCTGTGAAGACAACGGATTGTGCATGATGAAGAAAATACGAAGAAGAACGTGATTGTCGAGAGGGTGATAGAGGACAGGGGCATCCTTTACGGTTTTGGATGCAGGAAACCTTATAGATCCGAGGATATTTCTCCATCTTCGATGATGGCGAAAATTTGTGATCCTTTTTTTGTGCCCTTACTTCCCTCCCGTCCGAATACATCAGAAGAAGAATCAAAGAGCAAAAGAGGCAAAATCTTTCTCGAACCATAATATTTCTTTATCTAATCATCTCTTATTTGAGTATTAGCAACTTGCTTGGCTTCAATAGAGAGCCAAACATTCAATCCATCCCTAAGAGCTTCTGTGTCATGAGTTCGGATATAATCAGCCCCTGCAAGCCAAGCATAGATTTCGGCAGAAAGAGTAGCAAATTGTCTGTTTTTTATGTCTTTTCCTGTAATTTTTCCCAAAAAAGATTTTCGGGAAACAGATACCATGAAAGGCAACTGAAAATGTTTTTTGAGTTCTGAGATTTGAGAAAGTACATAGAGAGAGCTCTCAGGATTAGATCCCAAGAAAAAACCCATCCCAGGGTCGAGAATCAAACGATTGGAAGATATTCCAGCCCGATTCATTTGCTCGATTCTTTCCTCAAAAAACTCCCGTATTCGTAAAGCTAGGCAGGTTGGATCACTATCCTGTCGATCTGCTATTCCAACCCTCTGTATAGAATGCATCACGATAAGTTTGCAATCGGAATCCGCAAGAATTGGATAGAAAGATGGGTCACAAAAACCGTTAATATCATTGATGTAGTCTGTTTTTTGTACGATTGCATAGCTTTGGACTTCCTTTTGAAAAGAATCAATAGAAATCGAAAATCCTTTCTTCTGCAGAGAATGGAGGACGGGCTGAATCCTTTGTATCTCCTCCTGAGGTTCCACTTTTTTCGCATCGGGATGGCTAGATGAAGCTCCTAAGTCAATCACATCAGCTCCATGACGAGAAGCAAGATCGATACCTTGCTGAATAGCCTCGTCCGGATCTAAAAATAAACCTCCATCTGAAAAAGAATCTTCCGTGATATTTACAATACCGAATAGAGTAGGTTTTGTTAGCTTTGTGGATTTTGGAAGTTCTTTTTGCATTTTTAAGGCTTTGATATATGCTCAAAACTCTCCTCTCGAATTTTTTCTATATCGGAGACCTCTTTTGGAATCTCTTGGCTCAGGACAATAGGATTTCTATCTTGTATCCATACGTCGTCTTCAATTCGAACTCCTATACCACGAAACTCACGAGGGATGGTCTCATCTAAGGGGGAAAAATAAAGACCTGGCTCGACTGTACAGACCATCCCATTTTGCAAGGAAAGAGGTTTCTTCATGTTATAATAGCTTCCTACGTCATGAACATCCATTCCAAGCCAATGCCCTGTGCGATGCATAAAATAGCGTTTATAGGATATATCTTTGATCTTTTTTGCATCTTTCGTCTGTTCTGTTTCTTGAGACCTCTCCCAATGATCGATTGGATTCCCTTTGAGTATCCCAAAAGAAATTAGGCTTTCAATGAGACTTAAGACAGCCTCTTTGTGAACATCGTCCATATTGCTTCCCACAGTACATTTTCGAATTGCTTTTTTTTGAGACTCCAAAACAGCTTCATAAACCTCTTTCTGAATACTGGAGAATTTTTCTCCAGCAGGGAAAGTTCTTGTAATATCTGTGCACATACAGAGTTTCTCCGCACCAGCATCCACAAGTATCAAATCTCCTTTTTCTATTTTGCGATTGTTTTTTGTATAGTGAAGTATACAGGCATTCTTCCCACTTGCAACAATAGAAGGATAAGCAGCATAGGAATTTTGTTTGCGAAACTCATATTCTATGATAGCTTCTAGCTCGTATTCAAACATACCTGGCTGTGTTTTCTGCAGTAGGCTGAGATGAGCATCTCTTGTAATAGCAAGATTTTCTTCTAGGAGGGATTTCTCTTCTGAGGATTTGATAAGACGCATTGGATGAAGGATGGTATTTGGAGAAATGATCGTATGAGGAGATCTTTCTTTCCCAGACCTTGCCCTTTGGGAAAGAAGATTGATTTCAGTCAGAATTTTTTCCTCGAAATGATCTCGTGTCCCTTTCTGTCTAAGGTAAAGCACATCTCGGTTCGAGAGGAGGAGTGAGATGTCTTTGGGAAAAAAATCCTTTCGAGATTTGGCTTTGCTGATACCGTGAAAATGTTCTGCCCTACTTAGCTCCAGCTTAGGACCCTCCCATATTTCTTTCTCAGGATCGGATGGTTCCAGATATAGAAAACACTGCTCTGGTTCTATAACAAGGATGGATAGAGGCTCTTCAATGCCTGTTAGATAAAAGAAGTCAGAATCCTGCCGAAAGGGATAAAAGACATCTCGGCTTCGAGTTTTAGGAGATGAGCTAAATAAAAAAGCAATGCTATTCGGAAGCATCTGGCTCTGAAAATGACTTCTCCTTTTAGTAAAAATCTCTGAATCAGGTGTCATGGAACTCAAATCTTCATCTAAGAGATATTTCTCAGAAACTAGGGATTTTAACATCCTCATTGGCTAAGTAGGAGTGTCCAGTGAATTTCGAGTCCATTTCTCTGTAAGGGCTCAAAAAGGTTGCAAAATCAAATCCAAATTAGGACAAATAGAAAAAGTAAATATTTAAGACTAGAGACATCCTTATGGACGGGCAATTTTGTCCCAATGGTTTTTAGCAAATTTTTTTCCATTTATCCTGTTTTTTTGTTGACAGACCACGAAAATTTTGTGTACTTGACAGGGTCGGTGCTATTGTACTATCTATGTTCGTTTAGAATTGACTTTGCTAGCTCTAAGCTAGCGGGCTTGCTTAGAGGAGCACCGCCGAGAAAAATCAAAAATCCCTATTGCTATTAAAAAAGACCGCCTCCTCTCTCTGGGAAAGGTGACAAAAAAGCATAGCTCAAATAATCACCGTGGTGGCTCAGAGTCAATATAGTATCCTGAATTTTATTGTTGATGTACAAATAGGGAATTTTTTGACTGCCTATTCTGCTTCCTTGTTTGGTAATTTGAATGTCTTGTGGATCAAGGTTCAAGTTCGACTTTTCGATGATATCTTCTGCAAGTGCGAATCTGATTAGAGATGAATCATCTCTTTTCTGTAAAGTGAGATTCTTTCTGGAAAGAATCTCTTGCCTGCGATATACTTTTTTTTGAAATCCTTGGAGGAGTTGTTCTTGTTTGTTTGCATCAATACAGGCAATGATGTGAATATAGTCTTGTGTCTGCTCGATGAAACAGGATAGAGTATATGTATCATAGGTGACTTTTCTAAGCTCATAATGAAAGAAAAACCTTTTATAAGAAAAAATAAGACTAGGAAGGATTCTTTTGAGAGCCTTGTAAGAGGCCTCTTTTGCTGCCCAGTAGACCCAAAGAAGCAAACGAAATTCTTCAGGGTCTTCTATGCTCTCAATATGGGAAATTTCTGAGTGATTGAGAACTCTTTTGTGAAACCTTGGATGTATTTTGCAGAGTAAAGTATCAGAATGACTCAGATCAATAATATCGTTTCCAATAGAGATCACGTGAGTTTTATCTCATCTGTACGCGAATAGATTTCTCTAATTTAGGATTCATTTGGAAATATTCTTTTTCCAGATTTTGCAAATGTTTCATAACTTCTAAAGTCAGACTTTTTTGCTCTGCCAGACCAGCCTGCTTTACATTAGGATGAAATTCCTTCATAAGGAGATGAAAGGTGCCATTTCTTTTTGGATAATCTGAAAATGTTAGTTGATGAGATTCTCTCATATAAATCACAAGAACACGGCATTCATGAAAACTTTGTATGATTTTACCAACTCCATATCGTGCTTCATGAGGACGAATGAGCATAGAACGGTTTCTTCCTCCTTCCGGAAAAATCAGAACAGGCTCTTTGAAGTCTTTCAATACATATAAGACTTTCCCTAAGATTTTTTCATGATGTTTTTTATCCCCAGCACGGTCTATTGGTAAACATTTCCCAAGATAGGTAATGATACTACGAACGATATTTTGATTTGCGAGCTTTCGATCTGGCAAATTCCAGCAAAATTTGGAGAAGAAGAAAATATAGTACCAAGGAGATACTAACATCCATTGAATGATAAGGGAGTCAATGATGGTAAAATGGTTTGAGCAAATCAGAAGAGGCAAGCTATCCCTTGCACGAATTTCTCGATAAGTTCTTCTAACTTGATACAAATTCTGCAACTTGTATCCCAATACCCATCGGAACAATGCAACAATGAGCAAAGCCAAAGGAGGAAGAAAAATCCTTCCTATAAATTTCTGAAGTCTAATATCTCTCAGTTCATTTATCCTTTTTTATCTTTCAAAAGATTGATGACATCACCGACAGTCATAAGCTTCTCAGCTTCTTCATCACTTATACTAATGTCAAAATCATCTTCCAAAGATAAAATAATGTCAACAAGACGAGACGAGTTAACATTCAGATCTTTTATAAACTCCGTACTCTCATCGATCTTTGCCAAAGCATCCTCATTCCGGACATAAGGCTCAATCAATTTGATCAGACGTTCTTTTAGCTCTTTATCTTCCATTTTACTACTCCTTTTTATTGGTAATTTGATATGATAGCAAAGTTTGTTAGAATGTCTATGACCATTTCCTAAAAGCTAAGCTCCCATTTACATCACCAAAACCAAAACTTGATTTCATGGCCACCTGTATAGACTTTTTTTTAGTTTTTTGAACTATATATTGTTCATAAGGGTGTATCTTTTCATGCAGATCCTCACAATTTGCAGATCCGTGTATAAATTCACCATGAAGCTGCAAGATAGTAGCAACACACTCTATTCCTCCTGCGGCTCCTAGACAATGTCCAACCAAAGATTTCGTTGAGTTCACATAAGGAAAGATATTTTCAGGTAACTTCAATCCCTTATGCCAATTATTGATCTCAATAGGGTCAGCAAAGGTAGCTGTCAAATGACCATTTATGTAATCCACTTCCTCGGGATGAAGTTTAGCTGCTTCTAGGCAAGTACGTATGTTTTTTTGCACACCAATTGGATTTGGAGCTGTTATGGAACCTCCCTGTCGATGCCCACCACAATTCAAAAATCCAGCTAAAATTTCAGCATATATTCTCGCATCTCTTTTTTGAGCGGATTCAAGCTCTTCTAAAAATAGAATCCCCGAACCAGACCCAGGAATAAATCCTCCAGCACTTGCACTCATAGGTCTTGAGGCTTTTTCAGGAGTATCATTATAATTCTTATTGAGTACTCTCATAGAATCAAAACCAGACCAAATGTAAGGGGAATAGGACTCTGTTCCACCAGCAAACATTTTATCAGCTAGACCAGATTTGATTCTATGGTACGCATAAATTACAGCCTCTGAACCTGTTGTGCAAGCACTACTATTTGTAGATACGTTATTACCCAGAGCAAAGATACCTGCTATTTTGGCAGAAGTGGCACTACACATGATTTTCTCTATGAGAGTCGAACCCATTCTAAGCGTTTTACCAGCATTCACCTTAGGAACAACAGTACTTGCCACTATATCGATAGACGCCACACCCGTGCCAAGTATAGCCCCTGTATCCCAGTTCACTTCATCTGAGTTTCGATCAGGGACTTCTAAACCGGAATCTTTGTAAGCCTCTATGGAAGCAATACCAGCATAGATCATAGACTGACTCATTCCCATGAGCTCTTCTTCAGTAAAGTAAGTATTGATTTTTTCTTCTGTAAGTTGAGGTACTCCTCCTACTTGGCATCCAAACTTAAGCTCCTCAAGCTCAGGGATATGACGGATGCCACTTTTATGATTTCTGAGAGAATCTTCAAACTCAACAAGACCTATGGCATTAGGAGCGACAACCCCTAGCCCTGTGATCACTACCCTTCTGTTGTTTTCTGTCATTTTTCTTTTTACACATTAAAACCGGCAAGGTCTCTCATTGTTACAATTTCTTTGGCTTAATTTTCCATTAAGTACCTGAGATGTGTTCTCCTCCATCTACTCGAATGATAGTACCATTGATCCATCCAGCCTCATCCGAAGCAAGCATTGAAATCACATTGGCAACATCTTCGGGCTGGGTTAATCTTCTGAATGGACTACGTTTGATAGCATTTGCTCGTATATGTTGACTACCGGGAATCAATCGAAGAGCAGGGGTATCTGTTATACCAGCTTGAACTACATTAGCTCGTATGCCATGAGGAGCAAACTCCACAGCGATACTTCTCATAATAGATTCTAATACAAGTTTAGCTGCACTAACTGCGGCATAGCCCTTCCATGCGATCTCATTCCCCTCACTGGTCATTCCAATGACACGTGCATCATTCGTAAAGAGTTTTTTCTGGGAAAGCTCTTGAGTATATGTCAATATACTAGATCCCATAGAATAGATTGTGTTTTGCATGTCTTCATCATTGATGAATGAATGACTTGTATATGAGGGAGGATCAGCAATATCCGAAAAATGGTATTCTCCTTCCCGAAAAAGCTCATTCACAGCAGAATGTACTTTCTCTTCTTTAAGCTGCAACTTGGTAGCTAACTTTTGGATGGGATTTTGCCGACTATCTTGAATCTGAGGAGCAATCAGCTTCAGATTGCCAAAAGCAATGGAGTGCATGAGTAGGCGTAGCTTCCCATGAACACCCATACTCTTCTGGAGCTCCTCGCGTATATGTGTAATATTCTCTAAAGACAAGGCATCAGTGTTTAT
The DNA here is from genome assembly GCA_014238275.1 of Leptospirales bacterium. Taxonomy (GTDB): domain Bacteria; phylum Spirochaetota; class Leptospiria; order Leptospirales; family Leptonemataceae; genus JABABJ01. The sequence goes on along the minus strand of JABABJ010000004.1, from coordinate 1,070 downwards.
CGCCTGAAACTGGATTCTATTTTTTTTTATGCTGGAAAACTCTTCTTCAATTTTCTCCATCGATCCTCGTCGGTCTCTGTGAACCACGAAGATATTCATTCCTAGTGATGCCAATTTTTTTGCCGTGGCTAAACCAAAACCACTAGAACCTCCTAAAATCAATGCCCAGTAGTTTTTGTTTTCAAAGCTCATCTTTCATCTCCGTTTTTTCCAGAATTAGGGAATATTCTATCCAATGCTCTCAGGCTGATAATAGACTTAACATCTAAGTCAAGCGTGGAAAAAAACTTTGCTAATACTCTATTTGGACCTATTTCGTACACACAGTCACACATCTTTGATATTAGCTCCATATTGTCCATCCATTTAACAGGAGAGCTGAGTTGTTGGGTTAGATTGTCTATCAGACATTTGGGATCATGTATCTCTCCTGTGAGATTCGACAATACCTTAGTACTATTTTGAAAGTTGAAGTTTTTTGAGAAAGAAAGAAGATAATCATTGAACTCAGTTTCAATAGCTTTCATAAATTTAGAATGAAAGGGAGATCTTACGTTTAATTCAACCACATCAATACCATGAATATTTTCCTTTAGCTTGAGGGCTACTAAGTCAAGTGCTTTTTTAAGACCTGTCAAAACCACTTGCTTTTTGGAATTATAATTGGCTATTTCAATATGATTTTCAGCTAAGATATCCTTATAGCATGTATTTACTAGGTCTTCATGTATGAGAGCCGCCATAGCAAACTCTTCCCCTGTAGGAAGGGGTAAATCCTGCATAAGGCTACCTCGCTTTCTCACGATTTTCACGGCATCAATGAAGGGGATCACAGAAGCTGCCACAAGTGCTGAATATTCACCTAAACTGTGTCCAGCAAAATAGCTACCGTGAAGTTGATAGTCATCTTGAATAGCGTGATAAATGCCAATCTCGACAGTAAGTAATGCTGGCTGTGTGTTTTTGGTCAAATTGATTTCATCGTTCTCTTCAAAGCAAAGCTTTGCAATATCAACTCCTATGGATTCAGAGGCACTTTCAAATATCTGCTTTGTTAGATCATACTTATT
>JABABJ010000083.1 GCA_014238275.1 Leptospirales bacterium | reverse complement strand
GAAAAAGATATGATTGCCTTCGATGATTTTGGGATTTAGACGCAATTTACTGCTACCAAAAATGGCACAACTTTTTTTAGGTAGATAGATTACTGAGCTTCTATTTGTTCTTTAGGACTGTCTTCTGGATTATTTTCGATCTGTTCTACCGTTCTTACAGCCCTCATGTGAAATCTAAATTCCTTTTGATCTTGATATACCTTTATTTCTCGTAATGTAAGGTCTAGTGATTCTTGTGTCTTTTCCATCTTTTCCAATCTATTCACTATATCTTCTTGTTTGATTTCCATCCTTGTTAACCTATCTGCAATGCTTCGAGTCTCTTTTTGGTTATCTTTGCTTTCAGCTTTAAGCTCATCAACTGAGTTGACAATGCTGTTCAAAAAATATAGAAGTAATGTAAAACAAAAGGTAACGACTGCTGCTAGCAGAGCTACTTCTGTGGGATTATCCACAAATGACATCTGTAACTTGTATGACGCAAGCAAATACAGACTCTGAGACCCACACACTATATATTAACGTATTTTGCAACAAAAAAACAAACTTTTTTCACTTTTTTTTCGTTTTTTCAAAGGTATCATTCTATCGATTCGTTGCGTGTTTTTTGGCTCTTAGGAATCGGAAGCCAGGCGTATCCCGCTAAATTGCCATCTCTGGGCTGGAAAAAGAAAGTTGCGTGTTCCTGGGCGTATGTGTTGGATAGGACTTGCACATGACCCCCCTCGTAAAACGTTTTGACCAATCATAAACTTAGCATTGTATTCCCCAAGAGGTCCAGGCATGGGAGAAAAGCCGGGGTATGGTACGTATGGACTTCTCGTCCATTCCCAAACTGTGCCAAAAAGCTGGCATAGTCCATCTTCCTCTTGCTTACTAAGTGAGGTATGGACGGAATACGGGGGTTGGGGATGAAAGAGAAGTTGTTCGGCATAATGTTCTGTTTCCCTGTTTATTTCTTTTTGCATCGTAGCTATCTCCCATTCTGTTTCTGTAGGTAGCCTTTTTCCCATCCAGTTTGCATATGCACAGGCCTCGTAAAGACTGACATGGCAAACTGGTTCATTTCTTTCTAATAGAGAGAGCCCTTCATGGAGATGGAATCTATTCCATTGACCGTCAATTTTTTTCCAATAGAGTGGGGATTGTATATGATTCGATAGAATCCAATCCCACCCTTCGGAAAGCCAATATCGAAAGTTCGTATAGCCTCCATCTTCGATAAATTCCAAGTATTCCCCACAGTTGACGAGTCTATTGGCAAGCTGAAAGTCTTTGCAGTAGACCTGATGAATTGGAGTCTCATTGTCGTAACAAAATCCATTTGCAGGATTAGAACCAATAAGTTTCAAGCCTCCTTTTATATCTATAAATTTTAGTAAGGAAGTAGTAGAATTTTCATGGGAAGAGAATTCTTTTGTTTGAGAGGAGGATTGATACGATGGATAGAGAGGGTTAGAGTAGTAGTTGTATTTAATATCCGTGATAAGAAGCTCCTGATGCTGCTTTTCATGCTGAATCCCAATATCCATCAAAAGATTTAATTCCTTTTGCTTTTCTAGGCTGAAGCTTTCTTGCTTCTGAAGTATTTGGCAAATGGACTCCTCCGTCCTTTCTCTATAAGAAAGCACCTCACGAAGCAAGGGACGGATCAAAAGATGACGCTTGGCTTGTTCCAGATAGTTACCTGCAGAGTGATAGTAGGAATTAAAGAGAAAAGAGAAGGAAGGATGAAATTCGCAAAAGCCTGAATCAAACTTTTTGAGTATAAGCTCCTCAAAAAACCATGTTGTATGTCCTAAATGCCATTTTGGGGGACTCGTTTCTTGTGAAGACTGCATTACATAATCTTCTGGCATGAGGGGCAAGCAAAGCTCTTTGGTTTTTTTACGGACCTCTAAAAATTGATGGATTAAAGTATCAGCTTTGGATGTAGCAAGTTGTGCAAGATGGGATGAGTTCATAGTTTTGGCTCGTTGTGAATATCAGGATCTATGTTGATTTCATGTCCCATTTTTTCTTTCTTGGTCCTAAGATAGTCTTTATTATGATCTGTTGGCTCTGTTAAGAGTGGAATTTTTTCCACGATGTCAAGTCCATATCCTGCGATACCTGCTCTTTTATTTGGATTATTAGAAAGAAGACGAATTTTTTTGATTCCTAGATCTGAAAGGATCTGAGCTCCAATCCCATAATCCCTTTCATCCATCTTATATCCCAATTTAAGGTTTGCTTCAACCGTATCGTATCCCTTTTCTTGAAGGCGATAAGCCCTTAGTTTATCAAGAAGCCCGATACCTCTCCCTTCTTGTTTCATGTAGAGAATGACTCCTTTCCCCTCTCTGTCTACCATTCTCATGGCTTTATGAAGCTGGTTTCCACAATCACAGCGATAGGAACCAAATATATCTCCTGTCAAGCAGGAAGAATGCACTCTGGTTAGTACAGCTTCATCGGCATTCCAGCTTCCTTTTATTAAAGCAAGATGGATATCCTGTGTGTCTTTTTGAGAGTACGCAATCAAACGAAAATTCCCATAAACAGTTGGCATGGAAACATCTGTAATACGATCAATATAAGACTCCATACGCATCCTATATGCGATCAAGTCTCGTATTGTAATCAACTTAAGATTAAATTTCTGTGCTATTTGAAAGAGATCTGGAAGCCGAGCCATACTTCCATCAGAGTTCATGATTTCTACTAGTACTCCCGCTGGCTCGAACCCTGCAAGCCGAGCCAAATCTACCGTTGCTTCTGTATGCCCTGCCCTTCTCAAAACACCTCCTTCTTGTGCTTTCAATGGAAAAATATGACCCGGTTTATGAAGCTCTTCTGACTTAGTTTTAGGATCAATCAATGCCTGAATTGTCCGAGAACGATCTGCTGCTGAAATTCCCGTTGTGCTTTCTTCGCTATGATAGTCAACAGATACTGTGAAAGGAGTTTCAAAAGCAGCAGTGTTATTTTCTTCTGTTACCATCATAGAAAGATTTAGCTCTTTACAACGCTTTTTTGTTAGAGGAGCACAGATGAGACCCCTCCCATGAGTTGCCATAAAATTGATAATTTCAGGGGTCACATTTTGAGCTGCTGTAATAAAGTCACCTTCGTTTTCCCGATCTTCATCGTCTACTACGATTACAAGACGACCCTGACGGATTTCGGATAGCGATTCTTCAATTGTGTTGATTTGAGATGAAGTCATTGCTAGTCACTTAGAGCTTTTTCTTAGATTACTTAGCTTAGGATATCAGGATTTCCTTTCCAATACTTGCTTTAATAGTTCACGAGCACATACTCGAAGTGCCATAACCTCTTCTGCTCCTTCGAAAATAGAAAATACTCTTGCGTCTACAAAATAACGAGATACAGCATACTCTTCTGCGTAGCCCATCCCTCCGTGAATTTGCATTGCCTCTCGAGTTACCCATTCTGAGATACGAGATGCATAGAACTTGATTAACGTTGCTTCCATATTTCCTTTTCCTTCATCGAGCATTTTTGCTACATGATGAGAATAGATTCGGGATGCCTGAATGATAGAAGCCATACGTGCTAGTTTCCATCTGGTTAGCTGGTAGGCTCCTACTTCTTTCCCAAACACTTTACGCTCAGAAGCATATCGTGAAGCAGCCTCCAATGCTGCCTGCATAACTCCATTGGCTCTTGCTGCTGTTTGGATCCTCCCTCCCGCAAATCCTGCCATTTGCAGATAGAATCCCTTTCCTCGCCCTTCTTTTTCACCTATTAGGTTTTCATCTGGAACAAAATAGTTCTCAAAGTTTAATTCATAACTGTGCATACCTCGATAACCAATGGTAGGGATGGAGGAAGCTGTGATCGATCCTCCTTTTTCCTGAGTAAAAGAAAACTTATGCTCTTTGCTACGAGGTTTTTCTATCATCAATATAGAAAGTCCTTTATGTTTCAGAGAAGGATCTTTTTCTGTGCGTACAAGAACCATGATCACATCCGCAAATCCTGCAAAGGTGCACCAAGTCTTGACTCCGTTTACAATCCATCCTCCTTCTGTTTTCTCAGCACCAAGTTTGATTCTAGCAACATCGCTTCCATAATCTGGCTCTGTCACAGCTACAGCATTGAGACAAGTTCCTGATGCAAGGGCGGGAAGCCATTTAGATTTTTGTGATTCTGTTCCTCCCTTGAGTAAGGCCTTACTTAGGATTTCAGGACGAGTGATAAGAGACCCTGCTATCGAAAGCCCTCCTCGCGAAAGCTCTTCTGTAACAATTAGCATTCCTATATTTCCATATTCATCCAGACAGCCACCGTACTTGCTTGGTATAGCGACTCCAAAGGCTCCCATTTCCGAAAGACCGTTCAATATCTCATCTGGTATAAACTCGTTATTCCTATGGACTCGCTCTGCATGACTTGCTACGACCTCATCTGCAAAACCGCGGAATGTATCTCGAATCATTGTATGCTCTTGCGAAAGGACATCTGAACCAAAATTTCCCTTCAAGACCTGCTGTGCAACAGAATCTGAGCGCTTTGGAGCCAAGGAATTTTGGATCATACGATTTACTTTGGGGCTAAATAGGGAATTCAACTCGCTATCGGAAAGCCTGTATTCCTCAAAGCGACAGGAAAGCTCGGCTCGTAGGCGGCTTAAAGCGTCTCCTGCAAAAAGAAGGGAAAGATCTTCCTCGATGCAAGGAGGGGATGAATTTCCAGCTTCTTGCTTTTTCATAGCTGCATGATTCGCAAAAACCTCAGAAATATATTTTTCTGCAGTATGATAAGCTAAGTTATAATGAATGAGCTGATTCTCATCCATACGCTCATTGCTGATTTTCCCCTCATCAGAGGCTTTCTCTGCCAAATTTTCTGTAACCCTTTCAAGGAAGTCGGCTTGAAGGCGATGTAATTCGGTTGTTATCTCGTTCATTGATATAAAATCCTTAGCTCAATACAATTGCTCAAACGAGGAGGAACAATTTACACCTATTTCGTTAGTCGGACTTTAGGAGACAAGTCAAAAAAATTATTGTGAAACTTACAAGCATAAGCAACATTCAAGCTACATGTATAGGATAATGTTTTTGAAAGGCTTGAATAGGTATCAATCCATTTAATGAAGTATGTGGTCTGATTTGACTTGCCTTTAGTATCATCTCAAAATCAGAAGGACTACTTATCTGTTTACGTTTGGGATGAATTTTAGAACTAATACCCTTTAAATTATTCTTGATTTTCTTGAGGTCATTTTTATATTGTCTCGTAGGTGTATACCTCCTAATTATTATTTTTCATATGTGCAACTTGGGGATAGGTATCTATTTTGGCAAATAGACAGGCTCAAAAGTGTTACAAATGTACATTGGTTTCATATGATTTTTTAATTTTGGGATTGGCAAAAGTATTTGAATCATCATCTGCAGGCATTGAGGATTCATACGAGGATATGACCTTTGTTTGGAGGCGAATTTGTGAATAGGATAGGGATTGTGTTTACAGGACAAGGTTCTCAACGAATTGGGATGGCACAAGACTTCTATAATAAGTATGATCTAACAAAGCAGATATTTGAAAGTGCCTCTGAATCCATAGGAGTTGATATTGCAAAGCTTTGCTTTGAAGAGAACGATGAAATCAATTTGACCAAAAACACACAGCCAGCATTACTTACTGTCGAGATT
>JABABJ010000005.1 GCA_014238275.1 Leptospirales bacterium | reverse complement strand
GGATTGGGGAAAAGCGAGCAGTTGTCGTTATTATCAAGTTGAAGGTCATTGTCATCATCAGGGTCGCAGGCATCACCCAGCTTATCTCCTGGGACACCAGATAGATCTACAATCTTAGGTAGTGCATCTGTATTGAGTTGTATATCAGGGTCTGCATTGTTTTTGACAAGTGGGCAGTTGTCATTTTTATCAAAGACCTTATCTCCATCCTGATCATCGCAAGCATCGCCTATGCCGTTAAGATTACCTATTGGATAGGTATCGGTTTGTATATCAGGGTCTGCATTGTTTTTGACAAGTGGGCAGTTGTCAGTTAGATCAGGCACACCATCATCATCATCATCATCGTCGCAGGCATTACCTTCACCGTCAGTATCCGTATCGGTTTGGGTAGTGGCGGGGGAAACGATAGGATTATTGACAAGTGGGCAGTTGTCAGTTAGATCAGACACACCATCGGCATCATCGTCATCGTCGCAGGCATTACCCATGGTATCACCTCCCGTAAAATGCAAATCCGTATTGAGTTGAGAATTACCTTCAGCTATACCGTTTCTGATAAGAGGGCAGTTGTCTAGTGGGGTTACACCGTCGGGCATGAAATCATTGATTCCGTCTCCATCACTATCATTCTCGCAAGCATCGCCTACACCGTCACCATCCGTATCGGTTTGGGTAGTGGCGGGGGAAACGATAGGATTATTGATAAGTGGGCAGTTGTCAGTTAGATCAGGCACACCATCATCATCATCGTCTAAATCACAAGCATTACCACCGTCATTCTGACCATCCGTATTGAGTTGAGAATTACCTTCAGCTATACCGTTTTTGACAAGTGGGCAGTTGTCTAGTGGGGTTACACCGTCGGGCATGAAATCATTGATTCCGTCTCCATCAATATCATCATCACAAAGATCGCCTACGCTGTCACCATCCGTATCGAGTTGGGTAGTGGCGGGGGGAACGATAGGATTCGGGATAAGTGGGCAGTTGTCTGGACTTACGGTACCAGGAGGATGTGTGTTACCTCCTGTAAGAGGTGTTGGAGCAGGAAGGTTATTATCATTGATTCCATCATCGTCATCGTCTAAATCACAAGCATTACCACCGTCATTCTGACCATCCGTATTGTTTTGGATATCAGGGGCTGTGTTGTTCGGGACATCAGGACAGTTGTCAGTGAGATCAGGCACGCCATCATTGTCCCTGTCATTGTCACAGGCATCACCTCTGCCGTCACCATCCGTATCGGTTTGGGCAGGATTCGGGACAAGTGGGCAGTTGTCTGGACTGGTGACTCCAACACCGGGGGTGGTAAATGCAGGAGAAGGACCTCCTGCGGGAAGGTTGTCATCATTGATTCCATCATCGTCATCGTCTAAATCACAAGAATCACCCTCATCATCCCCTGTATTCGGCAGACCCAGAGTAGCAAGCTCCGCCTGAACGGTTGGGTCATTATCCGTATTGGTTTGGGCAAGATTCGGGATAAGTGGGCAGTTGTCTAGAGGCAGATTCGTGTTGGGGTCAAGATCAGGTATAGTATCATTGTCATCGTCATCATCACAGGCATCACCACCGTCATCCTGACCATCCGTATTGAGTTGAGAGACACCGGGTTCGTTTGGACCGTTTGGGACAAGCGGGCAGTTATCTGCCAGCGACTGACCAGCAGGAAGATTTGTATCAAAAATCCCGTCTCCATCAATATCATCATCACAGACATCACCTATGCCGTCAGTATCCAAATCGTCTTGAGAATCACCTGGGTTGGCTGGAGCGTTCGGGACAAGTGGGCAGTTGTCTAGCGGTAGACCCGTGTTGGGGTCAAGATCATCGATTCCGTCGCCATCCGTATCTGTATCACAAGCATCGCCTATAAGGTCACCATCAAAATCAGCTTGAGGCTCATCTTCGCTGGCTCGAGGATTGGGAACATCTGGGCAGTTATCACAAGCATCGCCTACATCATCACTATCCTTATCGTCTTGGGGATCGCCAATATTGGCGGGAGCATTTGGGATGTCCGGACAATTATCCTCGGAATTCAGGACTCCGTCACCATCACTATCACTATCACTAGACAGCTTAAAACCGAGGAAGCGGCTACAACCCCATGTCGTCGAAGAAACTAGGGTAAAACTACTTAAAAGAAGGAGTCCAAATATTTTGACTCTCAAGGCTTGATAGAATGAAAGCATGATAGCTACCACCTACCCCTTGAACCTGAACTTTTGGCTTGGATTTTTGGGTTCATTGTCCTACTATTTTCAACCGTTCTATAATATTGCTATAAATAGACCTATTTGTCTAGAAATTTCCTGTTTTTTTTACCTTTTTTTTATTTTTTTTTGCCTTTTTTTTCCTTAATTATCTTCCAGAATTGTCATCGCAAGCATCGCCTATACCATCCTCATCCTTATCATCTTGCGGCATGCCAAAATTGCTGGGGGGATTTGGATCATTCGGACAGTTGTCACAAGCATCGCCTACATTATCAGTATCCATATCGTCTTGTGGATCACCGGGATTGGCTGGAGCGTTGGAGATAAGTGGACAGTTATCCTCGAGATTCAGGACTCCGTCACTATCAATATCAGTAAGAAACTTAGAGCCAAGGTAGCTACTACAACCCCATGTCGAAGAAACTAGGACAAAACTACTTAAAAGAAGGAGTCTAAATATTTTGACTCTCAAGGCTTGATAGAATGAAAGCATGATAGCTACCACCTACCCCTTGAACTTGAAATTTTTGGCTTGGATTTTTGGGTTCATTGTCCTACTATCTCGGAGTACCTGTAACGCTGTCATAGATAGTCTTATTTGTCTAGGAATTTTTTGTTTTTTTTGCCTTTTTTTCTGTTTTTTTTATAACTCAATCATCTTAGTATATCGGCAAAATAGGCTCTCCATTCCAAAAATGGATTGACATCTTTTCAAGACTTTTGAGAGAATACTTCTACTTTGAAGAAGCGTTATGATGTGATTGTTATAGGAGGGGGGCACGCAGGTGCAGAAGCCGCTTATGTCTCGGCAAAGGGTGGTCTTTCGACCCTCCTTGTGACACAAAACCTAGATACCATCGGACAAATGTCCTGTAATCCTGCCATTGGAGGGACAGCTAAGGGGCATATCGTACGCGAAATCGATGCACTAGGGGGGATGATGGCCTCCGTGATTGATAGGACAGGTATACATTTTAAGATGCTCAACCGCTCACGAGGACCTGCAATATGGTCACCTCGAGCTCAGGCAGAGAAGAAGGCATACCAAAATCATGTGAAATGGACATTGGAAGCCCTCCCTTGCCTCTCCTTTTACCAAGACATCTGTGAATCCCTTCTAATAGAAGATAATACTGTTTTAGGAATCGAAACGGGTAGGAAAGGTCTGTTTTATGCCTCCTATGTCATATTGACTACAGGTACTTTTTTGAAGGGGAAAATTCACATAGGGAATTTTCAACAAAATGCAGGGAGGATTTCAGAGGCTTCTTCGATCGGATTATCTGAATGTTTAACACACTATCAATTTTCCCTAGGGCGAATGAAGACTGGAACCCCCCCCCGAGTTTTACGTCGAAGTATTGATTTTTCTTGCCTCATTGAACAGTTTCCTGATGAACCGCCTCTTCCTTTTTCCTTTGCTACAGAAGCAATCAAGCAGAGGCAGACTCCCTGCTGGATAGGCTCTACAAATCCAAAAACGCACGAAATCATTCGAAAAAACCTTGATCTTTCTCCGATCTATTCGGGACAAATTCAAAGTAAAGGACCTCGCTATTGCCCAAGCATCGAGGATAAAGTAGTCCGTTTTCAAGATAAAGAAAGCCATCAGATCTTTGTGGAGCCAGAGGGGATGGAAACGGGAGAAATCTATCTAAATGGTATTTCCACAAGTCTTCCAGAGGATATCCAATGGAAGCTCGTAAGGAGTTGTCAAGGCTTCGAGCAAGCTGAAATCATCAGACCAGGCTATGCCGTGGAATACGATCATGTAGACCCTCGCCAGCTACACCAGAGCCTAGAAACAAAAAAGATCAAACACCTTTACTTTGCAGGACAAATCAATGGAACTACAGGTTACGAGGAAGCTGCAGCTCAGGGATTGATGGCTGGTATCAACGTTCTTCGAGTTTCTCAAAAGCGTCTCCCTCTCATCCTCAGCCGTGCAGAGGCGTATATAGGCGTACTGATCGATGATCTTGTTTTGAAAGGGGTTCAGGAACCGTATCGAATGTTTACAAGTCGTGCGGAAAATCGCCTTCTTCTTCGTCAAGATAACTCCGACCAAAGGCTGATGAAGTATGGAAAAGAGCTAGGGCTGGTTGATGATACAGCCTTTTCTCAGATGCAAGTAAAATACAAAAAGGTTCAAAGCATCCGAAAAAGTTTCGATTCTACAGGAGTTCGTCCTATTCCTCATCTTTATCAACTTATGGAACGAAAGGGGCTCCCCGTACCTGACTCTCTTTTTGGGAAATCAGTCGCTGCGTTTTTACGTCGCCCAGAAATTAAGATCGAAGACTGCAGCATATTTATCCAAAAGGTTGAATCTTTGGATTCACAGACCCTGAAAATACTAGAAATGGAAATTAAATACGAGGGATATATTCGTCGTGAAAAACAGAAGATCGAAAGGCTCATGGCAAATCTTTCGATGAGAATCCCTATAGAATTAGATTATGAAAATGTCAGAGGGATGAAACGAGAAGCTGTCGAGAATCTCCAAAAGATGCAGCCTTCCTGTCTGGATGCGGCTTCTCGTATTTCTGGAGTGACCAGTTCCGATATCGATCTATTGCATATCTACCTTCAGAACATACAAGACTCCTCAAGGGAAAGAAGGTCTTCATATCTTTCCCTCTGACGAATCAACTTTGCTTTGTTTCCTTGAATCAGCACCTCTGCGAGGCGTAGCCTTGAGTTATAGTTAGATGACATACTGAAGCCATAAGCACCGCAAGAACAAATCGCGGCATAGTCACCTTGCTCGAAAGAAGGAAGTAATCTCTCATTGGCGAAAAAGTCTCCTGATTCACATATAGGACCTACCAAGCTAGAGTTACATTTCCCACGTTCTTTTCGATGAGCTAGAATCTCGTGATAGGACTGGTAGAGGGCTGGTCTCATTAAATCGTTCATTGCAGCATCACATACGTAAATCTTGTTCCCTCTGTTGTTTTTGGACAAAAGTATCTTTGTTATCAGAATCCCTGCATTCCCAATAATAAAACGCCCTGGTTCAAAAAGAAGGTTAAGATCAGCATCTTGAGGTAGCTTGCGGAAAAGGCAAGTGAGATAGTCTTTGATAGCTGGTGTTTTCTCATCCTTGTACCTAATTCCAATGCCTCCTCCTACATCCAAATAGCGAATCGAAAATCCAGATTTTTGGAGAGAACTCCGTAATTCACATAAAATTGTTGCTGCCTGCTCAAAGCTACTCGTGTCGAGGATTTGCGATCCTATATGAAAGCCAAGTCCACAGATTTCCACTCCCCCTGTATCTCCTTTGCTATCTTGGCTTTTCTTTTGGCTTTTCTCTCGATCTTTCTCTTGGCATTTCTCTCGAAAACGAAGGCTGATGTCCAGAATCTCTTCCGAAGGTATTCCAAACTTATCTTTTCTCCCTCCTGTGCTTATATAGGGATGTGTTGAGGCTGTAAGGTCTGGATTGATTCGAAGACTGACTCTTGCTTGTATCCCGTGCCTCCTTGCCAGCTTATCTAATAGAAAAAGTTCATCAGCAGACTCAACACTGAAAAGGAGGATCCCCTCTTTGAGCCCATATTCCAGTTCTTCTGGAGACTTGCCCACACCTGAAAATACGATCTTTTGAGGGTCAATTCCAGCCTTTCGGCATCTGTGTAGTTCCCCTGCACTCACAATATCCGCACCCGCTCCCTCCTTTTGGATTAAACGAAGTATGCTCAAATTTGAGTTTGCTTTGACGGAATAACAGATGAGAAAACTCCTCCCTCCAGCCTGAGACTTTAAAGCCCCATAAAATTCTCTTAACGCACCTTGGATCAGACTAGCAGAATATACATAAAGGGGAGTTCCAAACTCAAGGGCAAGGTCTTCGACGAGAAACTTGCTTTCTCCGAAACAAAGCCTTCCCTCTTCGTCATAGAGTAAACCCTCTCTATACTCTTGTAGCATAAAGCATAATTTCTTCTGGAAGTAAAAGCATTCTATCTTTGTAGCTCATAAGAATTGCCTCAGGAATTGACTATAAATATAAAAGTCCACTCTTTTTTGAACACTTGGATCTCATCAAGAAGACCTCTCACAATTCAGATTGTCAAGAAATTTTTTCTTGCTGTTGGATATTAAAATAAGATTTACAAATTATAGGTGGTATGGAAAACTGACTCCAGTGTTTGGAAATGAGTATGCCTACTAATTCAATAGAGACCTACGAAAAGAAAATTTACGATCTGGAACAACTTTTAGGGATCTCAAGGGCATTAAATTCGACTCTTGATTCCCAATATTTGATGCAAGCTGTTTTGGATATGTGTCTTGCACAAATGCAGACCCTGCAAGCAGGCTTATATTTACGTTCTAACGAAGATCATTCTTGTTTGCGAATTATGAATTATTCAAGGGATTTCAAGTTTCCTCTCTCTATCCATGCTTATAATATTTCGGATGACTCTGTATTGTTTTCCCATATTACAGAAAGAAAAGAGACTGTAAGCATTCGTGAATTACAGGAAAAAATTTCTAACGAAAAAGAGGTGAGAATGCTTTCTTCTATGGGAGTTGAACTCATTGCCCCCATGCAAATTAGGAACAATACGATAGGAATGATTTTTCTCGGACAAAAAGCGTCAATGGAGCCTTATCCCTTGGCAGAGTGGAAGTTCCTCATGGACTTGGCATCTTTGAGTGCAATATCTGTGCATAATGCAGCCCTCTTTGAGAGGGCTACCACAGATAAGATGACTGGCTTAAAAAACTATGCCTGTTTCCAGACACATTTTCGAGAATGCTGGGAAAACTCTTGTAGAGATGGAGATTTTTTAGGCTTTCTTTTTACAGATCTAGACAAATTTAAGCTACTTAACGATAATTATAGTCATCTTTTTGGAGATCAAGTACTTACCAAAACAGCTCATGTTTTGTTGGAAGCCGTTAAGAAAGAGGCTATTGCTTTTCGTTATGGAGGAGAAGAGTTTTGTATAGTCTTGAACCAAGGGAACCAAGAATCTCTCCTCAAAATGGCTGAAAAGATACGTAAAGGAGTCGAAGATATGGAAGTAGAGTATGAAGGGAAAAAAGTAGCTGTTACGGTTTCTGTAGGAGCAACGATTTTTGATTTAGGGATAGATTCTAATGACTATCAATCCCTTATACGACGAGCAGATAGTGCACTGTATCTTTGCAAGCAAAATGGGCGCAACCAAGTACAGTTGCTTGAGCCAGTAAAAGAAGAGTCAAACTTGTTATTAAACCATGACGATGATCCGATACTAGAGCAAGAAGGCTAAACTACTGTTGATATAAAAAACCTTCCGACACAAGTGATCAACTTTGGATTCAGAGGATCCTGCACAATCATAGTCTAACAGTAGAATGTGCGGTATCTCTTCTGAGATTGAGGAGGAAATCATGTCAGTAAGCGTTTCACCCGTTACAAAACGGAGTAAAAAAAGAGGTATCCTTTCTGAGCCAGTTCTACTGCAGGAAGAGTATGAGGATTTTGGCACTCTTGAGTGTTACATAAAATGGAGGCCAGATGATGCGATGACGGGAGTTCAATTTAGGGACTGTCTAATTGATTACACTAGTTGTCCTAACCACAAGTGTATCAAGAAATTGGTCTGAACGTACCGAAGGTCGGACTTGAACCGACATGGGATTGCTCCCAGCGGATTTTGAATCCGCCGTGTCTACCATTCCACCACTCCGGCAAATACAGCGACTATTTTCTCAATCCCCGTTCATAAGGCAAATGTTTTTAGTTTTCCGGTACCTCCACAAAGAAATACCATCGGAAATCATGCTTTCTCCAGAAGAATGTCGACATCTTCGAGCTAGAAGGATCCAATCCGGGCAACTTATCTATATTGGTGATTGCCGATCTCGCCGTTGGCCTGCTCGATTGAAAGAAGGATGTCAAAAAGCAGTTCTTTGCGGTCATCCTGTAAAAAGAGAAGAAAGTGTCCGTATTTTATGTAGCTGTCTTCCTGAAGGCTCTCGATGGGAAAGGTCGCTTTCCGATGCAGTAGAGCTTGGAATGACTCATTTTCAGCCGTTATACTGCGATCGTTCAGAAAAACGATCCTTCTTTTCTTTCCGTAATCAAAGGATCATCCTTTCGGCAAGTGCACAATCTCGCCGTTTCTTTTTGCCAAAAATTTTTCGCCCCAAAAAACTAAATCGTTTGGCAAAACTTCTAAGAAGGTGTCCATCCCTACAAAATATCTTTGTCATGATCCCTGATACCAAGCAAAGCCTTCAAGAATATCTTAGACATTCTTGGAATCCATCTCAGTCAGCTGTAATTATCGTGGGACCTGAAGGTGGATTTACTCCAAGAGAGCTGGACTGGTTTTCCCAACAAGGATATCCTTTCTTTCGATTGAGCCCTCATATCTTGCGTGTTGGCACGGCTGGAATTGCTTCTCTAGCGATGCTATCTTAGCGATTCCATGGACGGTGCAACTGAGGGTTTATAATCCGTGAAGCATCGGGCACAGGGAGAGTCCAGAGAGAGGGTATGACTGAGGTTTTACGAAAAGAAGAATTTTTCTTGCTTTTCTTGCTTGCTTTTCTGACAATGAACCAGCCCTAGTTTTAGAAGGTTTTTTGGGGGATCATAGAAATGGAAGATATGCGTCAAATGACATCTTTAGGTCGCCAGATTGAAGAAGATAGTTTCGCGGTCATTGATAGGGAGGCTGGTCGTCATAGTTTTTCAGAGTCTGAATGGAAAGTAGCAAGGCGAGTGATTCACTCAACTGCTGATTTTGAATTTAAGGAGCTGATGAAATTCCATCCTCAAGCGATCACCTCAGGGATGGAAGCACTTCGCAAGGGTTGTGACATACTCGTAGATGTTAAAATGATTACGGCTGGACTCAACCAAAAGCGTCTATCCTCCTACCAGTGTAGTATTTTTAGCTATATTTCTGATCCTGATGTCATTTCACAGGCGAAGGAGAAAAATACAACTCGAGCTATTGAATCCATACGAAAGGCTCATAGACTTGGAAGGTTATCTGGCTCAGTCATCGCGATTGGGAACGCTCCTACTGCCCTTCTTGAGATCTGTCGCTTTATAAAGGAAGAGAATATCTATCCATCTCTCGTAATAGGGGTTCCCGTAGGCTTTGTTTCTGCTGCAGAATCCAAAGAAGCTCTGATGAGGCTTGATGTGCCCTATATTGTATCCAAAGGAAGGAAGGGGGGGAGTCCGATAGCAGTAGCTGTGATTCATGCTCTTCTTTCCCTTACTGTTGATCTTGCCGATGGATAAACAGGGACTTTCTTTTGAAAATACTTTCGTTTTTGTTTTTTTCGCTGTTTTTTTCTTCACTGAAGGCACAATCCATTCCTTCGGAGATCCTACGATTCCCTAAAATCCAAAGCCTTGAAAAGCGAATTCCGGGGGAAGGGGCAAATGGCTCTTCTTGTCCATCCATCATTCGAGAAGCAGAAGAAGAGCTGAAACGCTACTATAGCCAGTTTACGGATCAAAAACGTATTCAAGATGAAAGAGACCATAAGCCCCAAGACTACCGAAAATTTGATCAAAATACGGTTCGTTTGATTGATTCTGCACAAAGGGGACAGCTACTTCGTTCTTATTTTTTGCGAGAATCTCCTTATTTATTCCGTCTTCACGTGGTAATTGGAAGGTGTCATTCTGCTTTGGGAAAATCTACTCATGCAGTATCTCATTATACTACGGCTTTTCGCTATGCCTCATGGGAGCTTCCTTTAAAGGAAGACCCTAAACAAGAGAAGGAAAAGATTTATCTAGCTATGAACCGAGTGTTTGCTGATCCAGAAAGAATCAAGGAGGAAGAAGTATCTCAGACTCGGCAGGATGCGTCACGTTTCCCAAAAGAATTAGATCAATACTTTGCACTGAAAAAAGAATATTCCCAAGCAGTTCGAGAAATAGATGTCCAAGAGGCAAAGGCAGCTCGCGGAAAGAAAGCCACAGTTGCTCAAGCTATTCAAGAAAGAGACAGCCTCAAGCAAAAGTTCGAATCTCAAACAAAAGTTCTGGAAAACATAAGAAACACAAGCTATCAGTCCTATCTGAAGAGAAGGAATCAATTTCATGCTGATACAGCCTATCGCACAGCAAAGGATGTAAAAAAACTAGAGCTTGAGAATCAAATACGTTTTAGCTCTCTCAATCGCTCTTCTTTTTTGAGAGGAAGAGGAATTCAGGCTCAAATTGCCGAAGAAGATCGGACAAGGCTAAAAAATTTTACGGGTTACAGAGCACTTCTGCAACTGGCTCATAAATTTGATCCAACTCAGCTTGAATATATACGCCTCCTATCAGACTCCTTTTTTCAGGAACGATTCCATAGGAAGGCTCTCCATTTTACTAGCCTTTACATACAAGAGGCAGAGCAAAAGAAACTTCCATTTACACAAGTCAAATCCTATTATCGTCGATTGGGAAGGATCCAAACAGAAAAGCGGAATTTTCTCAAAGCAACCAAAGCCTATGAAAAGTTCCTTCAACTTGATCCAGAGCCCTCATCTAGGGAAAAAGCGGAAACTATGAAATATCTTGCGGATTTATATTTCAAAAGAACGGGAGGGTTGGCAAAGGCAGATGAGCTTTATAAAAATTACTTACGAATCATGAAAAACGAGAATAATCCAGAGCCCAATAGCCAAGAATTAGTAGCCTATCGCATTTTGAATTATAAGGTCTTTCGTAATCTTTCATCTATTGCAGCTCATTTTCGAAACACACAGGAAGAAAAGGAAAATCTTGAGAAGGCTCAGGCGATCTTTTCTCTTTTGGAACAAGAGAAAGAAGAGGCTCAAAAGATGCTGGAATCCATCCAGAAGGAAATCCAATCATTGAAAAGACAGCTTCTCGGAACTAAAAATGAAGAGCTTCAAGATCGTTACTATCGCCTCCAAAGAATTGAGGTACCTCCAAGAAAAGAGAAGGTGGAAATTCTAACAGCCAAGCTCAGGGCTCTTCGCTATCCAGAACTTTTGGAAAAAGTAGCTTTTCTGGCATATAAAGAACGCAATTGGAGTAAAGCAGAAGGAATATATCGAGAGATCATTGTTCGAGGAAGCGGAAAACAAGCAGAGCGAGCACAGAAGAACCTAAGAAAGCTAGAATTACATTGGCAGGATGGTCGTTTTCGCCCTCTATTATAAAAGGTCAGGCACGCCTCTATATCTTCCATCCAAGCCTCTTCATTACTAATTGCATGTCTTCCCATAATTCTTTTCGCAGAGGACTTTTATCTCCTCCGTTACGTAAAATATAGCTTGGGTGGTACACTGGGAGTACAGGGATTCCCTCAAACTCAGCCCATTTCCCACGAAGCCTTGTGATTCCCACAGAGGTCTTGAGAAGGAACTTAGTGGCAGGGCCACCTAAGGCTACAATCACTTTGGGTTGAATGACTCTAATTTGTTCTAGGAGAAAATGAGAGCAAGCTTCTGTTTCATCTGGTTCAGGAGGCCTATCTTTTTCAAAGGCGAGATCTACTGTAGCCCTACATTTTACAATATTGGCAATATATACTTGAGATCGAGAAACTCTAAGACCTTGTTCTATCACTCGATTAAGAAATTCCCCAGCCCTTCCTACAAAGGGACGACCCGTAAGGTCTTCCTGTCTTCCAGGTCCTTCCCCAATAAACATGAGATCAGTATCAGCGTTTCCTTCCCCCGGAACTGTTTTTGTACGGCTTTCAGAAAGTTGGCACCGTTGGCAAGTAGCTATATGATTTTCTAGAACCCCTAGTAGTTTCTCCTTTTCTTTGATAGACAGTATTCGATCGGAAATATCTGTTTTATTAGACGATTCTGGAACAGAATTGAGAGACAAAGTCTCTGGAGAAAAAAACAGATCAGGTTGTGGTAGAGTCATTTTTTGAGCGAGAAACAGTTTGGAACTACATGGATAGAACATCCTGAAAATAGACAATACCGAAAGAAGGTCAAGCACTTTTCCTGTTCTTTTGGAGACTTTCTTCGTGATTTATTTTTATCTTTAGATTTTTCTTGGCTTTTCCAGTTAGCGAGTTTGGTATTGTAATTGTCTTATATTGATTTATCTTGTAACCTACAGTACTCTTTGAGACCCTATTTGTCCTAATTTGAGATTGATTTAGTAGTTGCTCTACCGCAAAAAAATTAAAAAATATCGGAAATTTGTTATTTTACCCTTCCCTTATGACTCAGCAGGTGCAAACATGGCGATTATACTGCTGTTTCAGTAGGTGAATCATAATCTATTCAGGAGGTAAATATGATAAAACAAATAACGATAATTTTGGGCGGTGCTCTTCTTGGCTTCGGGCTTTCTTGTGGAAACAGTGACGATAGAGGAGGAGATCAGACTTGTAGGAGCGTGGTAGAAGGTGAAGGTGGCAACGGTATGTATATTTGTATTGAGACTAGTCCATGTGAGATAGTAGGTGCACTATCTGGGACATGTGAAAGCATTCCTACTTGCACCAAGTCAACTTCTAGAGAACAAGCATCAGGTACAACTATTGCACAATACAGCTGTACAGGAATACCACCAGTTGATATTCATATAGGAGGTCAGACTTGTAGATCTACAAGTGTGCTCCCCGGTGACAGTTTTCTTTGTATTGAGAGCACTCCGTGCCGGATAATAGGTGCAAAACCTGGGACATGTGGAAGCATTCCTACTTGCAGCATATCCCCAGTAAGTGAAGAAAATCAAGGTGGAACTGATACAGGCTACATGTGTACAGGAACACCCCCTGAATAACTCAGTGACTAGGCTTTGAAGAAATAGTACGTTGGTATCTATTTGTTCAGATCGTCCTTTCAAGGCTATCAGACGCTCTACTACCAAAAAATCAAAAACATCGGAAATTTGTTATTTTATGCTTCCCTTATGACTCAGCAGGTGCAAGCATAGCGATCATACTACTGTTTTAGTAGGTCATAATCTATTCAGGAGGTAAATATGATAAAACAAATAACGATAATTTTGGGCAGTGCTCTTCTTGGTATCGGGCTTGCTTGTGGAAACAGTGACCCTGACACTGGCACTGATACCGATACTGATAAAGAAAATCAGACTTGTAGAGAGGTGGCTACTTCTCTTGATGGCGACGGCTCATTTACTTGTACTGAGACTACTCCATGTCCAAACTTGCCAGAAGGTACAGAATACGGGGCATGTACAAGCACTGTTTCTGATACTGTCTGTACAGTGCAAGGAGAACCTGTAGAAGATACAGGTGCAACTATTACAATGTACGAATGTCGCCCATCTGGCTACTTCTGAATAACTCAGTGACTAGGCTTTGAAGGAATAGTACGTTGGTATCTACTTGTTCAGATCGTCCTTTCAAGGCTATCAGACGCCCTACTACCAAAAAAATCAAAAATATCGGAAATTTGTTATTTTATGCTTCCCTTATGACTCAGAAGGTACAAGCATGGCGATCATACTACTGTTTCAGTAGGTGAATCATAATCTATTCAGGAGGTAAATATGATAAAACAAATAACGATAATTTTGAGCTGTGCTCTTCTTGGCTTCGGGCTTTCTTGTACAAACAGTGACACTGACACTGACACTGACACTGGCACTGGCACTGGCACTGACACTGACACTGACACTGGCACTGACACTGGCACTGATACTGATACTGACGATACTTGTACAAACAGTGACGACAATACAGGAGAAGTTGGTCAGACTTGTAGGAGCATACAAGGACGTTTCGATAATATGTTTGTTTGTAATGAGACTACTCAATGTACGGAAGAGGATTTACAAAGCGGTGCAAAATCTGGGAAATGTGCAGCAATTTCCACTAATTGTACCAAGCAAACATCTACACAAATGGGAGGTCGAACTGCTACGAGTTACATATGTACAGGAACACCTCCTGAAGTGATTGCTGCATGTAGAAAATTGAGAACCGTGCGATCCAGTGGGACTCCAGGCACATTTTCTTGTGATGAGCGTGATCAATGTGAGAAATGTGCACAGATGGACTTAGAAGCCAATGAAGAATATGGGACATGTAATGAAGCCTTCGATAATTGTACCGTGGAGCAAAATAACTTTCTCTCGGTAGTCTACAGCTGTACGGGGAGAATACTCTGAATCACTAAGGCTAAGATTAGGGAGAGGGTATGAGAAGAAGATGATACTTTTTCTGTTCGTTTACCTCTTCGCGAGAGAATACAAAAGGGCGATATTTCCCTTTTAGATACATTTCAATTTGATCATCATAGTGTGGACTCAGGAAATTACCTGATATTCCTGAGGGAATGACTCTGAGCGAAAGATCAGGATCACTTAAATCCATGATGTAGCGCATCGAATCTCCCACAGTGACATTGTATGGCTTGTCAAAGGCAAAGGTCATTGGACTAAGAGAAAAAATCCCACCTCCAACTGGAAAGGGACCACGGTTGAAAATCCAACCCAAAATCCGAGAGACACGACCTAATCCATGTTTGTAGGTAAGTTGATGTATATCTCCCCATTCCCAGTCTTTCATATTAGAACCCAGTTTTTTTTGCAAAGAAGCAAGAGCATCCTTGAGCCCTTGCGAGATAATATCTTCTCGATTTTCTGCTTTTTGCAAAAAGGTTCGCAAAGCGTCAACAGAGAAATGCCTACTTTGCAAATATAGATTTCTCTCATCCTTCGACAGATCCCGAGTAAAGAGATTTTCTATGAGGCTGGAGAAAAGGGCAAAAAAGATAGCGGCAGCTGGTTCTCCTTTCGCGTGAGCAAAGCTGTCCCATCCAAGAAGAGTATCTAACCCTTCTTTTTCAAAATCACTCAATGATTTCCTGTCTACATCCCTGAGGGCATCCTTGAACTCACGGAAGAGTAGTACTTTGGTATCATTTTGCATATCTTGGAAATCTTTTTTTGACACCTTTTTCTTGTTATCAAGGAACTCACGAATCCTCATAGATCGATGAGGTGGCTCATAATAATGGGAGATAGGATGAGGGAATTGAGAAGAATGCTTTTCATTCGCACTTGCAATCCATCCTTGTGGAGGATTTTGCATCTGCAGTTGTTTCGTATTCAGGCAAGGACCCCATTCATATCTTCCACTTGCACCATCTACTGGCAAAGAACCGCTAAATCCGCGGCGTTCGGGAATACATCCTGCAAGAGTAAATCCTATATTTCCATCCCGATCCGCATACACCCAGTTTTGAGCAGGAACACCAAAATACTGGCTTGCTTTTTTAATATCGTTGATATTTTTTGAATGATTCAATTCATACAAAGCGATAGGGCTAGAAAAATGTTCATGAGCAGTCCAGCGCATAGCTAGAGTCTCCTTATGCTTGAGTCCTTTGGCAATACCTGTATTCAGTATGTCATTGATGATGGGACCATGCCGTGTAATACGCAATGTGAGAGGAACGCTCTCTTGCCCTTTCACTAGAATCTTTTCTTCGATTACTTTCATTTTAACAAAGCGGTTCCCTTCGAGATAGTGATTTGGCTTTTCGGGATGAATAGTTTCAATGTAAAAGTCACTATCATCTGCACATACATTCGTAAACCCCCAAGCTGTATTCGTGTTTCCACCTACAATAATATGAGGCACTCCAGCTATAGTAACTCCTGATACATTCAGTTTTGGGCTTATCAAATGAGCCTCATACCATACTCCGGGTAGAGAAAAAGCAAGGTGCATATCGTTAGCAAGAAGAGTGTTACCATTTTGTGATTTTTTTCCCGATATCACCCACGAATTGGATCCACCCTTATGATTCAGCTGAAAAAATCTCCTTGCTTCGACATCCGCATTGAGGAAGGAAAGAAGAGAAGTATGGGTGTTCTTATCTTTTAGTTGTTTCTGCAATTTTGTGCCTACAATTTCTGGATCATTGGGGAGAATTGGAGTGTCATTCATACATAGCCCCTTAGCCTTTTTTAAGCCAAACTTTTTAATCAGAAGATAGCAAGTCAGTTCTGAAAAGAATGCTCGATTCAAGCTCCAGCTCATATAATAATGCACTGCAATACCATCGCTATATTGCCAAGGTTTGGGCTTATAGCCCATAAGGCTAAACTCTACAGGCAGTGAATCATTCTCTATAAAATGGTTTACTCCCTTAGCATAAGCCTTATAATTTTGTATGATCTTCGTAGGAAGTTTCTCTCCAATATCTCGGAGTTTTTGTCCTCCTCTTAGTACACGTGCGAATCGATCGATCTCAATTAGTTTTGGACCTAAAACCTCTGCTAGTTCTCCGGCAACAAATCTTCGCATGAGATCCATTTGCACCAGACGATCCTGAGCTACAGCGTAGCCAAAGCCAAAGTGAAGATCAAGTTCGTTCGAAGCATAGATATGAGGCATTCCATAGTTGTCTCGAAGTATTTCTATTTCCTGTGAGATTCCCGAGATCTGGATTCGTCCATTGTATTCAGGAAGACATGACTTTGCCCAAAGATAGAGGGTTACTCCTCCACATAAGGAAAATCCTAAAATCAAGGCACCAATGAACACAAATATTTTCTTTTTCTGAAACATTATGATAGCTTCCATATGATAGCTTCCATACATTTTTTGAGCTTCTTTTCATCAAGAAAAAAGATCAAAAAATATTGTAAAATCCACAGACATGAATAACACTCAAGCCGCAGTTAAAGAAGGACTATTTCTATACGGACGTGTCTCAGATGAAGGGTACAACTTAGGTGTTATAAATATTTGATTACTAGAGTTATAGCAGTAAATCTTATCCAAATCATCCATTAGGTAGATTGAAAACGCTTGTCTACTTGCTCAAAACGATTGTCCATATAAGATAAGTTCTCTGCAATATGTCGATTTGTCCCCTCTCTTACCTCTGGAAAGCGTATCCATCTGATGTATATCGTTTCCAATCTTTCTCTTTGGTGACGACACTCCTCCTCTCTTATGCTACGCTCAAATATATGATTGTCGCGGAGGGAAGTCGCTACTAGTAGGTATTAGCTATCGTATTAGTGAATATTTACTAAAAACAGGAGGGTCTATACAAGGAAGCAAGCCACAGGTAGACGTGACTCTTGTTAGTGTAAGTAAGTCTCCGTGACTTGCTTTTAGGGAAATCGCCGAAAAATCAGGAATTTTAGCTAGTATTTACTAAAAAAGGGAGTCGCTAATAGTAGGTATTAGCTATCGTCTTAGTGAATATCTACTAAATACAGGCGAGAACGCCTATACAAGGAGACAAGCCTGCTGAAGCGGGATTATTGTGATTATGAGTGAGTATCTAGGCTTGCTTTTAGGGAAAACGCCGAAAAAACAGGGAATCCCTCTTGCTATCAAATACCGCCCAGGCGGGCACGGATGCCCGCCCCATTTTCGGAGCCATGAAGCTCCGAAAATGTGAGCCAAAACAAGGTTTCCTTGTTTTGGCGTCCCCTAAGTTGCACCACGGAGGGTGCAACTTAGGTC
>JABABJ010000006.1 GCA_014238275.1 Leptospirales bacterium | reverse complement strand
ATTCACAAAATCCTTAGCTTCCTGAAGAGAAATATTTCTTGTTTTACGAAAAGAATTGAGAAGACGGTTGCGTATTTTTCGTGTTTTCATAGTATTCGCTCTCAGATAAGAAGGATATTTTTCAAAGAGCAAAAACGCATCCTGATAGAGCCCAAGATCCTCATAAAGATACAAAAGACGCCAAACAGCAGCTCGCTCCAGATGTTTATCTTTCTTTAATACTGAATCAAGAGCAAGTCGATACATTTTCACAGAACGAAAGGGTGCTTTTTTTTCTGTTTTGTAAGCATATTCAAACCATCGTTGAGCCTTCCCTTTTCTTTGTACTGCTTGAAGACCATTCTCTGCAACGAACAATATCATGAAAAGAAAGGTGATATATCTTATATGATTCATTGAGTTTTTGCTTTTTGGATATTTTTTTGGAATGTTTTTTTGGAATGTTTTTTTGGAATGTTTTTTTAGGATGTTTTTTGGGATATTTTCATGTGGATATTTTTATGTGGAATGGTATGATCTATTCAAAATCCGAGCTACTATTCCACGTATGAGTTTTATCGGAAGATTCAGAGCGAAAGGGTCTTATCTTCTTCTTAGTTCGAGGGATTTTTCGCAAGTTTTGATTCCTTCGAAATAGCTCTATAGAGGCAGTAGACGGGCAGGAAGAGGTATAGATTCTCCCTGTTGAAGGACAAATTTTTGCTTTTCTAGCTCGTGGATGAAATGCAAAACGAGAAGAAGAAGAAATTTCTTGCATGATCCTTTGGCATAAGGGAGCTGCAAGTTTGCTACCAGTTCCATAGTTCATCGAAAAAGAAGAAGTATCATACCCAACCCATACGACTGATGTGATTTCTGGAGTCAATCCAGCAAACCATGAATCACGATAGTCATTACTTGTCCCTGTTTTTCCTACAAGATTTTTCTTCCGTACGAAGGAACGACTCATTCCTGAACGATGAGAAGAGCTTCGTAAAAGGCTAACCATAATTTCCGCAGTATCTCCTGAAATAACCTTTCTAACAGAAGGAATGTGAAGCTCTAACTCATCCTTATCCTTTGAACGATAGAGCTCTTGTCCGTTGCTATCTTCTATTGAGAGAATCAAATATGGTCTTTGGATTTTCCCGTTGTTTCCAAAAGCTGAATAGGCAAGAGCCAACTCAAGAGGACTCATCTCAAGAGAACCAATGGCAACTGTATCATCTTCTCGAAATCTTTGTTCTAATATCTTTGTTTTAGGGAAAAAAAATCGTCCAAACCCCTTTTTCACATGTTTTATACCCAAGATTGAGAGTACCTGAAGAGCAGGCATATTTTGAGAAAAAGAAAGAGCCCGTCTGACAGAAACTTGTCCCTCATAAATCCCAGAATAATTTCTAGGAAGCCAATAAGATCTATTTGGTATTTCAGATACCCTTTGATAGACTGGTCTATCCTCTAGTAAAGAAGAGGTGCTAATGACTCCTTTTTCCAGAGCAATCGCATAGAGAACTGGTTTGATTGCACTTCCTGTTTGGCGATACATTTGAATGGATCGATTAAATTGATTTTGAGTGTGAAATCGAGCTCCTCCTTGCATAAAAAGGATCTTTCCTGTTTTATTTTCGATCCCTATCGATGCCGTCTGAAGACGATTTGTTTCGGGAGAATGGTGAGAAAGCCCCATGAAGATGAGGGCTAATTCACTATCAGATAATTCGTTGAAAATTTTATCTTGAAGGCTTTGTGCAATAATTTTCCCATCTTGTATAGTAACAGGAGGATAAAAAGGAGCTTGTTCCTTTAGAAATTTAATGGATTGTAAACTACTGTTTTTTTGGAGCTTAAGGTCAATACTTGTCTTGATACGAAGACCAGCATTATGGACATATTCTTTTCCAAGAAGACTTTCAATTTTTTGACGTATATATTGAGTAACATAAGGAGCATGATCAATACGATTCCCATATACACCCGAAAATGGACTTTGATTCATTCCAAATAATATCTTCCTTGATACCTGAAGATAGTCTTTTTGGTTGTTCAAAGCAAGCTCATAAGATTCAGAAATCATACGTTGAAAAACAAGATTCATTTTAACTTGAAGCCTTTGAGGATGACGAAGAGGAGAATAGAACTCTGGAGCAGAAAAAAGACAGACTATCATCAACTCCTCAAAAAAGTCTAATTCCTTCACATCTTTATGAAAGTAAAACTGAGCTGCATTTTGTACCCCATAGGAGCCATGACCAAGATAAACAAGATTCAGCCAATAGCTTAAAATTTCTTCTTTGCTAAAGTTTTTTTCCAGATAGTAGGCAAGAGAGACCTCTTTCAACTTTCTCAAGATAAGCTTTCTACGATCCCAAAGAAGGATTCGAGCAAGCTGCTGAGTAATTGTAGAAGCTCCTTGAGAATATCTCCGAGCAAAAAGATTTGCCAAAGAAGCTCGAAGAACTGATGGCCAGTGAATCCCTTTATGTTCATAAAAATGAGAGTCTTCCACAAAAATAGCTGTCTTTTTAATGCCTAATGGAAGTTGATTTGATTTTAGATTACTGTTTTTCACGGAAAAAAGCTCAGCGATCAACTCTCCATTTCTATCCAAAACCAGATTGGGTTTTTGTCTTTCTAATCGATTTAAGTAAAATGCTAGTTCTTGTGGAAGATATAATGAAGGAAAGCGAAGCGATGCTATTAAGATACCCAGAAAGCATAGACAAGATACAAAAGAAATTCCTATTAGAAAAACCATATTTCGTAGAGAAAAAATTCGCTGTAGTTTAGTAAATGGATCCTCAAAAAAAGAACTTTTTTGTTTTGATGTAAAAGAAGATGCAAAATCCCTTGATTTATCTGTATAAGACTTAGCTGTATAAGGCTTTCTCTTCGTATTCTTGCTCCCTTTTTCATGGATACCTTTCGGATAATCTTGGCGATATAAGTCACTTAGAGGCTCTCGTGAAAAAGAAGAAGTTTCGGGAGCAGTTGTTCCCATCGATCCTATCCCTCTAACAGGCTCTTTTGGTTTTTCAAGATTTTCTTTGATTCGATCCAATCCAAATGAATCATCTGAGCTAAACTTCTCTTTGTGAGCAACAGGAGAAGAAAAAGAAGCCTTATCCGCAGACGATGATCCTTCAGAAAGTGTTTCTTCAAAACCATCCTCCTTCCTGTCAGTAGAAGGTAAATGGATATGAGCTACTCCATGACATTGAGGACAAGATGCCTTAAAAAATGAGGAAGAGAGTTTATCGATTCGAATCCGAAAACGGAAAGAGCAATTCTTGCACCGATGCAATAGACGAAGAGGTTCCATTTTCCCCGTCGAAAAAGAAGAACTTTTCATAGACATAATATCGTCTATAAAGATGAACCCCTAAGTGATTTAGCAGGGTCTATGCTTATAAAGGCTCAAAAACTGGTAGATTTTGAGACTTTACTGTGGCACAGGAGGCATCTCTCGGTTTGGAGATGAATCGATTTTGGAAATCTTATCGATTTCAGACTCTACCGCTAGAATCGCATTTTTAAATTCTGGATAGAGATCGAGACGAAGAGTCACTCCTTTTTGAGT
>JABABJ010000047.1 GCA_014238275.1 Leptospirales bacterium | reverse complement strand
TTCTCCTTCGGCTTTACCTTCAGCTCTGGCTGTCCTAATACGAGGCTCTACTAATTCCGTTATATCTGCTATAGCTCCCACAAGTTTCTCTCCTTCAAAGTATCTGAGTCTAAAGTTAACCATCTTACTAAAAGTGTCAACCATTTTTTTGACTCTCGTTGTAAATTTTTTCTCTTTTTTGATTCTTGCTTTATCCTTATAAAAGATGGAGAAAAAAGCACCAGTTTCTCCCCTTAGCTCTGCTTCTTCTATGTTGATGATTTTTAGATAAATGAACTCATTTTTGATCTCATATTCTCCTTCGGCTGTCTTTTTTAAGCTCGAGCCATATTCTCTGAAAAAGGATTTTGGAATCTTAGAAACAATCAAGGTAATAGTGGTGTTTTCTTGAGTAGCCTCAGGGTATTTTCGTAGGCAAGCATAGTAGTAGATGAAACAATCCCATAACTCCTTGAGAGAGACATTATCCCTAAAGGATTTATAGCTGATGAGATTGTATTCTAGGAAATAATCAAGTATGCCTAGTTTGTTCCAGCTTTCTTTTGGATTTTTTTTGACGACAAGTAGATCGATTCGTTTGGGTGCAGCGTAGAGCTCGTCTTCAGGTCTCACTTCGCAACCTTTAGCTGTGAAATACCTCAGACCGAATAGCTTAAATAGTTGGTCAAGGGTGATCTTCATAGAGCTTGAGGATGATTTTCTCCCATAGAGTGAGTACTAGCATACTGTTATATTTTCGTTATTAGTCAAGTATTATTTCTATTTCCAGAGAGGGAGGACCGCGCCTTTCTGGGAGAAGGAGTTTTTTGCTTTCTTTTCCTGAGGGCTTTCAAAAAACTAGCCATAAACTAGCCATTGTAAAGAAGGCAAAGAAATAGGAAATTGAAGGGACAAAACAAACCAGTTGTTCTCTCTGTCGCAAATCAGAAGGGAGGAGTAGGAAAAACTACTACGGCAGTGAATCTTTCTGTCGCCTTAGCTCAAAACAAGAAGAGAGTCATTTTGGTAGATTTGGATGCTCAATCCAATAGCTCCAGCCTATTTTGTCCCAAGGAGATAGAGGCATTGTCTTCCATTCATTCTGTTTTTCAAAATAAAAAAAACCTCTCTGAACTCCTTCAAGAGACAAGGATCGAAGGGCTCAAGATCGTTGTTGCTCATCGTCAGCTTGCCGAATTGGAGGCAACTCTAGCAGGATCACCAGATGGTTTTTTTCGCCTCCAAGACTCCCTTAAAACAGATGGCATCCAAGACGAACAGACAGGTCTTCCCTTTGATTTCATCATTTTGGACTGTCCTCCCAATCTCGGACTCATTACAGTAAACTCGTTTATTTCTTCAGACTTTCTATTAATTCCTTTACAGGCAGCCAAATTTTCTATGGATGGTCTCATGGCGATCTTAGATACTCTTCGTAGCATCCAAAAACGTTTCCATGCCTCTATTCAGGTGCTTGGAGCCTTATTTACAATGTATGATCATCGTACCGTTATTTCTCAAGCAATTGTAGATTCAATAAAGGAGTATATACCTGTTTTTCAGACACGGATCAGTCGCTCTGTCCTTGTGGAAGAGGCTCATCTAACGGGCCAAACCATCTGCGAATATAGAAAAAAATCTAAGACTGCACAAGATTATTTTCATTTTACGAAGGAAGTTATCGATGGCATCGTCTAAAAGAGATAAGCTAACTCAGGTAGCTCGAAGGCAAATGGAATCCTCCTCTTCCACTAGGTCTCCTGACGAAGGACTTCCTCCCTCTCTGCAAAGCAATCCTCCTTCCGAAAAAACAGCTCCTTCTTCTCAGTCATCCAGACAATCCATCTATAATGTCAGCAACGATATTCTCCTAGAAGAGCATATAGAAGATCCTACCGAAAATACATCTCGTCTGGACTTTCTCAAGATTTTTGTTGGGATCATAGCGATTCTTGGCATTGGTTATGGATCAGTTCGGCTCATATCCTTTCTAAAAGATCCAAATTACATTCTTACAGTCAGCAATGAATATACGGAAGGAGCTAGCAAGAAGCCTTCGTCTTCATCCAGTAGAGCCATTAGCTCAAATCAACCAGTCTATATACGATTCCAGTGGGCGAAGGGTAGGTTGAAAACCGACTATATAAGAATTGAAGTCTATAAAATCTCAGGAAAGAAAAAAATAGAGGAAGCAGTAATAGGTCGCCGTAAGCCTAAGACTGCAAACTACATCTATTTCATGGGTCCTTTGGATAAAGGAAACTATCATCTTCGTGTTTTGAATCGGAAGTCTAAACTCCTAAGCAATAAGAAGTTTAAAGTACAATAGAGGGTCGTAGGGGGTCGTAATACCTGTGAATCTCACCTAAGGGCTTGAAAACAAAGATAGTACAATAACACCGACTTTGTCAAGTCCATTCAAATTTCATACTTCGTCAAGAAAAAAGAGTAAAAAACGATAAAAAATGACAAAAAAATCACGGAAATTCACAAAAACATAAAAAAAATGGAAAACACGCAAAAATATTCCTCATTTCCTGAATCATTTCCTGAATCATTTCCTGAATC
>JABABJ010000008.1 GCA_014238275.1 Leptospirales bacterium | reverse complement strand
TTTCTCAAGAATATCATCGTAATTATTCATAAATAATTACCTCCTAATTATTATTTTTTATATGTACAACTTAGAGATAAGTATCTATTTTGGCAAATAGATACTTATCTCTAAGTGTAACAAATGTCTATGGGTTTGATATAAAATATAAGTAAAATGATTGACGAACTAGCATGATTTTACTACTACGAGTGCTGTGCAACTCATAACTTCCATACAGAATAGGAAATTAGTAAGATATCCTTTATTTGCTATGCGTTGGTTTAAGGGACTATTTCTGAGGTGCCTTGACGACATTGTCTCACCCAGCTATGGTCGATTTTTTTGCCTATCGATCTTTGTTTTATTTTGTCTAATTTTTATCGCCCATATTTGGATAAGCGATGATGCGAAGATGAGCTTTCGTTCAGTTATTAATTTTATAGATGGGTATGGAATCGTTTGGAATTACGGAGAACGTATACAAGTTTTCACACATCCATTGTGGTTTTTTGTTCTTTCGGTGGCTCACTTGTTCAGTGGTGGTTTTATATGGCCAGGCATGTTGAGTTTCAGTTCGATTTTTCTTAGCTTATTTTTCTGTTTGTGTACCTTATGGATATATATGAAGGGCGTTCGCGGCTTACAGTTGCCTATTGTTTTAATTTTTTTATTAGCTCTTTTTAGCTCTCAAGCATTCCTAGATTATACGACTTCTGGTTTAGAGAATGCATTGAGTTATTTTTTAATTTCTGCTTGTTGCTATTTATTATTTTTCCGTGGCCCTAGTTTGTTATTTTTCTTTTTGTGTGCAGGTCTGTTTTTGAACAGAGTTGATTATACATTTTTGTTATTACCGATGAGTTTATATGTATGGCGTGAGGCAGGTTATCGTTTATCCGTAATTTTCTTACCAGTTTTCACATGTATTTTATGGTTGTTATTTTCAACATGGTATTTTGGTTTCCCTTTCCCCAACACATCTATTGCGAAGCTTAATATCAATGCACCCTTGTGGAATTTTATCCAACAAGGATTTCGTTACTATAAGCTGACCTTGCTTCGTGATCCTATTACTCTTTTTATTATTTTTTCGGTTATATTGTTTTCATTTTACGATATTTTTCGCTATCGCTGTCTTACAAAAATAGCCTCTGTTGGCTTAGGTTTGCTTTTTTATGGTTTATATATTGTTTGGATCGGAGGAGACTTTATGCGAGGACGCTTCTTCTCGATTCCATTTTTGTATGCACTATGTGGATTTTCGTTTTTATTGAAATCAAGAGATTTTCAAATTGATTTTAAAAATATAAACTTTTTGCATGATTTTCTTGGAGTTAAGGGGCTGGTTTTTTTTGCTATGTCATTAGTATTTATCTTTTCCTCTGTATCCATTTTTATTAATAAAACACTTGATAATGCCATGATAATGGTTGATGGGATTGCCAATGAACGCTATTGGTACAAAGATCATTCAATAGGGCTAAGAGATCTTGTTTCTTTTTCAGGTAATGTACCCACTTTGGTTGAAGTATCCTGTTGTCCTGGTGGCCAAGGAGTAAGTTCTACTGGTAATACATACATTGTTGATCCAATTGCTTTGAGTAGCCCGTATCTCTCTCGTGTTGCTGGGCGTTGGGATCGAATTGGTCACATGCCCCACTTGCCTCCTACGGATTTTACAGCTTGGGTCATAGGAGCTGCTCATCATTTACCTGATCCGTCAGTAGATAGATATTTTTCAGACATTAGAGAAGTTGTTAGAGGTGATTTATTTTCTTTATCTCGTATCAAAAAAATTATATCTATTAATTTTGTCGATTATAAGTTACCCACGTTTTCTGCCGTCGAGCAAAGATTTTCCCGATTTTACCCATCCTTGCAAAAACAAATACCTTTGCTTTCAATGGGAGAAGTCAATCAAGGATCTTGGCGTAATGCTAAGGTTAGGTGGTTTAGCGAAAAAATTGTGCAATCCATATCTATAAATTTTACTAGACACAAGCTTGCTAAGGTTTCTTTGCCGGTTGATGGTTTTCGTGGCTATTCATGGTCTCTTTATGATGGAACAAAAAAGGTTTATAAAGATTCTTTTGTAGGAGATAAATTTTTCTCATTTCATACTTTTAGCCTTCCCAGAATAGTGTGGGCTGATAGGCTAGAACTTACCATTGATGGTAAGAGTTATCTGTATCGCAGAATGGGTCGCCCTATTTTAGAATGAGAGCTTTTATTTTCTTGCACCAGTAATTTCAATCATGAGATGAGGCATTTATATCCTCTACCATTCACAGAAAATCGTAGAATTATCCATCCATCGAACATAATTTGGAAGTATTTGAAAATATATCATAAGAGCCCACAATTCAGACACAGCCAAAGCACCGTTCCTGTCAAGTACAATTCAAAAACGTGGCAGTCAAGAAAAAAACATACTTGTCAAAGAAAAAATCAAAAAATCGAGATGAGTGAAAAAATAGTTTTTTAAGCTATCTAGATATCTACTCAGACGAACGACAAAGAACGATACCAATTGGAAGTTTTTTCTGTTCTGCATCGGGAGGGCAAGATTTTCGTATTGGGAGCTTCAAGCTTGTTAGTCCACTTGAATAATAATTGTACAGATACCTTGCTAAGATTTCATCTTCAAGAGTAATATCTGGGGCCGCATACCAGCCTTCTTTATGTAGAAGGTTTTCAACAATATGTTTTCTCACATATAGCTGAGAACGAAGCTCTTTGTTGCCTTTGGACTGGACTGTCCAAAAAAGACAAAGAAAAATCACTATAGCCATGATTTGTGGGAGTCTTCCTAATGCTAGTTTCTTTTCTTGTGCAAAAAAGAAAGCTATGAAAAAAAGTGGTAACCACCAATATTGAGGAGAAAGCCTAAAATAAAATGCTGCTTCTGTAGAAAAAATAGAGCAAGCTATACCACCTAAGATGATCCAAGATGCTCTATCTCGAATCAAAAACACCAGTGTTAGGCATAGCAATAAAGCTCCACTAAAAATGGAGCCAAATCCCAATAAAAAAGAAGTAGGGTTAGTCGAGCTAAAGGGAGGGAGTTCTGTTCTATTCCATCCTCCTGATGATTGAGAAAAAAGGGAAATCCAAGCCTTTTCGTAGCGTGTGCGTTTGTTAAAATCATCACTAAAAAAATGATCGATTCTATTTTGTTTCTTCCCTTCATGATTTGTGTCAAAAGCAGAAGAAAAAGGGTCTTTGTCTGCAATAGCATTGGTAACATAAGGAAAAAAACCAAATATAGAAGTTCCCAAGATACCAGCTACCGTGCCAAGCCCTACCAAACGCAAGATACTCTTCCATTTCACCTTTTGTGCCCAAGCATACAAAAGAGCTGTAATCCCTAAAATACCACCATAGATTAGCCCTGAGAACTTTATATTAATTAACAAAATGAGTAGTACGACAATATAGCTTCCGTAGCGAAACCTTTGTTGCTTGTCTTCTTCTGTGCAAAATATGAGCATGAGTGTAAAAGAGCTTAAAAGAATTGAAACCAAAAATCCATCGATATAACCCGTAAAGAAGCACCAAATGGTAATTGGATTTAAGGCAAATAATGAGGCTAAAGAAATACGCCAAAATTTTGTGATCCTAGGAAGTGAAGCTAAAAATCGCCAAGAAGCAAATACTCCCACTAAAGTAGCAAGATAAGTTAAAGAAAAACTCGCTTCAAAACTTTGCGTCCAAGAAATGAGAGAAGCAGATATAATCCAATGAGCAACAGGGTAATGATAATTATGCCAGTTTTTCGGTTCATGCAAAGGGTTTGCCCCATCCAATAAAGCTAAATTAGCACTAGCGTGATACGCACGTGAGTCATACTTCGTATCAAACAACTGGCTAGCAAATAGAGCAAGGAACGCAAAAAACAACAAAAACAAGAAGAAAGTAAAAAGCAGTTTGTATGGTTTTTCTTTGCGATGCAGGAAGGCAACTGAGCCTAGCAGCAAGAGCAAGGCAGATGGCAAAACCCACTGTCCAATAGAAAATCCAAGGAACAGTCCAGATACCCCAGTGATATAAACAATGGGTAGAGATAAAACAATTACAGAGAAAAATACTTGATTTGCTAACCCAAGCTCTAGGATTGTACCAAGTCTATCCATGATAGATAGCAGTTTGTTTTTCTTGCTAGCACAGATCTTTATCAAATTTTGCATAGGTTTTGCATAGATTTTTGCATAGGTTTTTAATATCGATTTTGTTGTAAATCATTTACTTAAGCTGGGGACATATATTGTGAGGGAAAGATTAGTAAATGAGATCAAAAGCATTCTTCAAAAATTCTTCCTAACGAGAGACGAGTCTATACAAGGAATCAAGCCTGATAAGTCGAGCCTCTTGTGATTATGAGTAAGGTAGTCATGGCTTAGCTTTTAGGGAAATCGCCGAAAAATCAGGAGTTTTAGCCAATATTTACTAAAAAGGTGAGCCGCTACTAGTAGGTATTAGCTATCGTCCTAGTCAATATCTACTAAAAACAGGCAGAAACGCCTATACAAGGAATCAAGCCTGATAAGTCGGGACTATTGTTAGTAAATGTAAGCAAAAATAGGGTTCCCCTATTTTTGCGTCCCCTCAGTCATGCCCCAGATGAAGGGCATGACTGAGGTTTTATAAAAGGCACGGTCCTCCCTCTCTGGGAAGGGATACGCTGGGAGAGTCAGTCATTCGTGAAACTAGCAGAGACCACAGCTTAGGCTTCACAAGTTTTACAAGAAATTCACTTGACATAAGCAAGGCACTATATCAGCTACCTCTTAATATATCTATCATGAGCTCAGCAAATACCTTAGCAGTCATAGGTTCTACAGGAGCTGTGGGACAGGAGGTATTGGATGTCTTGGAGAGAAGGAGCTTTCCTTTAGAAAAACTCATCCTTTTTGGAAGTAGCCGATCTGCAGGGAAAAAACAGAAGGTCTTTGGACGAGAATATACAGTCCAAGAGCTTCAGGATCATAGCTTTCAAAATGAGAAAATCGATATCGCACTTTTTTGTGCAAATAGTGCTACCTCTAGGAGATTGGTTCCTAAGGCGGTTGAGTCTGGTTCTATGGTCGTTGACAACTCATCGGCTTTCCGTCTCGAAAAAAATATTCCCTTAGTGATTCCTGAGGTGAACGAAGAGGAACTACAGACAAGCTCTCGGATCATTGCCAATCCAAATTGTAGTACAATTATTATGCTGATGGCAATTGCTCCAGTGCATAAGATCAATCCCATTCAAAAAATCGTTGTCTCTACTTATCAGGCTGCCTCTGGAGCGGGAAGAGAAGCGATGAAGGAGCTTGAATCTCAAAGCCTAGCGCTTTTGCTTGAGAAAAAAAAAGAGCCTCCTAAGATTTTTCCACATCCAATAGCATTTAATGTATTTAGTCATAATTCTGCTTTAGATTTTGAATCAGGATATAACGGAGAAGAGCAAAAGATGATCCATGAAACACAAAAGATCCTAAAAATGCCAGACCTTCCTATTACTGCGACTTGTATTCGAATTGGGGTTTTCCGTGCTCATGCAGAATCTCTCCACTTGGAGTTGAAAAATAAGATCGATTTGGATGCGGTCAAGGATGCTCTCCAAAAAGCTCAGGGTATCAGGATGGTAGATGATCTCAAACAGAACCTATTTCCAATGCCTTCGGAGGCAAGTGGAAAAGATGAGGTGCTTGTAGGAAGGGTCCGTGTTTCCCTTGCAGATCCTTCAGGAAGATCCCTGGATTTATGGTGCTGTGGCGATCAACTCTTAAAGGGAGCTGCTTTGAATGCAGTACAAATTGCAGAAAAGCTAATCTAAAAGATACTTTGAAAGCTACTTTAGATGATACGAAGTCCGTTGAATCCCAAAGATGTGTCCATCTTAGTCTCATCTTAGTTCAAAGTTTATGTTGATTTTGCATACATTTGATGAATAATATCTTGATACTTATCCAAGACTACGTTTCGTTTGATCTTCATGGTATTGGTGAGTTCTTTTCCGACCTCAAGCTTGAGGGTTAAAGAGAAGTTTGTAATTTTTTCGAAGGTATTGAAGCCATTTTTAGCGGAAATTTCCTCTTTGATAATTTTTTGAAAGATCGATCGAATCCTTCGATTCTTATCCCAAGATGATTCATCTTCTGGAAGAGACCCACCCTGTTTTTCACATACTTCTAAAAGAAGGTCTTTTTTAGGGGTTAAAAGGGCACAAAGGGACTTTCGATCTTGCCCTACTATAACTACATGTTCAATGAGATGATGTGCTTTAAGTCGATTTTCGATAGGAGTAGGCTCGATATTTTCTCCTCCAGAAAGAACAATGGTATCTTTGGCTCTACCTGTGAAAATAAGATCATTCGTAAGAGACCACATAAAAATATCTCCTGAATTGAGCCAGTTATCTTGTAAAATTTCTTCGGTTTTCTTTTTTTCCTTATAGTATTCCTTCATTACGTGAGGCCCTTTATGAAATAAAACCCCCTTGATACCCGGCTTTGTGATAGCCTTCCCTTGAGAATCGCGAAGCTGAACTTGAACTCCAAGACTTGGTTTCCCTACGGCATTTCGGAGCGGCCAAGGAAGCTCACTGATAGCACCTAAAGCAGTTGTTTCTGTCATTCCATAGCCATCCAAAATGGGAACCCCACAAGAACGAAAGAAGAGGGAGGCATGCTCTGGCATGGCTCCAGCCCCAGATATGGCAAATCGTATTTTCCCTCCCAAGATAGATCTGATTTTTTTCAAAACAAAAAAAGTAGAGATTTTTGCAATCCATGCGAAGGGAAGGGTGAAGAGGGAGATCATCTTTCTGAGCAAAAGCTCTCTGGTATCTTCGTTTTTATACATGGCAAATCGGTTTAGAATCGTATCGGAAGCATCCATAGACAGCTGTGCTGAATAGCACGCAAAACGGAATAATGTTTGTCTGATTTTGGGAGCCTTTCGTACTGAATCGAAGATTTTGTTGTATAGTTGTTCCCAAACCCTTGGCACGGAAAGAAGGAGAGTAGGTTTGATTGCAGCAAAGTCGTCTGTAAGAGTAGTAATCTGAGAGGGAGCCATACTTGCTCCTGAGGCGATTAGAACAAGCTCTAAAGTTCGTTCAGCGATATGCCAAGGAGGAAGGAAGATAACGCATCGGTCTGTCTCATAGACAGGAAGTGCTGTCTGCAATTGATTTACTGACCAGCAGAAGTTTTGGTGAAGAAGAACTACTCCCTTGGGATTACCCGTAGTGCCGCTTGTATAGATGATCGATACAATATCCTCAGGCTCTATAGCTTCTCCTCTTTCCGAAAGAAGTTTGTCACCATTCTTTTGTAGTAGAGATTCTCCTTCGAGAAAAGTATCGATTAGAGAATAAAAACGAGCTCCTTTTAGCTCTTTTTCCGTTGGAGGATTCGTGTATTTTTCTTTTGGTTCGACGGAAATAATATTTTTCACAGCGGGAAGGAGAGGAAGCAAAGAGCTAATCTTCTGAAATATTTTCTCATTTTCCACGATGATGGTTTTAGTTTCTGTATGGGTTAGTATATATTTTAGCTCATCTGGGGTTGAATCACATCCTCGAGGAACATCTATTGCTCCTATACAGTTGATTCCAAGACAAATCAGGCTCCATTCATAGCGGTTATCGCAAAGAAAGGCAATTTTTTCTTGGTGAGAGATTTTAAGTTTATATAGAAGAAAGGCAGAAAACCGTTCCATATCTTCTCTCCAATTGTGAAAGGAGATCGCTTGAAAAGAAGGAGGGGTTTTGATCTTTCTCGTGCCTGTTCTAGCAGAGGTTTCGGACTGCTTCTGGCGAATCCAATAGAGGGGTCTACTTCCAAAGGTCTGAGCAGAGTCTTGAACTATAACATAAATGGATCTCTTGATCATCTCTCTATTCGGACTGTACAAAGATCGCTATTTATATTGCAAGCGTATTTTATAGAAATACACCTAAATTTAGTTAGCAGGTCTTATGAAACTTTTTTAATATTTTTTTAAATAAAATAATTTTTTTCTTGACCATTATTTGAGGGTATGATTCTTATGGTCATCAAAATTTATTCATGAAAAAAGGAGGAAACTATATTATGAAAAAATTACTTTATTTATCAAGCACTAGCCTTGTTGCTCTATGCTTGAGCTTTTGTGGCAATCCAGGTGCTGCCGGAGGTGCAGAACTTACACCTGTGAGAGGTGAAACCCCTTATCTTGCTACTCTTCTTCTTGAAGCATTTGAGGGCGATTCAGTGAGAAACACTGTAAGTTACAAGAATTCAGACGGAGGAGTGACTGTGGACCTAGCAACGCCAGGGAACAACTTGGGTGCATTCGCTGTAGGAGATACATTCGATAGCATTGAAAATCTCATTGGTTCGGATTTCGACGATTCCCTGACAGGAGATGATGGAGACAATACTCTGGAAGGAGGTACAGGTGCAGATAACCTAGATGGTGGAGAGGGCACAGATTCCGCAAGCTACGCTGGTTCTGCCGAGCTTGTTACTATTGACTTATCTTCCAATACACATACAGGCGATGCATTAGGAGATATCTTTAACAATATCGAAATCATCATCGGATCGGCAAACGACGACATTCTGACAGGAGGTGATGGAGACGATACTTTCATGGGTGGAGCTGGTAATGATATTCTCATCGGTGGTACGGGTACGGATGTCCTAGATGGTGGCGACGGATCCGTAGATCTCGTGAGCTACGCTGCTTCTAGCACTCTTGTTACCGTTAATCTGGGTACAAATACGGCTTCCGGTGGCGATGCTGAAGGAGACACCCTTCGCAATATCGAAGGTGTCATTGGTTCAGCAATGAACGATGTCCTAACGGGAAGTCTTAGAGACAACACCTTTGAAGGCGGAGCTGGTGCAGATATGATAGAAGGTGGAACTGGCTTAGACACCGCAAGCTACGCGAGTTCTGCTGCTTTTGTTAACGTTAATCTGGCTGCAAATACGAATACCGGTGGCGATGCTGCAGGAGACACCCTTAGCAATATCGAAAATCTCATCGGTTCAGCAGGAAATGACATTCTAACAGGAATCAATGACTCCAACACTACAAACATCCTCATGGGTGGAGCTGGTAATGACACTCTCGCAGGTCTGCTCGGTCCAGATGTCCTAGATGGTGGCGAGGATATGGACACCGCTACCTACGCGGCTTCAGGTACTGCTGTTATCATTAATCTGGAGACAGGCATCTCCTC
>JABABJ010000007.1 GCA_014238275.1 Leptospirales bacterium | reverse complement strand
GGCTTCCTTCATTCTCGTCGTGATCCAATCGCTGAAGCAAGACGTATTGTCCAAGATATTCCTGATTCCCTTCATCGAAATGCTTCCTTTCTGATTGTTGGAATTGGATGGGGTTAGGTCATAGAAGAGCTTGCTTCCAATAATCCATTCTTCCCTTATTTTTGCACTTGAGCCTATTCCTGAAGTGTTTCAGAGCCTTGAGAAGACTTCTTGCAGAAGCAAGAAAAATACCCAAAGAGACTGTAATTCTTTCTTCTGATACTGCTCTTGCCCCCTAAGTTAAAATTGAAATAGCCCCTTTTTACACAATGGACTGCCTTTATACAAAAATACAGCTTGCCCTTTCTTGCACTTCAAGAAGTTCTGGAGAGAAGGGCCCTTAGCTCAGTTGGTTAGAGCAGAAGACTCATAATCTTTTGGTCCCAGGTTCGAGTCCTGGAGGGCCCACTTCCTCTTGCAGACGAATATAAAGACAGATAAAAGTCCATTTCTTGTGGACAATAGGAACTAAGCGCTTATCTGTGTCAATGTAAGGTGTGAGACTTGAGTAGCTAATCTTTGAGGAATCCATCTAGTAGCAATAGCACCATGAAACAGAAAAAAAAGGAAAAAATTCATATTTTTGATACGACTCTCAGAGATGGAGAACAATCCGCTGGAGTATGTTTTACTCAGGAGGAAAAGGTGGAAATAGCACTTCAACTTGAACAACTTGGAGTAGACATCATTGAGGCTGGTTTTCCCTGTACTTCAGAAGGTGATCTTCGTGCCGTTCAAGAAATTTCCTCTAAAATTCAAAACGCTTCTGTCTGTGCCCTTGCTCGTGCTGTGAAAAAGGATATTGATATTGCCTGGGAAGGAGTCAAGAAGGCTTCTATCCCTAGAATTCATGTGTTTATTAACGCAAGTGATATACAGATAGCCCACCAACTAGGAAAGTATCGTAAGGATGTTCTTCGCCAAGCAACAAAAATGGTATCTTATGCAGCAGCTTATACTCCATATGTAGAATTTAGTCCTATGGATGCAACACGATCTGATAGAGAGTTTTTGTATCAACTCATTGAACAGTGCATTGATGCTGGGGCATCTACCATTAATGTCCCAGACTCTGTTGGCTATACAATTCCAGAGGAGCTAGCACAGCTCTTTTCTTCTATTAGAGATCAGGTCCCGAACATTGACAAGACAAGGCTCAGCTTTCACGGTCAGAATGATTTAGGACTTTGCACGGCAAACACACTGACCGCTGTACAAAATGGAGCTCGGCAAATAGAACTTACTGTCAACGGAATTGGGGAGCGAGCGGGAAATACCTCTCTGGAAGAGGTAGTGATGGCAATTCATACTCGGAAGGATTTTCTTCCTTTTTATACGGATATTCGAATCAAAGAGATATATCGAACTAGCAAAATGGTAGAGAACTATTCTGGTATGCCGATCCAATGGAACAAAGCAATTGTAGGTAAGAATGCCTTTCGTCATAGCTCTGGAATCCATCAGGATGGTATACTCAAGCTTCGAGAGACATGGGAAATTATGGATCCCAAGAGTATTGGAATCCCTCAAGGAACCCAGCTTGTTCTTGGCAAACTTTCGGGCCGCCATGCCTTTCGCTCTCATATGCAAAAGATGGGGCTTGATTTAGAGAAAGATAAAATGGAAAAGGCATTCACAGAGTTCAAGATTCTTGCAGATAAGAAGGTCAAAGTAGATGATCGAGACTTAGAAGCAATTGCTAATACACACCTCTATCCTATAGAAGATCCCCCTTGGGATTTAGAACATGTCCAAATCCATACTGGAGATAAGACCTCCCCTACAGCAACTCTTCGCCTGAAAAGTCCCAAAGGAGAGACTAAAATAGATGCTGCTGTGGGAACTGGCCCTGTTGATGCTGTTTATCGCTGTATGAATCGAATCACAGGACGGAAGCCTGTTCTCAGCGAATTTAGTGTAAAAAGCGTAACAGAAGGAATCGATGCTCAAGGGGAAGTTACAATTCGAATCGAAAGCGAGGGAAATAGCTTTATGGGACGTGCTTCAGATACAGATATTCTAGTAGCAAGTGCTCAAGCATATATCAATGCCCTCAATAGGATGCTCCTCATTGAAAAGCGATTAAAAAGAAAGCCTTTAGCGAAGTCAAAAGAAGGGATGAAGGAATGATTTTAGAAATCCATCAAAGAACGCTTGATTCACAAACTAAAAATATATATTTTTGAAAGTCTCCTAAAAACATCATTGACAAAAAAGTTCGATATCAACTTTCTTCACTATCATGCTAAAAGTTATGGGAGTTCTTCCAGCTCGATTTGCTTCTTCTCGCTTTCCGGGGAAACTCCTCCAAAAACTTGGAGACAAGCCTGTGATACAGTGGGTATGGGAAGCGGCTTCTCGATGTGAAGATCTTGATAAAGTCCTCGTAGCT
Source organism: Leptospirales bacterium (assembly GCA_014238275.1). GTDB lineage: Bacteria > Spirochaetota > Leptospiria > Leptospirales > Leptonemataceae > JABABJ01. The sequence continues at coordinate 22,230 of JABABJ010000007.1, read as the reverse complement.
ACAGATGACGAGCGTATTCGTGAAACAGTAGAAAGCTTTGGAGGAGAAGCCATCCTAACATCTGAAGACCATCCAAGCGGCACTGATCGCCTTACGGAAGTAGCTACAATTTATTCAGATTATGATATTCTAGTCAATATACAAGGAGATGAGCCTGGGATAGACCATCAGCTCATCAGCGGTGTAGTTCGGCTTAAGCTCGATCATCCCGAATGGGAAATGACGACAGCGGCAAGACCTATGGAAAAACATGAAGACCCTTTAGTGCCGGAACGGGTAAAGGTAGTCATAACAAAAAAAAGCAAGGCTTTGTATTTTTCTCGTTCCCTTCTCCCTTTTCCACGAAATAAAACCCAACAGCCCGTACTGATCCATTTGGGAATCTACTCCTATCAACGGGATTTCCTAATGCGTTTTAGAACCCTACCTAGCTCAAACTTAGAAAAAACTGAGCTTTTAGAACAGCTTAGGGTTATTGAAAACGATTATTCTATTGGAGTGTATGTATGCCATTCCTCCCTTCATCCTATTGATACCCCTGAGGACTTAGATAACCTTAGAAAAATTTTCAAAGAACGAAACTTGATTCACTAAAAAATAGGTATAAATGCAATGACCCACTTGTAAAAAAAGTATTTTGTTCTTGTTCATAATAGAAAATCAAAAAGGATAGCTTGTGTTTACAAAAAGAAAGAAGAGTTCATCTCACCGCAAGAGATTTACAAAAAGAAAGGCTCTTGTCGGTATCATCTTTGGGCTTATAGGCGGCTTTCTTATCCGTTTGTTCCTTTACAAATGGGTTGTTTTTCCTTTCCAAGTCAATGATCATGCTATGTCTAATCTGCCAAAAGGTAAAACTGTCCTAGTTTGGCGTTTCCCGTCAAAGAGTAGCTTTAAGAGGGATATGTTGGTTCTAATTCATCATCCAAATGCAAGGGATTATACAGCTATTCGAAGGGTTTCTGGCCTTCCTGGTGATACAATACAGATCAAAGAAGGAAAGCTATATATCAACAAACAAATGAAACAAAGTTGCTGTGGAGGAAAGTTTCAACCAGTCTCAGAAAGAAAACCAATCCTCCAAAACTGGATGGGAAGCCAAAAAGTCCAACTGGGAAGCAATGAGGTTTTCCTCATCACAGACAAAGCACAGGAAGGGGCAGACTCTACAATTTTGGGACCTATTTCCACAGATCACATAGAGGGATATATTCACATAAGATGATTTAACGAGAAGGAAGTTTGATTACCTGCCCTTCCTTGAGTACGGATGAGCTGGAAAAACCATTGATCTTCATAATCTCTTGGTATCGTTTTACGCTGCCCAGTTTTTTTCTTGCGATACTGCTTAGTGTATCTCCTGAAAGAACGGTATAATCCTGAGTAGACCCTCCAGCCTCTCCATTAGGAGATTCCTTCACTTCCTTCACAGGAGGCTCTGAAGATGGATTTGGATGTGTTTTCTTCTTTTCCTCATTTTGCAAGGCATCCTTTCCTACAGCAGGCGTAGGCTCCTTCTCCTCTGGGCTTTCCTGTTGCCCTTGCGGCGTTGGGTCACTCTGCTTTTGTTCATTGAGTGGTTCTTGTATCAGAGCTGGAGCTTCGTTTTGATCCTTCAATTTATCTCTAGTAGGCTCTCCTCTCTCAATAGAATCTTTCTCAGTAGACTGACGTCCTTGATTTTCTGATGAATCCAAAAGAAGATCTTCTGGTCCCAGTTTGTCTTTTTTTGAATTGATCCAGATGAGTAATGCAACAGAACAAGAAGCCAAGATAGCAATGGTTGCAATCTTTCCTCGTGAAAAAGTAGATCGTTTTTCCCTATCAGACAGTAGGAGATCCTTCGACAACTCAGGAGGGGGAAAGGGAGAGCTAAGGGCTCCCTTCACTCCCGCTGGCTTTGCACCAAACCTCTCAGAGCTAGAAGATGAGGGAAAGAAAGAAGGAGTATCTCGAGTTGAAACGACTTTTTTCTCTGAGACCTTTTTCTTTGAGACTTTCTTTTTTGAGACCTTTTTTCTCAAGACCTTTTTCTTTGAGACTTTCTTTTTTGAGACCTTTTTTCTCAAGACCTTTTTCTTTGCTTTTTTCTTAGATGATACTTTCGCCATAATGCCATGAAATAAATAGTCCAAAAATTTTGCAAGAAAAATTTGCAATTACGAATAATTTTTTTACAATTACCCGTAATTTTTTCTAATGTCTAATGATGGTAAATACTCAAAAGGTAGATCAAAATACCCTGTCTTTACATACAGCAGGTCCATACCCAAGAGCATCTATTCTATGCCCTCTATTTCTTCTATAAGATCTTCTGCCCAAGTAATCCAAATATCTGCACTTAGTTTGACGAGAGAAAAGGAAGTTCGTGAGTTCTGACTACTTACTTCGATATCCTGCTCTGCACTGAGTCGTCTTGCAAACTCTTCTGCAACACAAATGCCAAGCTTTTCTTTCAGATGTTTCCAAAAAAGAATTAAGGATACCTGAGATAATTCAAAGAGTTTTTTATTTTCATGGTGAAATTCAAATTTATGCTCTCCTTCACGAAGGTACCATTTCCCATACTTATCGAGAGCTGTACAAATACGCCATGAAGCCTGATGAATTTTTTTTGCTACTGTACTGCTTGCATTTTTTTGATAAACGTCCAAAAGCTGTTTTAGGCTGGTAAGTCGTATTTGTTGCAGACTTGTCTTATAATTCTTTTTCTCCCACCAAGGAGTATGAGGACTCTCTCTAAGAAGTGCCTTTAAGTTTCTCAAAGCTAAGATCCATATTTTTTTCTGTTTTTCTAACTCTGATGCGTCCAACCAGCCATCATGAACAATATCAACTAAGAGTCCTTCTCCTGTGTCCTCACGAGAAGCCCCAAGATCCTGAATGGTAAAAGTAATAATCGTATCAGGAATGCTTTTATCCCAATCTTCAGGCCTCCATGTATAACGGACCAAATGATTTTTATCGGAATGAATCAGCTTCATCCGGACATTTTGTCCAGGCTCTTGAGATACACTCGATCGCGACATTACTACTTTTGGAGCCCACCATTTGCGAAGCTCATTTTGAGAGGTTAATGCCTTGTAGATCTTAGATGGTACAGTTTTAGAATGAAACGAAAAATGAATTACAGAAAGTTCCAAAGGTTTCATAACATCTCCCTAGCTGGGCCGGGAGGATTCGAACCTCCGTATGGCGAGACCAAAACCCGCTGCCTTACCGCTTGGCGACGGCCCAAAATGATTCCGATTTGGAAAAACTTCTAAAGTAACCAAGCAAATCCTTAGAGAAGATCTGATAGCACTTTGGAATCCACCCAGTCTCTGAAACAGTATCTTATTTGAGAAGTACTTTTCTAAGAATGAGCTTCTCTTGAGCATTAAAAAAATCTTTGTATTCATTTGCCACTTTTTGGGATAATTCAGTGCTTATATAATCTACACGACGAGTAAACAATTTACCTTGATAGGGCTCCTTCCATTGGAAAATACTTCCTTGACGAAGATTCCAGACTGAAGCCCCCCTTCCCTTTTTATCCAAAAAAGAAGAATTACTTGGTCCATGAGAACTTTCTATCTTTTTTTGAAGAAGCTCCGATGGAAGAAATTCGGTCTGGATTCGGACATGAAATAAGACTCCTTCTTGTTTTTCGTAGGCATCTTCCTCCAGCTTGTCATTGGAAAGTCTAGCCACACTGTATGGAGTTTTGTAAAAGCTATAGCGATATACTACATTGTTTCGACGAACAGATATAAATCGATGACGAACTATATTTAGAATTTCAACTTTCTCTTCAGCTCCTTCATCTGTAGCTAAATTTGTCAGTTTTTCACGGACTCGAGAAAATTCCATTCCCCAAGTTGTATCGGCAAATCCATCAAGGCTGTTCGTCCCTAGGTTTTGAGCATCAAGAAAAGAAGGAGACATCAATAGGATGATTCCCCAAATGAATGCAAAAACGTCTATCCATGACAGCCTGAAGCTCCGAAGACCAGTCATAAAACAAGATAAAGAAGAAAAATTGTCCACCACAACTGTATATCGGCGAAAGAATAAGTAAAGTCTACTGGAAGAAAAGTACATTTTTTCATAAAACCTTAGTCGTACGACGGACGACCTCCGAGAGTCCCTGTGGCACGAAAGTAGGCTATGGAGGCTCCCTTGCTGGTGGTCTCCTTGTGAAGTGACGTTTAATCTGTGCCTGTTTTGGGAAAAGGTGCAGGATTTCAGTATAACGTATGTGGGCATGAACCAATGTCAAAACTTTGCCGTTTTTTAATGCCCACCTGCTTGCCATCATCGCCATGAAGAGCCGGCAACGGCTGATCCCGGCCAAGCGAGCCAAAACCCCAAAGCGATACCAGACCTCGGCATCCACACGGAAATACTTAGGTCGCAAGAATAGTTCCCGAACCTGATAGGTAGTCCGTAGATTGGCTATGCTCGCCTCTTCAACGGAAGCGTGATCTTCGAGAAGAAGCTCAAGACAGCGATTCATACTTAGCTTATATTTTAACAGATAAGCCTGTAGATTAGCAAGTTCCTTGTGTGGTATCAATAATGCGGTGGGAAGAAACCGAGCTCCATTCTCACGATCCCATTTGATTATCTTCTCCATTATTCAAACTGCCACACGGAGGCCACGAACGGCACAACTTAGGCTATATACAATATAAAGGTCAGAAAAACCGTATTTGTTGCAGTTTTTTTTGCTAAAATTCATGGCTCATGAGAAAAAATCGAGATTACTAGTCAATATTCACGAATAGAAGCAAGCCTACTAAAGTGGGATTATGATTAGGAGACTACGGTGGGCATGAAATGAATGCCTGCCCCATTATGCCACAAAATGCACAAATTAGGTCTTACGAAAAAAATCTAAAAACAGTGATAAAAAGCTTGCCAAAAAAGATGGTTCCACACCAGTTGGTGATCATCTTCTGCTATGTACATTGAAGGAGCTTCTCTTTACGCGTCAAGCCATGACAAACTGATGCTATGGATCAATATTTTGACCATTGCTGCCTTTATTATTCTGAACTCTGTACTCATCTATTTTATCATCCGCTACCGCAAACGAAGTGATAACGATATTACCTCACCCATAGCAGGAAGCACTATTCTTGAGATCGTATGGACGGTAATACCTTCTCTCGTTCTCGTATGGCTCTATATATGGGGTTCGATTGTATTTATCAAAATGAGAACGATCCCTACGGGAGAAAATGTCGTTGATATTACAGTTACTGCACAGCAATGGGCATGGAGCTTTGCTTATCCATCTAGTTTTCGGAAGAATCCAGAAAAACCGACCGTCCTAAAAAGTAACAACATTCTCTACTTGGAGGAAGGGAGACCATTTAAACTTGTGATGAGCTCCACTGATGTAATTCATTCCTTTTTCATACCCTCTTTTCGTATCAAAGAGGATGTAGTTCCTGGGATGTACACTTATACAACTTTTACTCCTCTCATCTCAGCCTCTCAAAAAGGAAAAGGCCGTGCAGAATATAATATTTTTTGTACGGAGTACTGCGGCAAAGACCACAGCGGAATGCTCGGGAAAGCAATTGTCCTCTCTCCTGCAAAGTTTCAAGAGCAGATGGAAAAAATAGAAACTGAAGCAGGGAATATTTCTTCGGGAAGAGGAAGGGAAATTTTTGAAGGTAATTGCAAAAGCTGTCATTCAATTGATGGTTCTAGGCTGGTTGGGCCCTCATTTAAGGGTCTATGGAAGAAGGATCGCAAGTTTACTGACGGTTCATCTGCTCAGGCAGATGAAAACTATATTCGTAATTCCGTAATTGAACCCGCGAAACAAGTCGTGGAAGGATATCCCGCAGCGATGCCTGTTCAAAGCTATGGTGATTCTGAAATACAGTCCATCATAGAATATATTAAATCCCTTAGCTCACTTAAGTAGGCTCACAAACATCCATGCAAAAAAATAGCTATTCTTTTCAAAAAATTAGAAAAATCCTTGCACTAATGGGGGTTATGTACAATCTATGGAGACGCTATTTTAGTGTCTAATTTCTTATAAGATGGCGAGCAATAATTCACATTCACTTTCCTATTTTCGAGTGGGAAGGAGCTTTTGGGGCTGGGCTCTTTCTACAGACCACAAGAAGATAGGGATCATGTATCTCTTTGCTATCCTCAGTTTTTTCGTGATAGGGGGAATCGCGGCTCTTTTGTTACGACTTGAGCTGATTAGTCCGGGTCGTACCATCATGGAAGCTCATTCCTATAATGTCCTGATGACCCTCCATGGTGCAATAATGATCTTTTTATTCGTTGTACCTGGGCTCCCTGCTACGATTGGGAATTTTATGCTCCCTTTAATGATTGGGGCAAAGGATGTCGCCTTTCCTCGGATCAACTTGGGGAGCTGGTATGTTTATGTAATCGGTGCTATTATAGCTCTCGTCTCTCTTCTCAGTCCTGCTGATACAGGATGGACGTTTTACGCCCCTTATAGCCTCAAATCCAATAGCTTAGTCATCTGGCTGACTCTTGGTGCCTTTGTCATGGGGTTTTCCTCTATTATGACTGGTTTTAACTTCATCGTGACCATACACCGTCTTCGATGTCCTGGTCTTACATGGAGCAAAATCCCTCTTTTTGTCTGGGGACTTTATGCGGCTTCTATTATCCAAGTCCTTGCCACACCGATTGTAGGTATGACTCTGGTCATGCTCATTTTAGAAAGGCTTCTGGATATTGGTATTTTCAATCCAGCTAAGGGAGGTGACCCAATCCTATTTGAGCAGTTCTTCTGGTTTTATTCCCATCCTGTTGTCTATATCATGGTTCTCCCCGGCTTTGGGATTATCAGTGAGATCCTTCCTGTTTTTTCGAGAAGACCTATCTTTGGCTACCGTGCAATCGCTTATTCCTCCCTTGCCATTTCTTTTTTCAGTTTTTTTGTTTGGGGTCATCATTTATTTGTTAGTGGGATGTCTGACTGGGCAAGATGGGTGTTTTCTGGCCTTACCTTCCTTGTAGCCATACCGACCGCTGTAAAAATTTTCAACTGGCTCTCTACCCTATGGAGATCTTCCATCCATTTTGACGCACCAATGCTCTATGCTCTTGGATTCATTTTTATGTTTTCTATAGCAGGGCTTACAGGGATTCATCTAGCTGTCCTTGCGACAGACGTGTTTTTGCATGATACCTATTTTGTAGTTGCTCACTTTCATTATACCATTCAGGGGGGCACGGTGATGGCTCTTTTCGCAGCACTTCATTACTGGTTTCCTCTGATGACAGGTAGAATGTACAATGTGAAAATAGCTTTTTGGACTTGGGTGATCCTTTTCATAGGTTTTAATATGACATTTATACCTCAGTTTTTACTTGGGATGGAGGGAATGCCTCGCCGCTACTACGATTACCTCCCTTATTTCCAGACTTGGCACCAAATCTCTACGGTAGGATCATGGCTGAATGGAGGTGCCTATCTGAGTGTACTCGTTCATCTCTGCTGGTCTGGATTCCGAGGAAAGATTGCGAAAAGCAATCCATTTCGTTCTCTTAGCATGGAATGGAGAACCAGTCTTCCTCCTCCCACAATGAATTTTGAAAAAATCCCTCAGTTTCCAGAATCTATCTATGATTATGCTACAGAAAAGAAGCCAAAGAAAAAAGAAGAAAGTGACCTATCCGATGTGAATAGGGTAGCATAAAGTAAAATTACAGACAGGATTCAGATTTTTGATCTGATCGATGGGCATTGATGGGCATCGATGGACATTCTATCTTCCTATTGCTAGTTTTAGTCTTTCGCTCTACTGAATTTGTGTATTTTTTCCTTGTTTAGCCATGTAACAATATCCGTGACACGGACACCAAAATTTTCATCTATCACAACGACTTCGCCTTTAGCTACAAGTTTTCCATTGACCAACAAGTCTACAGGCTCCCCTGCCAGCTTATCGAGCTCAATAATGGAACCCTCTCCAAGAGCAAGAATCTCCTTGATAAACATCTTGGTTCTTCCCAGCTCAACTGTCATTGTCATTTGAACATCCATGAGGAGGTTCAAATTGGACTTAGACTTGCTATTCGCATCATCTCCCTGCTCTGCACTCAGAGAGGGAAACGCAATATCTTTTACATTCACTTCATCCGCCATATTTTTCCTCACACTTTCGTTTTCTGTTCTATCTCGCTCATCAATTTTACTTCTTAGAAGTAGCTCATTTGCTGTTTCAACAGGAAGTAATATATTGAAACGAACAATTTTTCCTCCTTCTAGCCGAATAACAGTAAAAGCACGTAAATAACGCCCTTCTCGAAAAAAGGGAGTCTCACTTCCAATACTTCGGACAGAGATGCCCTCACCATGAATGGAAACTTGCATTTTTCGGCTCAAATAAGAATTGATACCCGAAAAAATGGCAAAAAACGACTCTTCAAGAACTGCTATCTCGGCACTGTCAAGAACCCCCTTAGAATGAGTATTTTCACCACCCATAATAATTGCAAGAATTTCTCTTGCTTCATCGAGAGAAAAAAGAAAATTCAGATCTCCCGTCAAACCATCTTTTAAGTTTTGACTGATTGCTATAGGGGTATCAGGATAGGTTTCTCCCGCCTGCTCTGTCACCAAAAGCTCAATATCAGAAGGAGAAATGATTTCAGCATGGAAGAATCTCTTGGCTTCTTTGAGTCCCTCCGCAAGTCCTTCCAAGATAATTTTTGCTGTGTGACTCTTGCCTTCTTGGCTAAATAGCTTAAGATTGGCTTTTTCTTTTACTGCAACAGAAGGCATGATGGAATCTTAGGGAAATTCCTTTGAATTTCCTCTCGTCATCACTATTGTCGGAAAAATATGAAGTTTCCATCTTATTTTCTTATCATTCATTCAATGAGGGGAACCAAAGCTTAGACCAGTCACTCTTTCCACATAATCTATATTAAAATGCTGATTTCTTAGTTTTTGGTGAAAATTTCTTTCTTGGTAATAATTACGACGTCTTGCGGCCTGAACTGCCCCTGTAATATTGGCTACATAAAAGGTAAATCCAATGATAGATAAAATACTCGAACCGACAGGGGGTTTCCCTCCCGATGATTCTAAAACAATAAAGCCCGCCGCCGAGCCAATCAATACCGTATTGATAAGAAATGCAATGATTCCATCCGTATAATGCTCTGCATAAACCTGACCAGTGCCAGGAAGAATAGCAGAGAGAAGACCCGCAATCCATAGATTTTTCTTAGGAATGGACTCATATTCCTTCAAATCTGTTAGGAGACGACCTGTTTTTTTTCTTACCCTTTCGTTTTTAGTGTCTTTCTGTAGCTTTGAGTAATGTTTCCAGACGGATTTATAATCCCTATTTTCCAGATAGATGGAGCCCATGAGAAGGCTCGTTTCATCCTTTTGAAACTTACTAAGTTTAGACGAGGAAAAGGCTTGATCGTAATGTTTTTGAGCAATAGAAATCTTTCCAGATCTAAGAGAAGAAAAAATCCCAAGATAGAGATGGCTAAAATCACGAGAACTCCCAAGTATGTCTGTACTTCGAGAAAAATTGCCCTGTCGCATCATGGCAAGGGAAGCTTTTGCCTGAATCTTTCGTCTTTCCCTTGCACTTTGACGATAAAAACGAAGGGAACGCTCATATTCAATTTGTGCAGCAAGATAGTTACCCTGCTGATAGTAATAGTCACCATGAGACGATTCTCTTCCGAGAAGAGAAAGCGGAAAAATAAAAAAACCGACAAAAAATATCTTTACATAAAACCTCAGGAAAGAAGATATCTTCTTTTTAGTAATGGGAAAAGACGGACTATACAAGGAAGGAATCGAGAGGAAGGTCCTAAAAGAACAAGGTCTATTCAAGCAAAGGAACCGTAAGATCATACAAAGGTGTTATTTACTGTTTCTGTTTATTGCGTCTAGCTTTTTTTATCATTGTTCTAGCACTCAAAAAATAAAAGCTAGACCTCTCTCTGCTCAAAATCTTCACAAGCACAAAGCTCCTCTTCTTTTAAGACCACTAGATGCATGGCTCACCCTACACCGAAAGAAACTCACTCATCTCGATGGTCCAAGATGTCCTTTATACCCAAGTTGCTCTTCCTATGCTCAAACTGCTATACGTCGTTATGGTATCTCTGGTTTTTTAAGCATATTGGAACGCTTGGTTTATCGTGAGTCTGGGAAAATGTACCTAAAGTATATTCCTTCCTCCAAGGGCTCACCACACAACCCACGTTTTTATGACCCTCCAGAGGAATCTCTTCCCTTCTTTGGCCCAAAGAAACGTCCCTCTTTCCTTCGTGAAAACTTTCCTAAAAAATTTCCAGAACGCAAGTGGCCTCTTCCCAAGATAGTCAAATAGAAAAGAAGAAGTGACTGTTTTTTTGAGTCGGAACGAAAAAATCAGATGATTTTTGATTTCTTATGCGATGCAAAGGATAGCACCATTTTGCGAGAATTTACGTTACTTTAAGATTTTAATTCCAAATAAGCCTTGAGAGGACCCAGGAAGTATTCGTTCCATCCCTCGGCAAAGGTCTCACGGAGCTTACGAGTTGGTATATCTCGATGTTCCAGAGAAAGGATAGTGGCTTTATCCACAGTATCAATATGCCAAGTAACAATTGAGTCTATATAAGAAGATTCCCAAGTTTTTTCGCGAAATGTATGAATCAGGCAAGAAGGTTCATTGATTTCTCGAATGCTCCCATAGATATCTCCATCCCACAAAGAATAATCACCGTGAACCCTCGCCTGAACACGAGAAGGACCTCCCCCCCACTTGTTAATCTCATTACTATCGGTAAGAGCACGAAAGACTTTTATGGGACTAGAATAACGAAGTGTTAGTTGATATTCAACTCTAAGTGATACTTCATGAGATGCTTTTGCAATAGTTCTAAGCATATAAGAGTTTCGTCGTCAGAAAGCAAGAAAAACTAAAGAAGATTTCCTAGCATAATTCTAGCATATACCACTTCAAGATACAAAAGAAATCTATGATTCTTCAGAAGGATTTCCAAATAAAGTGCTTAAAAGACACAAGAAAACAAACGATACTTGAAGTAATTCAGATACTCAATATACTAAGAGGGTTCTTTTGGGAACCCTCTACAATGATGAAAAAACAAAAGATACAAAATAGAGTGAGGAAGGTCCCTCGATGGCTTCTGACTTATTCTGATATGGCAACTCTTCTTTTATGCCTCTTTGTACTACTCTATGCTACAGGAAAGGCTACACCTCGAGAGGTTCAACTGATCTTGTCAGCCTTCAATAACAGTCTTGGTTTTTTTTCAGGGGGACAAACCCTATCTAAAGGACGATTGGAAGATTTAGGTCTGAGTTTAGAGTCTCTTCCTTCGCAGACAAAAGGAAACTCACTTTCTGCGGCAAGAAAGCGAGCTGTCAGTATATTTCAGCCGGAAATTAAAGCAAAAAGGATTCGTATTACAGAAGATGAGCGAGGTATTATTATTTCTCTATTAGGAGCTGATTTTTTTGAACATGGAAGTGCTCTTCTCAATGAAGCTACAGAAAATATCCTTCAAAAAGCAGCAGGCCTTATCAGTAGCTTGAAACGCTTTATTAGAATTGAAGGTCATTCCTCCCAAGGGGAAGAATCTTTATTAGGAAGAGGTCCTTTTGATGGAGCAAAGGAGCGAATCTATAAGAATACCTGGGATTTATCTTCTGCAAGAGCAGTTGAATCAGCCTCTTTTTTACAGAGTCAGGGAGTTCCTCCGGATTGGATACAGACAATAGGCTATGGTTCTTATCGCCCCTTAGAAGACATACAGACAGGAACACCAGAGGCAGAAGCCCATAATAGACGGATTGATCTTGTCCTTCTAAGTTTCCGAAGTACTGTTCGAAAGAAATCAGAGTCCCGTTATGGTCTTCCTCGTTCCAAAATTCCGGGCACAGAAACATTTACAGGAACGGAATAAATCGCCCTTCCTCAGCAAGGGCAAACAATAGAAGCAGTTGGTTCAGATATTAATGAACTGAAAAACCGCTAGCTATCTTTTAGTCCTTTTACGATCTGGGAGCAAAAGAAGCAGTCCAGACAGAAAAAATAAAGACGAACCAAGCCAGATAAACTTAACCAGAGGATTTATCCAAACCTCAAGAGTTGCCGTCAGATACGGAGGGAAGAGGGCAAGATATGCCTCTCTTTTTTTATCAAAGAAATGATAATATAGCTCATAAGAATGATTCAAGGGAGTGCTTAGAGGGGATGGAATAGTAGAAACTCCTCTCTCATTGGAAACAGAAGCTAAAGAAGCATTCAGAGAGCCAAGCTGAAAATAAATGTCCTCATTCCATGAAGAAAGTATATCTGGTTTGCTTGTTGCGGTTCGTAAAGAATGCTGTTTCTCGTTTCTTATGACCCTTCCTGAAGTAGGATCGATACGAGGGTAAAAATATCTTTCGGTACGAATCCTTCCATCAGTGATATAGCCCGTGAAAAATTTTAGCTTCTGGCTCCAAAAAGAAAGAGGCCTGTTGGCTGCTTCATAGGAGGTAGTATTTTCACTCTTCCTTATGGGAGTTCGTCTTCCTTCGCCCTTCCTGACATGATAATGGGATTCCTGTGAAATAATAAAATCAGAAGGGTTTGTCTTATCGGATCTCTTATAAAAGACTGGTCGGAAGAATAGATCACGAGCCTGTATTTCATAATTTCCCAGATAAGCCTGATCTCCACTGTAATAGCGAACTATACCCTCTTTTCTATCCAGTGTAGCTTTGCTACTATCGCTTCTATAATAGAAAAACTCAAATTTCTCGGTTTTTTTGAAGGCAGAGCCAGAATAGCCTATAAACAAAAATACGATGGAAAGATGGACTAGATAGCCTCCATAGCGCCTTCGATTACTTCCTATCAGCTTGACAAGAGCCTTAGGGATACTTTCTCCAAAACGACTCCTACGGAAATGGATTCCTTGAGCATATTCCTGCACAATTCCAGATATTACAAAAATGGAAATCCCTACTACTAAAATAGAAATCCACTCACTGACATACTTGGATCCCCATATCCCTAAATCATACCCTTCTTCAAGAGTAAAGAAAAAACCATAAAGAGAACCAAAAAGGATCCCTCCTAAAATACCCAAAACAAGAGGACGAGAAAGATTTTTTTTCCATATAGTAAGAGCATTTTTTTGCCATGCGAGGAGAGGTGAAGCTCCCATAAGAAATAAAGTCAAAAGCCCCACAGGAATTAAAATTCGGTTATAAGCACCTTGTTTCCATTCTACACGATAGCATTCCAATCCGCTTCCAGAAATAAAGCGGCAGTCCAGAGGAAGCAAAGGGGAAAAAACTCCAATCAGAATAATCAACATGGAAAGGAGCATAACAAAGTTGTTAAGCAAGATGCTTCCTTCTTTAGATGTAATGGAAGTCATAGAGCGAACAGGAGTGAGTCTATTTCTAAAAAAGTATAAAAAACGAAAGAAATAAAAAGCACTCATCCCAATAAAAGTAATCATAGGAATTCCAATAGATGAGTTTGCAAAAGTATGAGGTCCCTCTAATATACCACTCCGAGTAATCCAAGTCCCAAGCATACTCATGTGATAGAAAAGCAAAACTAAAAAGAGATTCCAAAAACGAAGCATATTCCTTTTCTCTTGTACAATGAGAGAATGAAGGAGAGCTGTAGAAATTAGCCATGGCATAAGGCTCGCATTTTCCACAGGGTCCCAAGCCCAATAGCCTCCCCATCCAAGCTCTTCATAGGCCCACTTACTCCCCAAAAGGATTCCTGTTCCCAAAAAGAACCATGAAAAGATGATCCAAAAGCGAAGAATCTCAAAGGTCTTCTCTCGAATACGACCGCTAATCAAAGCCGACATCAGAACAGCAAAGGGAAGAGCCGAGCTAACATACCCAAGATAGAGAATGGGAGGATGAATGATCATAGCCCAGTGAAGGAGTAGCGGATTTATCCCCCTACCCGCTTGCATCGAAACCTCATAGATCCGAAAGGGCTGTGCATCTTGAATGAAAATGAGTAAGATCACAAAGATCATTTGAACTGCTCCCAATATGAGACACAAAACAGGAAGGCTTTCTTGGTTGTGGCGAAGGTTTTGGCGGACACATATAGCACTAAAAAGAGAAAGAAGCCAATACCAAAGAAGAAGACTTCCGCTCGAACCAGCCCAGATTCCAGTAAACCTAAAGAAAAAAGAAAGTGACGAGGAGCTATGAGAGACTACATAGAGATTTTTCATATCAGCACTTAGCATCAGCACTGCAAGCAGGATAAGAGCCAGACTTGTTACGGCAAAATTGAGATAGAGAAAGAGGTAAGCTAATCTGCATGCCTTTGAAGGGAGCAGATGGAAGGATCGAAAGAGAAAGGAGCTCAAGGGATTCATAATCGAGAGTAGAGAGCGAGTCCAATAACGACTCAGTCTTCCTTTGAGCCCTTTCCTACTGGAACTTCGAGAAGAGCAACGATCCGCTAGGTCCAGCACAAGAGAACGTGAGAGAAGGCTTTGCTGTCTGAGACTAAGTCCTAGACAAGAGCAGCATATAACAAAGAATAAAAAGGAAGCCGAAACAACTAGAAGAATAGCACCTAGTTCATTCACGCGTTAAGAGGAAGATGGATTCTCTTCATGGCTTTGGGAAATAGCTCGGTTTGATTTCATTCCCCCCCTCTTTGGATAGGCACGAGAAGGAGCTTTATATTTGGAGGTACATTTTGCCTCTACACGCGAGGCATCTATCCAGTATTCATCTGTATTCGCTTGAGGGGGAGATGCCTTGATATATCCATCTACTCGAATAGGTGCACCGTCAGTAAAAGTATCCGGAAGCTGTGTTTTTCCCCTATAAAAGACAGGGAAGCTATATCCATCTTGTTCTATGATAAATCGTGCTTGATCCCCCCAGCTTCGAAGGATGGAGCCAGGCTTTACAAATCCTCTGAGCCGAATTTGCTGACTTTTACGAGAAAAAACAGATGGTTTTTGTGCAGCCTTACTTGTATCTATAACCAGAATGGAATCTTGAGAGGAAGAGTTTTTCAGCCCAAAAGCAAGAAAGGCAAGAGAAACAAGGATCACAGAAAAACACAGAAACAAACGAAATCTCATGGTTACTTAAAATCCTAGGGGAATTCCTAGTCAATTCTTTTTAGATCATTCATTCCTGCAATCGTAAATACTCAAAATATGAGTGGAGACTGATTTTAGCAAGTTGAGAAGACCTCTAAATATTAAAAACTCGACGAGAAGCCTGAAAATCTAGTCAATATTTACTAATAGAGACGGTGTTCTGATGCCCTTGCAAAGTCAAATCCAAATTAGGACAAAAAGAGACGGAGTTGCTCTGATGGAAGCAAGGCACGCGGAGTCGGGATTATTGCTATTAGGTATAATCTCCGTGGCACGACTTAGATTTTATATGTGGGTTCTCTTGAAAGATAAAATTGTATCTATTTGTGGAATTATTAGGATGATACATAATGAGTAATTTGTTTAGCTCAAAAAATTCAAAATCCTTCATAAATAAACAAAATTCCTCCTGTTTTCATAAGTCAAATATCGTCTGTTTAGATAGGAGGTCGTGCAAGGGATGTCCTGACCAGTACTTATAACTGACCATTCGTGATGGCGTGGCTACATCCTAAGGCTTGCTCCTGATATCGCCAAGCATCTTTAGAAGAGAAGATGCAAGTAGAGTGCGACTTCGATAGAGAAAATGTTTGGTGTTTAGGAAATGACTCCCTTCCTTAGCAAATCTCAAGCCCATCTTCTCTTTGGAACGCTTTATCGAAAACCTCGCTCTGAAGAGATGCAGAGGCAGGTAAACAAAGTCGTCCAAAATACCTCTGACATCTTCGTGAGAATCCATGAAATTGAGAAACTAGATAAACAAGAAGAGAAAAAAAATCAAAAATCATTCCAAGATATCCATCATTTCTCTCTTCTCTCAAATGAAGAAAGGAAAAGAAATGGGAGTGTCAATCCTACAAATAGCTCATTTTCTTCACTTCCAAAAAACAAGCCTCTTCCTGCTCTCCAACAAGAGAAAGAAAAGAGCTTTTACATTCATTTACTATTTAAATCATTCAATTTTTTCATGCGTTTGTTCAAGCCTTCTCTCAATCTAACTGATCTCTGGAATGAACAGACCGGTGTTATGAAAAAAGATTTCCTAGGAAGAAACTATCAAATAACGCCTAAAGCTCAAAAGACTTTCTCAGGAATCCAAGAAGATGTGATTATCCCGACAATACAAGGATTCCGAGCTGCTATCAATCATCTTTGGGAATTTACAGAGATTTTGGAATATAATACTTTCATTAGTGCTTATCAGTTTTTCATGGAATATATTAAATTTGAGAGACTCTTTCAAAGATACCATAAACCTCAAGAATGGTGTCAAGAAACCATTTCCATGCAAAAATACTACGCTCAACTCATCCGTTATCCAGGATATAGTGATGTACTTCTAAAAATTTTTCCCCAATTCCTTGCTTCTTCTCCCAAATATCAGCATCTCAAGGTTCCTGTGAAAAAAGCAATGACTCACATCATAGAACTAAATCAAAAGTCTCCAAAACTTTCTCATGTCATACAGGGATTTTATATTATAAATTATAAAAAATTTATTACATGGAAAGAAATAGAAAAAATACTTCGAACTAAAAACCATGAGGTAAAATCTTTGCATATATCCAAAAAAGCTCGATTCATGAGTATCCTCAAAAGAAATCTACTACTACGACAGTATCATTCCTTTAATAAAAAAATGAAGGAAGCAAAGATCGTTCGAGAACAATATTTAAGCGAAGAAAAGAGAGAAGAGTTTCAGGAAAAACATCTTCTTCCTCTATTACAGGAATTTTTACAAAGAATTTACAAAACAAAAGATATATCTACAGATATAATACAAAGCTATATGTTTCAACCTAACCGACTTCTCTTTGCGATTATGAAAGATTTTGATTTCAACTATCTTCCTCTTTTTCAGTTTCCAAGCATGATTCGTACTCTTAACAACAAAGAAATAAAAAGTAGGAAGGTTTGTATTTTTAATAAACAATTCTTTGAGTCTCAAATCATAGGTTTTCGAGATCTTTTCCATGCCATCGAAATATATAATAAAAAAAATCCAAAACTCACTTATATGTTGAGTGAATTTGAAGATGATCTGGAAAAATCAAAAATACATCCCCTGACACCTCACATCGCTGAGTTTCATCAACTCATTCAGAAAGCTCATAGTCTCTTTCAGGATTTTATTTCCAATATACAGAAAACTATCAAAAACCATCAAAGCCAGAAAAATTCTTCAGGAGAAGATACATCTGTTCAGCCTAATTTGAACGGGAAGCTACATGAAAAGATGGACCAAAACTCTCTTAGAGAAAATCCAGAACCTTCTTATATTTCATGGTCTCAAAATATGATCCTTTTTCCCTCCAGATACAACGAGCAGACTGTCAAACAAGTGATAGAAATATTACTTTATCACATATACAACTATCTCTATATTTTTCAGAACCAAGAAATCATGTACTTAGTCAGAAATTCTGAGACACAAGAAACTCTGACAAGATTGAAACAAGAAATTACTCGTTTAGGAAGAGCTATCAATGAATCAGCAGATGATGATGATGATGATGATGATGAAAATAATTACTAACAGGTGTTTCATTTACTTAAGCAATAAAAAAAGACTTGGCTTACTTATAAGTGTGATTATGTTGACATCTCAGTTTTTTTGATTCGGTAAAAAAGACAGAACAATATACCTACATCATATATGAGCATGAGCCATTCCTTCGTCCGTGATTCAGAAGAGTGTTGAGCTCAAAGAGACTTGATATGAATTTCAACTCGCGGATTTTTTGATGCCACTCCTTCCTTTCCATAGATTTTTAGGAGGGAAAGGTCATCCTCTTGTAGTTTTACATGGACTTTTTGGCTCATCCAGAAACTGGATGAGTGTAGGAAAAGAGCTCAGTAGCTTTGGCTCTGTTTATCTTTTGGATGCACGGAATCATGGCAACTCTCCTCATGCAGCAACTCATACTCTGGATGATCTTCGAGATGATCTGGAACATTGGTTAAAAGTTCATCAAGTAGAAAATCCAATTCTTCTAGGTCATTCCATGGGAGGTATGAGTATACTTCATTTTGCATTGAGTAGACCAGAGATACCTGCAGGGCTTTTGCTTGTGGATATAGCTCCTCGATCTTACTTATCCTCTCATCAGAAAGAGTATTCTGCTCTTTGTATGAATGTATCAAGAGCCAAAGATCGCTTGGAAATTGATAGAAAGATGGAAAAGTATATCAATAATACTTCTGTTCGTCAATTTTTACAAACAAATTTAAGTTTATTAGATGATAAAAAAGGATTTCATTGGAAGATTCATACTCCTCCCCTCAAAGATATATCTTGTGGGAAAGGATTTGTTTTTCCTATTCATAAGGATCATCAAGGAAATAGAATCTCATTTGAGAGACCTGTTCTTTTCATTCGTGGAGAAAACTCAGACTACATTCAAGAACAGGATCACTCCCTCATTCATAAGCTATTTTCAAATGCAGAAATCAAGACTATTGAAAAAGCAGAACACTGGCTTCATCATACACATCAAAAAAAATTTATCGCCTTAGCTTCTCGTTATATAAAGGAAAGCTTCTGAAAATTCAAAAATCCATCATCGATTGGAAAGGGACTACTCCTGTCTCTCGCTCTTTTGGAGATATCTACTTTTCGAAAGATGGAGGACTTCAAGAGAAAGAGCATGTGTTCTTGAGAGGAAATCATCTTCCTCAACGCTGGAAGGATCCAAAGCTAGCCTCTTTTACAATTTGCGAGCTTGGTTTGGGGACAGGACTTAATTTTTGTTGGAGCTGGAGTCGTTTTTTGGAAATAGCACACCCGCAGGCACGGCTTCACTACATTGCTTGCGAGCTCTATCCTCTGGAGAAAAAGGATATTCAAAAAGCACTTTCTTTTTTTCCAGAACTGGGAGATAAACCAAAGCTTCTTATCCAAAATATTCCATTTTTTCATTCAGGGATGTATGAGCTTCGATTTGCAAATGGAAGGATTTGTTTAAGTTTATATTGGGGTGATTCGGAAGAAATGCTTCGGAATCTTTCACCAAGCAGAAAAGTTGACTCATGGTTTTTAGACGGTTTTTCTCCCGCTGTAAATCCAGAGATGTGGAGTGAAGAAATCTTCTTTTATATGAGAAAACTTTCTCATGAACAAAGCAGTTTTTCTTCGTATAGTGCAGCTTCCCTTGTACAAAAACGACTTAGGCAAGCTGGATTTGAAGTCCACAAAATAAAAGGTTTTGGAAGTAAAAAGGATATGATTACAGGCTATCTCAAACAAAATAAAACCCAAACCTCTCCTTCTTTGCAAACAAACAAAACTTGCTTTACTACAGCCAATAGTAACAATACCTTAAATACTTTCGACACCATCGTGATTGGCTCTGGGATTGCAGGAACTTGTATAGCTGACTCCCTTGCAGAAAGAGGGAAAATCGTTCTTGTAATTGAACGAGAAAAACAGGAAGGTATGGGGGCATCTTCTCAGGACACCGGAATTGCACATCCACTGATCCATCGCCAAGCTACAAGCAAGTCTCGACTTAGTACTTCTGGTTTTTTTTATTTACTCAATTATATACAAAAACTGCTCTCAAGACGCAACAAGAATCTCTCTGTATCTCGTTGCGGAGTTCTTCAGCTTCTGCCAAATATACATCAAGATCATTTTATTTTTTACAAGGAGCTATGTAGTCGGATAGATAAAGACCTAGTTCAATATCTCAGCAAAGAAGAAAGTAAGAGACAATGTGGTTTTTCTTGTTCTTCAGATGGACTCTTTTTCCCACAAGGAATCAAAGTTTCTATTCCAAATATCTGTAAAGCTGCTTTAGATCATCCAAACATAACAGTTCAATTCTGCCAAGAGGCTTTTTCTTTCCATCAGGAGAAAGGAAAAAAAGCATCTTGGAATGTAATGGATAAAAATAAAAATCTCATCGCATCATCTTCTGTTTTAGTTTTAGCATGTGCATATGATCTACTTCGTTTCCCTCTATTTGACAATCTTACTCTCAAAAAAGTTCGAGGTCAAACCTTCGATCTGTTTTGTCCAAAAGAATTTGATGGTCTCAGGTGTGTTGTATCATATGGAGGCTATATCATTCCCTTGGATGCAGAAGCTACCCTCTCTCAAGCAAGAGTGGCGGAAGTAAAAGGAAGGTCTTTTCGCATAGGAACAGTCTTTGAGGAATGGAACCATAATCCACATCCAATCTTTGAACAAAACGAAAGAATGTATACACAACTTTTAGAAAGACTTCATGGACTGAAAGATATTCTTCCAGCCAAGATGGGAAGAGATTTTTCTAAAAAAGAATCTGCTTCGTTTTCTTTTTCTGAAGGGAAAGTTGGTTTTCGTACTTCTGCACCCGATCACCTCCCTATATGTGGTCCTGTTCCTGATCTCTCTCTTCTAAAAGAGGAATTGACTCAAAAGAATAATCTCCTTCTTAGAAAAAATGCACTTCTATCTAGGAAAGAATCTCTCCCAAATCTTAATGGCCTTTTCATGAGTACAGCTTATGGCTCTCATGGATTGACTCTTGCTCCTTTATGTGCCGAGGTCATTGCAGCTCAAGTCTGTGGAGAAATACTTCCTATAGAGAAAGACCTTGCTGAGGCAATAGCACCTCAACGCTTTGTTTTGAGAAGCCTTAGGCACAACAGAGCACTTCCCTATACCATGGGAAAGCCATAGAGAAATCCTTGCTATTAGGGAAATCCTTTTTATCAGATGCCATGATATTTGGCTATTTATATTTGTGAAATTCTTAAATTCTGTGTGATTTATTTAGAAAAATAATAATAGCTTGACAAAAAGATAAGTTTTATATACTTGCTCTCAAATATGGATAGGAGTTATGAAGAAAAATCTTTCGGAGAGATTCTGGGGGTAGCAAATACACATTACGAAGTGCCCTTTTTTCAACGGGGTTACGTTTGGAATAGTGAAAAATGGAAAGAACTTCTGAATGATGTTCTCCGAGAAATCTGCGATGTAGATATTGAAGTAACTACGCCTAGTAACCGTGATATTCGTAGTGCATGCGAACAGATGATGAAAATAGAAAACAATACTTTTCAGAAAATTTTAGAAAACAAAGATTATTACTTTGGAACCATCTATTTACAAAACAAACAAAATATACAAGCACCGGGAGATCTTAGTAGATTCCTCATCATTGATGGACAACAGAGGCTCATTACCATTTATCTCTTTTTGATGAAAATTTACTATGACCTGTACCGTCAAAATGCTTATGAACGGCAAATAGTAGATTCCCGTCACTGCTTGTTCAATCGAGATAACAAACTCAAGATTTTTACGTTAAAAAGAAATGACCAAGATTTGCTTGAAACTATAGGAAGAAATTATGATATGAACAGAAATGTTCATAGTAATATAGCAGACTTTGGTACATGGTACAGAAGACTATTTGGAAGTATTGAACCCATTGCTAAGTATAGACTCTTCCGGCTATTAGCTAATTGCTTAAAGATAACACAAATTATTTTATCAGAAAGGGATGATCCTATGCTCATCTTTGAAAACCTCAATGATAAAGGAACTCCCCTTACAGGAGATGAACTACTCTGTAACTATATATTTCAGCCTCTTGTGGAGCATAAAGATGAAAAAGAAATAGCAAAAATACATGAAAAATATTGGTTAAAGCCATATATGGATATTCAACAAATGAACATCCAATCGAAAGGAACAAAGATCAAACAAAATGAGAGATATCTATTTTTCTTGAGGACATGGTTCTCCATTGGAAGACCTGAAATGATTGGAAAAGAGAAATCTATCTATCATGCTTTCAAGAAAGAACATTCGCACCAGCGAAATGATAACTCTGGAGAAAGTAGTAAGCAAATGTTAGAAAAGTTAGAAGACATCAAGAGCCATGTACCTCTATTTCAAGAGGCCATTGCACCAAGAGAGTATGGCATTGAAAACAAAGACCTAATTTCTATATTGCAGAAAATAGACAAGCTAAAGATATATACCAGCCTTACTTTTCTGATGCCCTTACTCAAAGAATGGAAAGAAAAATCTGATTTCCTTCCTGAACTGTTGCAAATATTACAATGTGTTTATGTATTTTTAGTTAGAAGAAGTCTAGC
>JABABJ010000168.1 GCA_014238275.1 Leptospirales bacterium | reverse complement strand
GTGAAGTGTCGGGCGCGGGGAGAGTCACAGGGAGACCACGGAGGGTCTCCCCATTTGCGGAGCCATGGGAGCTCCGCAAATGTAAGCAAAAATAGGGTTCCCCTATTTTTGCGTCCCCTAAGTCGTGCCACGGAGGGCATGACTTAGGTCTTATAAAAGGCCGCGGTGCCCCCTCTCTGGGAAAGGGAGGTATTAGCTAATATAAGGGCTCAAGAGATAGAGCATTTTACTTAGTGAATTAATAAAAAAGGATGGTTTGCTCTGAAAATATAAAAAAATACTATGAAAAAAAACTATTCGGAAAATGACTGCTGAGTAGATAAAAGCACTCATGAAACAGTGTGCTTATACTCTAATGAATGAACGCGAAAGGAAAAATGATAATAGGAGTTATAATTCCTTGATTGCTGAAATTAGCTTGAAATCGTTTTATTAGAATTTTGGATACTAAACTGTAACATTCCCTTAATTTAAAATGTCTACATGTCTTAAATTAAAAACAGAAAGTTTTAGGCAACCTATTTTACTTAGCATCAAAGATGCGAGTCTTTGGGCATCTGATTACCTTAAACGTAAAGTTACTTGCTCTAATATTTCCTATTTGATTCAATATGGGAAAATCTCTCCCCAAAAAAATCAAGGTACTACCTATATTCAAAAAGAAGAACTGCAACAATACTATGATCTTTACTTTATAACTAAGGAGCAACTATGGAGAAAAAAATTAGGAAAGGATTTAAACTGGGAGTTATCTTTTTCGGAATATAAAGAAGCAGAAACAACCAAACATGTGCACAGACTGCATCCATACAAAGGAAAATTTATTCCTCAGTTGGTAAAATATTTTTTGGATGCCAATACTGATAGTTTTAAAAAAGAATCTTTCTTCAAAAAGGGGGATATTATTCTAGATCCATTTTGTGGTAGTGGGACTACTTTGGTACAAGCCAATGAATTAGGGATGCATAGCATAGGTGTTGATATCTCCAGATTTAATGGTTTTATTAGCAATGTTAAGATCGGGGAATACGATTTTGAAAATATTCACCAAGAAACTAGTAAAATTACTCAAGCATTAAAAGATTTCCAAAAAGGAAAAAATTATTTATCTTTTGAAAAAGAATTATTAAAAAAACTCCAGATCTTTAATAGACAGTATTTCCCCTCTCCCGAATTTAGACGCAAACTGAATCAAAAGCAAATAGATGAGAAACTTTATAGTAAACAAAAATCTCACGAATTTCTAAAAACTTACTATTCTCTAGTTAAAGAATATAAAATGAAACTCTGCCAAGATTCCAATGTTTCTTTTTTAGAGCAGTGGTTTCTAAAGTCTGTACGAGATGAAATAGATTTTTTGTTTTCAAAAATTAAAGTTATAAAAAACACAAAAACACAAAAACTTCTTTCTCTTATATTGAGTCGTACCATGCGATCTTGTAGAGCTACTACTCATGCTGATTTAGGAACACTCAAAAACAGACAGATAGAAACCTATTATTGCAGAAAACATAGTAAAATATGCAAACCTGTATTTTCTGTGTTAAGCTGGTGGCAAAGATATTGTAAAGATAGCATCCAAAGAATTAAAGAATTTAAAATACTTCGTAGTGATTCATTCCAAATCTGTTTGACAGGCGATAGTAGGGAAATTCTCTTAGTAGAAGAAGTTAAAAAAAGAAATCTTCAATTTGGTAAATTTATAGAAAATCAAAAAATTGCTGGAGTATTTTCGAGCCCACCTTATGTGGGACTCATAGACTACCATAAACAGCATGCTTATGCTTATGATCTTTTTGGGTTTGAAAGAAAAGACGAATTAGAAATAGGACCTCTTTACAAAGGACAAGGCAAGGAAGCACGAACTTCTTACACAAGAGGAATTGCAGATGTACTGTTTCATTGTAAAAAGTTTTTGAAAAAAGATGCTAATATTTTTTTAGTTGCCAACGACAAGTACAGTCTTTATCCAAAAATTGCTGCTCTTGCTGGGATGAAAATTATAAACCAATACAAAAGACCAGTATTAAATCGAGTAGAAAAAGATAGAAGTGCTTACGGCGAAATTATTTTTCATTTTAATATACTCTAAATGCCAATATCTACTAGTCAAAAGCAAAAAATCAAATATCTTTTGTCTTTCAAGATAGAGTAAAAACTTCAACACTGAGATTTTATAAAATATGGGGGGCTATACAGGAGGCAAGCCTATGAAAGTGTGAGGGCTTATACTGGAGAGGAGACATGAAAGGGGCGAAGCTCTTCTTTTGTCTTGAGAGAGATAGAGTTTGGCTCTGTTTTCTTTCGTTTTTCTGAAGGGGGGTATGATTGAGCTAGGTCTGGAGGAGATGAGCTAGCTGATTCGATTTCATAGCCAGCACGGAGGATCATCTCTGTTGTCTCAAAAGCATCGCTCCCTTTTACATTGAGGTAGCCCGATACAAAAAGAGAGTTTGCTACAGAAAGGGATTCTATCTGTCTATCTTGGAGGTAAAACTCCCTTCCAGCAGCTATACGTATCTCTGCACGAGGATTCAAAAGACGAAAGAGAGCAAGAGTCCTTAGGCATTCATCTTGGCTTAGAGAAGGCTTTGGTTTCTTTCTCTCTTTGCTTGCTTCCTCTTTTTCATCCTCTTGTGCTAAGAAAGGCTGAAGAGAATTCCCTGGGACGGGAAGGAAAAAATTGACTGGTATAGAAGCTACTTGCAAAGAGCAAAGCTCTAGGGCTACGGAGATTCTATCTTCTAAACTCTCTCCCATTCCTACTATGATTCCGCTACAAAGATTGATACCTTCCAAGTGAAGAGTCTTCAAGGTATCAAGTCGATCCTGATATGTATGAGTCTTGCAGATCTCTGGATAGTGAGTT
>JABABJ010000025.1 GCA_014238275.1 Leptospirales bacterium | reverse complement strand
TCTATCCTCACAAGCATCTTTCCCTCTAGCTTAAAATCACTAAAAGCCATTTTATTATGTTCCTTTGTAAAGAAAAGTTTCTTTTCCTGATCTCCGTGCCTATCCTGAATCCTCTGGATTCTATCGTGAAACTGAACTTGATGTACTTTGTAGCGGTCTTTGGATATGAAAATCCGAAAAATTTCACGAGAATTTCCTTCGTTTTGGAAGAATACACGTTCCATTCTTACGGCTTGAGAGGAACAACCAAAAGGAAAAAGTAACGAAATGCACGCAAAACAGAAAAAAAGAATTGTACCAAAACATATTTCTTTCATAAATACACGTATATTACACTTGGTCACAGAAGTAATCATCTCCTATGCTTACCTCTGTGGATCACGAATCATACAAAGAGGATCCCATCTTGTCAGTAAAGTAAATTTAGCGGAGTTGTGCAAGAATTTTATTTAGTTCAGAAACACGAGAAGGTGCATCAAGGATAGTCAGATTGTACTTTACCTTTCTGCCAGAAAGAGTGTGAGAGGGAAATTCATTTATCATATTTTGAAGCAAGTTTTCCGTATCTTCTTTGTTTCTATTATGAAAAATCATGGCAAATCGTGAAATATCGACGCGAGTCATATAATCCTTTTCATTTAAGTGAGAGACTAGATTACGATTTATGTAAGAAAAAAGCTCAATCCAATCATCAGTTTCTTCTATTCGTTTCAAACCTGAAGAATAAGATATTCTCAAGTCAGCTATACTTAGAGGAAAATTATTTTGAATTGCATCTTGTAAGATTTGATGCAGATGTTTTGCCAATGGACGGAAGGGAGAATTGAAACAGACCTCTTTTTCTTGTTTGAGGATAAGGTTCGCTAGACAAGGAGTTGTGATGTGTACTGCTTCCATTGCACGATCGAATCTTCGTCGATTTGGGAAAGAAGACTCATCATTAGATGTATTGTGAACCGTGAAAAAGCCAATCAGCCAATTGAAATGAATTAGGGGAAGAATCCAATAATGCTTCATCATGGTTAGATCTTTCTCAGTATAACATTTTCTTAATTCTTTACTCTCCTTAAAATTCTCCATTTGATAAAATCTCATGAGATTAGAAGTCATCCCAATCATACTAGAACCAATAGATAACACAAATCGATCTTGTGATTCATGACTGATTCCTTTTGCTTTTATGATTTGGTAGTTTCCTTCTTGAGGCGAAAGAAGGACAAGAGAGTAGGAGCTTGCTCCAATACATGTTTCTAAGAAAGAAGCAAGAAGATGATAGATTCCTTCTATTTCCCGAACACGAGATACTTTCTGGGTAAGGGAAATTAGGTCTTGATAGTCTTGAGAAGACTGCTGAAGGAGTTTGTTTTTTTCCTGTGTATCTTTCAGCTCTGTTATTTGTTTTGCTGTTGATGAAAGGAGATCACTTAGGAGCTGAAGAAACTCCATATTTTCGGCAGTATAGTCAAATTCAACAAGTGCTGGTCCAAGAATGATTACACCCATCAGTTCCTGTTTTTCAAGGCTTTTTGTGAAATTGTAAATAGGGACAAAAAGATTAGCATCTAGTGCTTCAAAAATAGAATTTTCTAGTGAAGATAAACGAGGAGCATCTGTGGCGGAAAGAATCTCTTTTGTAAAACATATCTTTTTCTTATCTGCAATAAATTTTAAGATACTCTTATTCTCTCTTAAAAACCATTCTGAAGGTATAATTTGTTTAGAAAATGCTATAGGAAGGAATATATTTTTTTTCTCTTTTCCTTCTTGTTTGAGAAAGATAACAATATTTTCGGAACCAAGTTCACGTCTAATAGAATAGACCGTAGCATCCCAAATAGCCTGTAATTGCTTTGTAGAGTGTAATTCCTTTAGTAGGTCTAAAATTGCTTTGTAATGCTCCAGCTTTCTACGGGTGCTAACATGAAACTTCTCAGGTTCTGTCCCAGGTCTTCGATCACCGCTAAAGAGATATTCTTGTTTTGCATCTTCTTGTATCGAAGGAGCTTCTGATTTTTTATGTGTTTGATCTTCCTCTTGCTGGGATTCTGACTCATGCAAAGTCTGCGTTTTAGACAGAAGTCTCTCTTCTTGTAATGGAAGATTTTGCTCTTCCTGCTGTTCTTTTTTTTGTTCTTCTTCCTGCTGATCTTCTTTCTGTTCTTGCTGGAGCTTTTCTACTTTGCTAAGAAAATCAAACTCAGAAACCTCAAGGTCGAGAGCTTCTGTACGATTTAGAAGTCCATTAGATCTGTTGTTCCCATTTCCATGGGATTCTGTTTTTTTCAGAAACCCTGTTTTCTCTTTTTCTTCATGAGAAGTAAGTAAAGGGACATTTCCTATTTTTTTCAATAGAGAAGAAGTTGTTGTAGTTTTCATGCTTCAAAGGATCTAAAACGTTTAGTAAATGTAGCTCTTATCAAGTATGTGCTTTCAGAGCCCTAAATCATAAATCACTTTTTTGTAAAGATCAAAATACTTAGACCGGCTAAACTCATGGACTGTATCATCCGGTAACTTACCAAAAAGCTGATCCAAATAGAGTATCATACGTCTGAGCTCCCTTATGTTTAGCCCTTCTTCCTGAGCAATTTTTTCGGCCATTCGATCTGAGTGTAAGCTTCCTTGGACTCCCAAATGAGAAAAATCGGGAGGATTTTCTATCATAGGAGTATTAGTTTCTGTGGATTGTGGGAATGAAGAGCTTAATTCTAAATCATCTTTTTCTGTGAACTCTGTACTATTTTTGTACTCATTTCCAAGGGAAGTAAATTTCTCATCTTGATCCCCATAAACCTTATTTTGGATATCATAAATATTTTCTTCGTTTTCACTTTGATTTTCTTGTGGTCCTTCCAGATCCAAAAAATCCAAATCTCCTGTGTCTTCCTGTAAAATTACCCCTTGTCCAGAAGTATCTAATGCTTCAGGATCATCTCGAGAAAGGTCTAATACTTCAGGATCATCTCGAGAAAGGTCTAATCCTTCAGGATCATTCTCAGAAAGGTCTAATCCTTCAGGATCATCTCGAGAAAGGTCTAATCCTTCAGGATCATCTTG
>JABABJ010000009.1 GCA_014238275.1 Leptospirales bacterium | reverse complement strand
TATTGCAACTAAAGATGCACCTAAGGATTTGCTAGAAGCACAACTAGCAGTCAGTCAGGTAAATGACCCATCTCCACAAGAAGAGGAGCCATCTGCACCTCAAGAAGAGTTTCATCCTAAAGATGCACCTAAAGATGCACCTAAGGATTTGCTAGAAGCAAAACTACCAGTCGTTCAGGATGCGAGCGAAGATACAAAAAAACTATCATCTCAAAGGTCTAGCATTCCTTATGAACTTCCACTTGAAATTCTTGGCTTACCTTCTCAGTCAGAGCCTGCTAATATCAACCTAGAGCTGGAGTCAACAGGGAGGAAGCTTATTAATGCTATGCGTGAGTATGGAATACAAGGAAAAATTGCAGCAACCTGCCGTGGGCCTATTCTAACATTGTACGAAATCAAGCTAGAGCCTGGAATTAAGGTATCAAGAGTAATTGGAATCCAAAATGAAATCTGTATGAACCTAGAGGCTCCTTCAATCCGTATTATAGCACCGATACCTGGAAAATCAACGATAGGAATAGAGATTCCCAATACTGTGCGAAGTCAGGTACTTTTGCGACAACTCCTTCCTATGCCTAAGGGAGGGCTCAATATTGTTATAGGACAGGATATATCTGGAAAGAATCAATATGCAGCTCTGAATAAGCTTCCTCATCTTCTTATTGCTGGAGCGACAGGAGCTGGAAAGTCAGTGTATCTGAATACAGTGATTACTTCTCTTCTCTATGCACATTCTCCTGAGGAGATTCGCTTTGTCATGATTGATCCGAAAATGGTAGAACTCAAGCTCTATGAAGGAATCCCTCATTTACTCCTTCCTGTAATTACTGATGTTCATCATGCAAATAAAGCATTACGATGGCTGGTAGATGAAATGGAAAGGCGCTATATGATTCTTTCCCGTTTTCGATGTAGAGACATCTGTTCGTATCATTCTCTTGTTTCCCAAACAGATGATACTTCCCTAGAAAAAGAAGAAGACTCGCTTCAGCCAATGCCTTATATAGTAGTGTTTATTGATGAGCTTTCTGATTTGATGATGGTAGCTGCAAAGGAAGTAGAAGATTCCATCATTCGGCTTACTCAAAAGGCAAGAGCTGTTGGGATTCATATTATCATGGCTACACAGCGTCCCTCTGTAGATGTGATTACAGCATTGATTAAGGCAAACTGCCCTGCAAGGGTGTCGTTCCAAGTTGCTCAACGAACAGATAGTCGGACTATCTTGGATGCAAATGGGGCAGAAAATTTGCTTGGAAGAGGGGATTCTCTCTATAAATCTCCTCAGTCCACAATGCTAACAAGAATCCAAGCTCCTCTCGTCTCTGAAAGCGAGATTGAAGAAATTGTTAAAAAAGCACAAAGCTTTGGTAAACCAAAATATGCAGATCTTGAGCTTGAGAGTCAAGATGAGGGTAATACATCCTCAGGGGAGGATGATATAGATGAGTCTCTTTTTCAACAGGCATTAGATATAGTCCTTCAGTCTGGGAAAACCTCTACTTCTTATCTTCAGCGTCGCATGAGAATTGGATACAATCGATCTGCTAATTTAATTGAAATGATGGAGCAACGAGGATACTTGAGTCATTTTTCAGGTAATTCTCCTCGTGAAATTTTGAAAAGAGATTGACTCATCTGAGACCTAGAAAACCCTATTCATTCAAGAACATGTTCTCTCATCTTTTTTCTGACGGCCTTGTGACTCGTGTTTACGTCTTCCACCTTTTTGCAAGAAGATGGATGTTTACTATCATGGGACTTGTCTTGTTTTTATTTTTTCCTACAGAGAAATATCCTCAAAAAAAAGAGCCTTCTCATCACTGGCATTCCAATGTGGAAATTGCACGAAAAGTAATGAATACCTTTGAATCCTTTCGCTCATATTCGGCTAATTTTCAAATACGAGTCCGCGAAGGAAAGCGATCTCGAAATATGAAGGGAAAGATATATTATCAAAAACAAGGGAAGCTTCGCTATGAATTTACACAACCCCAAGGGAATCTCATCGTATCAAATGGAAGGATTATGTGGTTTTACATCAAGCGCCTGAATGTTGCAGGAAAGCAGGATCTTACTCTCCAGACAAAGACTTCTAGTGGAAGAAAGGTCTTTCAAAATAACCCAATAACGGGAGTAAAACGGCTTTTCCAAAAATACCATTACCGTTTTGATTCACAGGAACAACCAAGGAAGGAAGGCGATCGACTTTGTTTTGTCTTTGACTTAGAGCAAAGAGAAAAAATTGGTGGATATGAACATCTTACTTTATATGTGGATGCAAAAACTTATCTCATTTACAAAGCAATTGGAGATGACGGATATGGTAAAACTGCAGAGATGAATTTTTCTGATATTTCTCTAAATCCAGAACTAGAAGGAAGTCTTTTTCAATACAATCCTAGTAAGGGTGTTTCAGTTGTCTCTAATCCCCTTGTAGGGAAAGGACGAAAACAAGAGCAAAGAAGTAAAAAATAATCTTGCCATTAGGAGTAATGAAAATTAAATAAAGAAATATATCATGACAATACACCAAAAAGTAGGAAGCGTCCTGAAAGAGGCACGAGAGTCAAGAAGACTTAGTATACATGATACAGTAAAAGATACAAATATTACCCCTCGCTATTTGCATGCATTGGAAAGCAATGATTTTAGCATTTTCCCAAGCCAGACTTATGCTGTTGGATTCTTAACAAACTATGGAGAATATTTGAATCTTGATGTTCAGCATTTAGTAAACCTTTTTCGAATACAGCAAATTGATACAACCCAAACGCCAGTAGAAGAGCTCACAAAAAGCTCTCCCTTGATTTCTTTTTTTAATACTCCTCTTCTGAGACGTTCTATGAAAATAGTTTTACTTTTCGTACCCCTTACGGGATTGATTGTTTTTCTTTATAGCTTTTTAGACTGGGGTACTCTTCTTCATGGTGTTTCTTCTATCAGTGAAGCAGAGGTTTATTGTAAAGGGAAGAAGGAGTTGAGAATTGTATCTATTCCTCCTAAAGGTTCTCCTCCTCAGAGTGAAACTCTTTCTCTTCGTCCTCCTGACGCACTACAGTTTATGGTAAATAATCAAAAGATAAGGCTGTGTCTAAATAGGATCAAAAAAGAAGGGAATGGAATTCCTTCGGTGGGGAGTTTTCATGCAAGGATCAATGATAGTCATAATTTTAACGTTGAAGCACGTGAGAGTGAGAGTTTTAGTCTCAATAATGCTACTGCTGGATTAGAAAAGCTTTCCCAAGGAATCAATATACGCCTAGTAATCCTGAGCGACTTCTCCGTTCGTATTGCTTTAGAAGCAAATGATATAGATGCTCCTTCTTTGGAAGCACAAGTAGGGAAGGAACAAAGTTTCGGTGAAGTAAGACTACAAGCAGTAGGGGAAACAAAAGCAGTAGGGGAAGCAATAATCAATTCAGATAATAGCGATCGAAAGAATGACAAAGATGGCAATGACAAAGAACAAGTAGAAAATCAGAAAAAAATTCAGATTACCCTTGAGTTTCTGGAGAATTCATATATTGAGTGGACTCAGGATGGAAAAACTTATCGAGGGAGAATGATTCAGGCTGGAGAGGTTCATGTCCTTGAGGCGGAAGATCGTTTGGGAGTCAAAATAGGAAATGGAGGAGGTGTAAGGATTCGTAAGCTAGGAGCTCGTCCTCGTTTAGCAGGTCCCCCTGCTAGAATTGTCAAGCTTGAATATCGACGAGTCTTTGATCCTCTCGATCCAGAAATATCTCAAATTCGCGAAAGTATTAAAGTAGTGGAATAAGCGATATAGAAGTAAATCATCAAACTATTTTGTGAGTATTTGCGATAAAGTAGCCCTATGAAGTCTGTACTTACTCTTGCCAATCTTCTAACCCTTTTCCGTATTGTATTGGTCCCTGTTTTTATTTATCTCCTTTTACAGCCTGAGCCATGGATACGTCGTCTTTCTTTAGTTGTTTTTACTATTGCTTCTCTCACGGATTTTTTGGATGGTTATATCGCAA
Organism: Leptospirales bacterium; assembly: GCA_014238275.1. GTDB lineage: Bacteria > Spirochaetota > Leptospiria > Leptospirales > Leptonemataceae > JABABJ01. Next base: position 11,649 of record JABABJ010000009.1, on the reverse strand, counting down.
GAAAGTACAATCAAGAATCAGACTTAGGGCGTTTCCTAGATCCCTTGGCTGATAAGATTCTCGTTATCGGAGCACTTCTTGTATTCCTTGCTTTGTCAGAACAGGTACAAATTTGGATGGTATTATGTATTTCTGGACGTGATATTTTGATTACACTCCTCCGCCTTCTTGCTAGAAAAAGAGGGATTGCCCTTAAGACTTCTATGTTCGGGAAGATCAAGACCTTCTTTCAAATGTTTAGCATTGTGGTTGTAATGTTGAGTTTTATGATTGTAAGCTATCAAGAAAGAGATAGAATCAATCATGCCTATCTCAATGAGAAAGAAAACTATGGGCTGGGCAATTGGAAGGTTGCATCTCAGTATCTTGGAAATTTTTGGGAAAATCCTTTTTCCAATACTCTTTTCTCCCTAGCAAGTTTTATTCCCTATTATTTAATGCTTTTTACTACGATCCTTACGATCATATCAGGACTACGATATCTTTGGTCGAATTATGGACTTCTCCTACCATCTTTCTCCTCTCCAAGAAAAACTAACAATGAATGAGTTTCTTTCTAAACTCATTCGGAAAGAAGATCTAACTCAGTCGGAAGCGTTTTTCGTAATGAAAGAGATATCTCAAGGAAGAGCTGGAGAAATACAAATATCCTCATTTCTTACAGCCTTGGCTGTCAAGGGAGAATCCTCTTCTGAGTTAGAAGGATTTGCAAATGCCTTGAAAGAAGCCTCTCATTCTTGGCCATCTGAGTCTTCCTTTGATCTTTTGTGTGATACCTGCGGGACGGGAGGAGATGGCTTGGGAACCCTGAATATTTCCACTTTGTCAGCTATTCTGCTTGCCTCACTAGGGATACCAGTTGCGAAACATGGAAACCGTGCTATGTCTGGGAAAATAGGTTCTGCAGATCTTTTAGAGGGTCTTGGAATCATCCTAGAGGCTTCTCCTCAGAAGGTGCTTCAAAGCATTCATAAGGCTGGAATCTCCTTTCTATTTGCTCCTGTTTGGCATCCTGCAATGAAGAATGTCGCATCTGTTCGACAACAGCTTGGGATACGTACGATTTTCAATCTTCTTGGTCCTTTACTGAATCCAGCCCCAGTTACTCATCAGCTTATAGGGGTTTTTCATCGGGATTTTTTGAATACAGTGGCAAAGACTCTATCCTCTTTTCAGCGTAAAGGAGGCTATGTTGTTTCTGCATTAGACGGGCTAGATGAGGTTTCGCCTGCTGCTGCAACTCATTTTATCAGGATTGAGGATGGAAAAATAGTAGAAGAAGGTTGCCTAGAACCGGAAAGTTTTGGTTTTTCTAAAAAGCCATTGGAAGAACTCCAAATCAAAAACAAGAGCGAGGCAATTCAAAGAAGTATCCTTCTCCTTCAAGGGAAGGGAGGCTCAACAGAGAACCAGTCTGTCGTAATGAATTCTTCCCTTCTTTATTCTATGATTCATCGAATCCCTCTCAAGGAAGCTGCAGATATATGTATGGACTCTCTTTGTCGTGGCAAGGGATGGGAGACTGTCGAGCTATGGAGAAGATGCTAACGAGAAGATGTTAGGGGTCAATGGTTCTTGAGATTATTTTTCGTGTTCTCCACCACGAGGGTGGAATTTTTGATGTACTTCTTTGAGCCCTTGTTTCGCAAGGTGGGTATAGATCTGCGTAGTAGAAATATCTATATGACCTAGAAGTTCCTGAACAGAGCGAAGATCAGCGTTGTTCTCAACGAGATGAGTTGCAAAACTATGACGAAAGGTATGGGGAGTAACTGCTTTTGTAATACTAGTCCTGCTAAGATATTTTTTAAGTATTCTCCAAACTGACTTTCGATTTAAGCTTCCCCCTCTCTTACTTGTAAAAAGATGTTCGCTTTGTCTTTCCTGTAGAATTTTGTTTCTTCCCTTAAAAATATACGCCATGAGAATGTTCCGTGATTTATCTCCAAAGGGAACAAGTCTCTCTCTTCCTCCTTTCCCTCTCACAATGATAAACATATTTTCTAGGTTCAGGTCATTGAGATGAAGAGAACATGTCTCTGAAATACGAAGTCCACTAGAATACATTAACTCAAACATCGCTTTATCACGAAGTTCAAAGTGATTATCTTCTCGTATAACACTAAATAGTTCCTCTATTTCTTTGAGTGTTAGAAATTCCGGTAGGGGCTTTTTAACTACGGGGATTTCAATCTTTTCGACTGGGTTTTTTGATATTTTATCTTCATCCTTGAGATATTTGTAAAACTGACGTAAGGCAGCAACTGCACGTGCTTGTGAACGAGGAGAAATCCTTCTATGTTTCTGATCTTTTAGGAAATCTGTAACATCATCTGTTGTAATTTCTGTGATTTCTTTCCTTTGTCTTCCTATATAACTTTGAAACTTCTTAATATCATAAGTATAGGAAAAAATGGAGTTTTCAGATAAACCCCGATCTATAAGAAGGTGATCTTGAAATTCTTGAACCAAAACAGTTCCTTTTTCATCTACACTCACTTTTCGCTATCCTCTCTTCAGTGAATCCTTTAACTACATAATCGGTAAAAAGTGTCGCGTAGCATAAAAAAATATACTTCCTTTGACGGCTACTTCCTCAAGAATGCCCAAAATAGAGCATCTCGTAGAGCATCTCTTATGAAAAAGAATTCTATCCTATTTCTATCTCAACAGCTATATCTTCAAATCTGGATTGAAAGGAGCTGCTTAGGACTTATTTGCTTATTCGCTTTTCTAATTCACCCTTATGCTTTGTCTGCTTCTCCTCCTCCTCCTCCTCCTCCTCCTCCTCCTCCTCCCTTAAAGGCGTTTGAAATAGGGGAACACCTCCACTATACAGTAAAATGGGGGAGAGTACAGATTGGTTATGCTCAGATGCTCGTTCAGAAAAAAATTCGTTACAAGGGAATTGAGTGTTTGGTATTTCAGACTAAAGCTGGGAGCGTTGGCTTGGCTAAGAAACTTTATCCTGTCAATGATAAAGTTACCAGTTATTGGGATATGAAAGCCAAGAGAAGTCTTTTTGCAGAAAAAGACCTTCAAGAAGGGAACTATTTTCGCCATACTATCGTTCATTTTGATCCTCTCACAGATTCTGCTAGATGGAAACAGAAAACTTATTTAGGAAACACGAAAAAGTTGGGCGAAAAAAGCAAGGGAGCAGAGTGGAAATATCAAAGAGGAGTTGCAAAGAATCTTCCGGAAACAATCAACGATATGCTATCCATCATTTACTACAATCGTTCCTATTCAGGAAAGGCTAAGGAACGAACCGTTTTTTACAATGAAGTTTTTGATGACACAAGGCTGACTCGTATCAAGATGCAGACTCAAAAGAGAGAAATTATACGATTAAAGGTGAATCGAAAATGGCAAAAATTCAGTACTATTGTCGTAGAGCCTCAAATCACAAGCTCTGGTATTTTTAAGTCCACAGGAAGGATTTTAGTCTGGACAGAAGACAAAAATCCCTATCGATTACTTATGGTCAAAGTGAAAGTTCCTATTGTAGGGAATATTCGTATCAAACTCAAGAAGACAGAGAACATTTATGGGAAAGACAGGTCAGACTGAACGAAAAAAGCAATCAGAGCCAGAAGACAGTCTCAAAGATATAATCTCCTTATGCAAGAGGAGAGGATTTATCTATCAGGGCTCTGAGATTTATGGAGGGCTTGCAAACACCTTCGATTATGGACCTTACGGTGTCGAATTACTTAGAAATCTTAAAAACGAGTGGTGGCATACTTTTGTAAGCAGTAGAAGCGATATTGTTGGTCTGGATAGCTCTATTTTTCTCCATCCTAAGGCATGGGAAGCAAGCGGGCATTTGGATTCATTTCACGACCCTCTATCAGATTGCAAACATTGTCAGTCTCGAATACGAGCCGATCAATACCTCAAAGAAAGGCAAGATATAGATACAGAATCTATGAGCCTATCTCAAATTCAGGCTGTCTTTCAGGAAAAGGGGGATTCATTCCACTGTCCTCAATGCGGGAAGAAAGGAACTTTTACAAAGCCAAGACAGTTTAACCTAATGTTTTCCACAAAAATGGGCTCCGTGCTTGGAGAAAATGATATGGAAGTATATCTAAGACCAGAAACAGCCCAAGGTATCTTTCTAAATTTTCGTAACATTAGTTCGACATGTAGAGTCAACGTTCCTTTTGGAGTCGCCCAAATAGGAAAGAGCTTTCGAAATGAGATCACGGCTCGTCAGTTTATTTTTCGCACTCGTGAGTTTGAGCAAATGGAAATAGAATTTTTCTGCAAGCCCGGAACTCAAAAGAAGTGGTTTGATTACTGGGTGGATTCCTGTACAAAATGGCTTGATTCACTTGGAGTATGTAAAAAAAATCTTCGTCTTCGTTCTCATGAAAAAAAGGAGCTTTCCTTTTATTCCGAGAATACAGTTGATATTGAGTATAACTTTCCTTTTGGTTGGGGAGAGCTATGGGGTATTGCATCTCGAACTGACTATGATCTTCGCCAGCATTCTTCTCATAGTAAGAAGAATCTTAATTATTTTGATGCGGAAAAGGGAGAAAATTGGCTCCCTTATGTTATTGAACCTGCACTTGGTTTGAATCGATTATTTCTTTGCATTTTAGCAGATTCTTATCATGTAGAAAATCCTGAAACAAAAGAGAAGCGAACTGTACTCAAACTTGCTTCTCATCTTTCTCCCGTGAAAGCTGGCATTTTTCCTTTGCAGAAAAAGGATGGCCTTTTAGAAATAGCAGAAGAGGTACACAAAAAGCTCTACCGAAGTTTTGCCGTAGAGCTAGACAGTAGCGGCTCTATAGGGAAACGATATTATCGTCAAGATGAGCTTGGGACTCCCTATTGTATTACTGTTGATTATCAAACGAAAGAAGATCAAACTATTACTCTTCGCAAGCGAGATAGTATGAGCCAGAAACGTATACCTATAGAAGAAATTCACTCTTATCTTCTAAAAAAACTTCAACCTTCTATTTGCTAAAGTATCAAAAATCATGTCAAAAATTCTTCCATACATTTTTCACATGATTTTTTAGAAACTTCATAGGAGAGACAGACTGGTGCTGCGAGGAGTCTAAGTCAAGATGACGTATATCTTCGCCCGTACTAAGTCTTATGAGTTCTTCACCTATGTTTACAGAAAGATCTCCTACTCTGTTAATATGAAATAAAATAGACTGGATATCAGAAATCTGGTGGTGAGTCATTTCCTGCAACTCTAAAAATTCCTCCAGAGAATTCTTGCAATAGTGTGATAGCTCTTCATCCACATCTTTGATAGAGCCAAAAAACCGTTTTTTCTCTTCGACAAGAGATTCCACTGCCATTCCTACTGCTGTTGTAAATCGTGCAAGAATACGATGTAAAAGACTGTTATTCAAAAAGATCCCTTGAGGGAGCCTATCGTTCATAAAAGACCTGCTAATTCCAACCATATTATCTCCTATTCTCTCAAAGTGACGATTGATTCGGATGGCAGATAGGGCAAATCGAAGAGGATCTTGTTTGAAAGAAATCTCTGGAGCAAAGGAATTCATTCCCATTTTTGTACGATTTACAACAGCTTCTAAAATAACACTTTGGGAGATATTATCGTTTTCTTTTTCCAGATGATCCAATAAATCATCTTGTCTGATAATCTGTTCTGCAATACTATAATCATTATTTTCTAGTGCATCACAAAGGAGCAAGGCTTGCTCCAGAACCTGCTCTGCCATGCAGTTCAGATTGCGTTTCAAATAATCAAAGCGTGTGTGAATCAAGTCCATAGGTCCATCCAATCGTATCGGTACTTTGAGACGAGAATGTAAGAATATTTCTAATAGTACATACATCCATAGTATGATTTTTGTCAAATATAAATTGTTTCCAGAGAAGGAGGTGCGTGGCTTGCTCTCTGGAAAGGGAAGTTTTAGTCAATATTTACTAAAACAAGGCGTGACTATACAAGGAAGCAAGCCTGACTACTCACTTCCAATAACAAGATGCCCGACTTATCAGGCTTGCCTCCACAACACAGCGACGGGGTCGAAGCCCTTGCTCTTTGCACCACTCTGCCGTATTATGTCGCGTTGGGATCGATCGGATTTTTGGGACGTGTCCGATTTCAATCCTGTCAAAACTTTGACGGGGTCGAAGCTCCCAGCATTCGCACCACTCTGCTGTATTATGTCGCGTTGGGATCGATCGGATTTTTGGGACGTGTCCGATTTCAATCCTGTCAAAACTTTGACGGGGTCGAAGCTCCCAGCATCCGCACCACCCCGCCGTATTATGTCGCGTTGGGATCGATCGGATTTGCGGGACGTGTCTTCTCTGGAAAATGGAAATTTTCCTTTTTTTAGTTGACTAAAATGTGAGTGGATGTTTTCTTTGAAAAAAGTAGCGAAGAAAATAGCAATGATACACACATGGTTGATGATTGAGACCCATACACTTAAGTCTGTAAGTTTTATCATAAAGAGGGTTTTTTTGCTTGCCATCAAAATCATTTAATTTTATCTTGTCCCTGAAGTGAGTTCCTAGAAGATATGAACATAGACATAAAAAAAGATTCAAGTGGTGTAACCATTGTTTACCCATCGGGACGGATGGACGTGGTGGTATCTTCTCAAATTGAAGAAAAGCTTAATTCTGTAATTGACGCTGGGAATCATTCCATCATTATCAACATGAAAAGTGTGGATTATATGAGCTCTTCTGGATTTCGAGTTTGTATTGCTGCCCTTAGAAAGCTAAACAAATATGGTGGCTCTCTTAAGATATGCTGTATTCAAGCCTCTGTCCGTCGTATCTTTGATGTCATTGAGCTAACCTCCCTTTTTGATGTGTATGATACAGAAGCCGAGGCTTTGACCACATGATAGACTTGCAGCTGAAGGCTGAAAACTAAAGTACTTTGCTTGTGTTAGAATAGAATTGCATCAAGTCAGGGATCACAGTCTTCTTGGAAAGATTCTTCGTACCAAAGATCGTGAAGTAGAAGAGCTGGAAGAGAAACTTTCTACTCTTCCAGCCCCATCTGAAGAGGACAGATCCTCCTGTTTTGAAAACGCTCTTATAAGAAAAGCCAATTCTCCTCTTCGAGTCATTGCGGAATGTAAAAAACAGAGTCCTTCTCAAGGAATTCTCCAAGATTCTTATGATCCAATGAAGATAGCTTTGATTTATCAACAATGTGGCGCCTCTGCTATTTCTGTTTTAACGGATGAGAAGTTCTTTGGTGGCTCCATAAAAGATATTCCTCAAGTAGAAAGATGTGGCCTTCCTATCCTCCGAAAAGATTTTATTATTTCTCCTCTTCAGCTTCTTGAGTCTAAGCATTTTGGTGCAAGTGCAGTTCTTCTTATTGTGAGAATTTTATCTCCAGAAAAACTCCAAGAACTTTATAAGATTGCTTATCGCCTTGGACTTGCTGTCTTAGTAGAAGTTCATGATGAAAAAGAAGCAGAAATTGCGTGTGATCTCAAACCAAGAATTATAGGAATCAATCACCGTGATCTGGATAGTTTAGAAATCGATCTTTCCCTCACTGAAAGAATTTCCCCTCTGCTAAGAAAAAAAATACCAGAGTCAGTACTTGTTGCAGAATCTGGCGTGGAATCATCTTCTGGAAGAAAAATGGTGGGCAAATATGTCGACTCCATTCTGATTGGAACCTCCTTGCTGAAAAGTAAAGATATTCCAAAATGCTGGCAAGAAATCTTTCGATGAAGTATATTAAATGAATTGATGTCAAAAGATTATGTTTTCTTCAAATAAAAAAAAGGCAGATTCAAAAAAGAACTTAGGTTCCCTTCCTTCTCATAAATCAGAGCAATGGGAGGAATTGATCAAGCATCTTTCTAATGTTCCAGAGGACTCATTTATTAAGAAAAAAAGAAATACAAGGATTTGGCTCAAGCCGTTCAGAGAGTTTTGTCTCAAGATACATCAAAAAGGTTGCCAAAAGCTCATTTTCATGCTTGTTCCTCATAGTGCTCGAAGAATTTTGAACTTACGTCTGAGTATTTATTCTCTTGTGCTTGCTTCCTTCCTTTTAGTTTCTATTATCTTGCTTTCTATCATTAGTCTGATTGGAAAGAGCGGAGAAGATGTACAGTTTTATGAAATGGGACTTACAAATCGTCAGTTTAATCTTCAAAGTGTAGAAATGGCGGAACAAATGATCATTCTTCATCAATGGATCAAAGCCTACACGAATACAATAGCAGATCTATACTTAAAGCTCGACGGAGATGAGTCTGAGACGGAGAATCAAGGACGAGAGGCACGGATAGTTGTGAAAACCGAAATCAAAAAACTAAAGGCTCTCGTTGAAAAATGCCAGCAGGCTGGAGCGAACTGTCCTAGAGAAGATTCTGAAGAGATTTTTCGCCGAGTAATTTTTCTTTCACGTCAGGATAACCATGATATGCAAAAATCCATAGAATTTTCTGAGCAGATACTAAAAGAACTTGCCTCTGAAGGAAAGAAAAGTCTTTTAGAAAATACACCAACTATATGGCCTGCAAATGGCTTTCTTTTATCTCCTTTTGGTCTTCAGGCTGATCTTTTGGAAGGACGTGAAATTTTCCGAAGAGGGATTCAGATTGGTGCCCTTCCTGGAACGAATGTATATGCCTCAGCCCCTGGAAAAGTACAGGATGTTTCCTATGGAAATCAATATGGACTTACAATTACTCTCTCTCACTTATATGGAATTACAACTTTTTATGCTCATTTAAATAGAGTGAATGTGCAGAAGGGAGACAGAGTTTCTAAAGGAGAGATCATTGGACACGTAGGGAATACTGGTATAGCTCCAGTTTATATGCTTTACTACGAAGTCCATGTTGGAACTGTTGCCTATAACCCTCATTCATTTCTCAATCGATTACAAGATTTATGGCTCCTTCCACCGAAAACCTAATTATTAACAGTCTCATCGGAGAAGGATCTGAGTTTCGAGGCGATTTGGTTGTTAGAGATCTCATTCGTATTGATGGCTATTTTAAAGGAAATATCATTACAGAAGGGAAGGTACTTGTTGGACGCACAGGAGTTGTTGATACAGAAATTCGTGCAGGTGTCGTGGTGGTTGGAGGTGAGGTCAGAGGCTCCATATACGCTTCGCAAAGGATTACCTTACTTTCTACTTGTCGCCTTCTTGGTGATATAGTGACAAATAAACTTCTTGTAGAAGAAGGTGTTTTGTTTAACGGACATTGTTGCGTAAATTTTCAGCAATAGATTTTCAGCAATAGATTTTCAGTAACAGATTTTCAGTAACAGAATAATAGGAAAGCAGGGAAATCTCTCTTAAAAATTCATCTTTTTAAAGATTCTCTCGGGTATTCTATTGACTATCATCATGATCCAGCACCATATCCATTTTGTGTAGATCACGTTTTTTCCTTTTTTCTGAGCTTTATAAATATCCTTTGCAGTCTCTGAAGGTCTAGCAGTTAAGCTAGACGGAAGGTCCATACCTTCTGTCATTTTAGTAGCCACAAATCCAGGTTTAACTGTAAGCACATGTACCTTAGAATCATGTAGCCTGTTTCTCAATCCAGAAAGATAAGCACTAAGACCAGCCTTTGCTGATCCATAAAGCTGGTTTTTTTTCCGTCCTCGATCTCCTGCAACAGAACTAATGCCAACAATAAAACCACTTCCTCGTTTAGAAAAGTCATCAGCAATAATATTAAGAAGGCTTACTACTCCTGTGTAGTTGGTATCTATGATTTTTCGAGCTTCTCGGAAGTCGCTTTCTCCCTTCTTTTGGTCACCTAAGTAGCCTACTGCTGAAATCACTCCAAAGGGTTTGTGAGGAAGTGAGTTATAAAATGAACGATGTGATTCAAATCTTAAAATATCTAGCTCCATAAGTTTTATATCTCTTTGTGTTCGTATACTGAGATCTTTCGCGAACTCTTGGAGCTCCTTGGATTTTCTTGCTGCTAAAAAGAGATCATATCCTCTATGGGAATATTCTTTTGCGAGCTCCTTTGCTATATCGCTTTTTGCTCCTATGATTAAAAGATAACTCATCTTAAATACCTAGTCGTTGTGACTGAAGAGAATTAAACTTACGATCCATTTGATATTTTTTCCGTAATCTCCTAAAAAGCTCAATCTGAGGATAGCCTTGTTCAAAAGTCTCTCTCTTTACCCTAACATCTTTTGCCAGATAAATTCGACCACCATAACGAAGGACAATTTGATCAAGGCTGTCAAGAAGTGCAAACACTTTTTTTTCTATTTTAAAATCCAACGCTAAACTATAACCTTCGATAGGAAAGGAAAGATAGTTTTGATTTTCCTTTCCATATAATTTCAGTACTGCTAAAAACGAACCCATCCCTGAGTTGGATATTTCCTTCAAAACGGCTTCTAAGCCCTCATAGCTTGTTTCTTTAGGAAAGATACATTGATATTGAGTAAATCCGTTTTTCCCATAGATCTTATTCCAGTGGCCAATAGAATCAAGTGGATAAAAAAAGGAGTCAATATCAACTATCTGATGAGAAACTTCTTTCCTCACTTTTTGATAGTAAAGGAAGTTAAAGATTTTTACAGTTGCTGTATTCAATGCAAACGAAGGGAAATAAAAGGGTACGTCAGGTCCTTTTTTCCCTGAATAATTGAGTTTCCCATCATCTCTAAAATCACCTAAAATCAAAAGAGCTTTCCCTATTTGTTTTCCTGTGGCAAGGCAGTCTATCCATGCAACAGAATAAGGTGCATTTTGATTTTTTTCAAAGGAATCAAAGGTCTGCTGGAGATTTTTAGTTTTGATAGTAGTCTGATTTAAATACGCTGAATGGACTTTTTTTAAAAATATCTTAGCACTCAAAATAATACCAGTAAGCCCCATCCCTCCACAGCTTGCTTGAAATAATTCTATATTCTTCTTACGGCTACAGTTCACAATACTTCCATCAGGAAGCATCAAACTCAATTCCTCTACACATTCGCTAAAGCATCCATTGAGATGATGGTTTTTACCATGCACATCACTGGCAATAGCTCCTCCAACAGTAATTAATTTTGTCCCAGGAGTGATCTTTAAAAACCAACCCTTAGGAACAAAAATATCAAGTATTTCGGATAATAACACTCCTGCTTGGACATGAAGAAGTCCTTTGCTCGCATGAAAGTTTAGGAATAAATGATGAGATTTTGTATGAATAATATTTTTACTTAGAGCACTATCTCCATAACTTTTGCCATTCCCGAAAGGGATCATATCTTCATGTTGATGTACGAGATCTTTTAGCTCTTCGTTTTTAGAAAAAATTAAAACATTCGTTTTAATTTTAGGGTAGTTCCCCCAGCTATGAAGATTGGTCATGTTCTTTAGCAATCATCCATAGAGAATCCAAGCAAATGATAAAAACCATATCCCTAAGTTGATCTGCATAAACCTATCCTTAACAAGGATACTTGTGGGAGAACCACTATCTTGTTCTACGAAAGTAATTTGCAAGTATCGCATCACCCCCAAGATAACGAAGAGAGATGTAAAATAGAGATTTTCACTTTGAACATGAGATACAATCGTTTCTGAGTTTGTTGTATAGACGATATAAATCATAATCACAAGAGAAGCTGTAATCATCATTATATTATCAATGAGAGGAAGAGTATATCCATCGATAG
>JABABJ010000071.1 GCA_014238275.1 Leptospirales bacterium | reverse complement strand
TGATGATAAGAGATGATTTTTTGGCCGCTTAACGGTCTTAGCAAACCAAGCATTAGCTTTGCTAAAGTTGTCTTCCCTGAAGCATTTGGACCTTGGATGAGACAAATACATCCCTTTGGTAGAGCAAATGATACTTTCTCCAGAATTGGCTGAAAATGATAACCTACAGAGACATGGTCTAAACGAACGATCATAAGAAACCAAATTACTATTTCATTGCAGATATTTGATCAAGGTTTTGATACAGTTCTCTATCATCTTAGGATAGGTATTACTTTCAGGCGAAGAAGAAGTTTGAATCGGAAGAATGATGAGCTTTGCCCCGCTTTTTTTAGCAACTTTTGCAGCAGCACTGGTGTGATTCCAAGGAGTTGTTAGGATCAGAGAGATTTTGTTTTGTCGGATCAGTTTTGTCACCTCTCGGATTCTTTTGGGACCAGGAGGGAACCCCGGTTTATCTTCTATGTGAAAGGGAAGTTTCAATCGAAATCTCCTAGTCAAATAGATGAATTCAGAGTGGTAGTCAACTACGGTCTTTCCTGCGTAAGGCTTCATAAGGGTTAGGAGGCTTTGGGTAAGATTCATGATCTTCTTCTCAAAGGATTTCAGATTTTTCTTGTATCGTTTTTGATTCTTTGCGTCGACTTTAGAGAAACATTCCATAATATTTCGAGCCATCTGAATACCATTGAGAGGATCGAGCCAATAATGAGGGTTTCCAGATAGATGAAAATCACCCATATCTCGACTGATTTTTCCTGTTGGCTTTTCTAACAAACTTATAGAACGGGAAAGATCACAATATCCACTTCCCCCCACACGAACTTTAGAGTTCCTAGACTGACGAATCACTAACGGAAGCCAGTTTGACTCTGCCTCTGCTCCTAATAATAAGAGAATATCTGCTCTACTCGTCTTCTGAATATAGTCAGGACGAGCATCTAGATAATGAAGATTTACTTTTGCTGGAGCAAGAGTAGATATTTTTACCAATCCGCCTTTCCCAATTTCTCTTGCAATATATGCAATGTCAGTTGTAGAGCTCACAACCCTGAGAGGAGCAGAAAATAACGGCGTATATGATAAGCTAATGCAAATTGTACCTGCCAAAAAAACAACAATCCATTTTCGATAATTCATAATACCTCCTTAATATGAATGCGTTGGATGCTCTCCCAAGGTGAAACCTGCTTGAAAAAGCATTAGATAAGAGTCCGAACGCTCTGAGTAATCTTGTCGTTCCAATGTGATTCGACAATAGAAATATTCAGAAAGATGAAAAGAAACCCACAGTGACTGAGAAAAATCATGCCGATTTTTTTGTCCAATATTATTTCCCTGTCCGAGAAATAGAAAATGATCCCATCGAAAACCAAATTTCCATCTTAAAAAGGGCTGGAATGAAATAAAACTATAGTAGCCAAAAGAGTTTTCTGCTGGGAGAATTCCTACTTCTTCATTTCGGTACCAAAACTCTGTACTCCATTCTAATTGCATACGCCTACTATGATTCCATTTCAGAGTCGAATCTATTCCTCCAGTATGCTGAAAATCGTTTGTTCCAGAGTGTCCAGGAAGACCAAGATAGGTAAATCCAAAGATGCTTCCCATCCGAGAAGTGAGAGGGAAAAAATTCTTCAGTCGAATTGTAAATAAGGGAGGCTGAATGGAATTGCTTGGTTCATCTGCTTCTGTGTCCTCTTCATGTTCATGTTCTGCATCCTCGTGTCCCAATTCAATCATGTTGAAAAGACCTACTTTTAATTCCTGAAAGAAAGGAAGAGGGACTAGATAAGAAATTTCTCCTCCAAAAGAACCTACATTACCATTTCCAAATAAATAGGATTGAGTTAGAGGAGCCTGAGTAAAGCTCCAATTACTACGGTGATTTCCGTTCAGCCTTCCCAGATCCAGAAAAAACTGACCAATCTTTGCGAAAAATTTCCAAGGAAGGCTTGTTAACTCAAAATAGCCCTCTTCAAGTGCTACGTTGACCTCACTACCTTCTTGATGAGCACTGAGGAGTATCGTTCCTGCAACCCATGGATCTACAGCTCCATTTATACCAATTTCCACCTCTCGTATATTAGCAGTATTTTTTCCAATATCTTGCGTATCAGATCCTTCTTCCGTTTGATTGAGCTCTACAGATGCAGTAGAATCAAATACGAATGAGAAGGATGGAATGCTAATTCTATCTATCAGACTTTTTCCAGAGATTTTCGGGGTTTTCTGAGCAAAAAGAGTTGTTGAAAAAAGAAAGAAGTAGATAAGAAAGAGTAAAATAAGAGAACTTCTTTTAGTAGATTCTCGAAAAAAAGTGAAACTAAAAGTATGCCTCTTGGCAAGAATACAGAGAATTTTCCCTCTAATTTTTTTGCAAATTTCCATTACAAGAGACCATAGATTTCAAGAGGAATTTAATGTCAAGAATATTCTTAAAAAAGAATTTTCTTTTTTAAGAATATTAAAAAATTTTATGTTTTCTATGTTTTATAACAGATTTAACCCTTAGCAAGACAAGAAAATAGCTCATAGATCGTTTTACCTTATGCTTAATCCTCTGATGTAAATGTGCAACCCACAGACATTTATCATATATCCAAATTACACCTTAAGACAGCGATTCCACATACGATCCCTTCCAAAATTAGCATAAAGATCAGTACTGAAGCTGCCATGAGATAGAGTGTGCGTATAATATGAGATACCTTTTCTTCCTCTATTTTTTCACCAAGATAAGGCTTGGGCGAAAAAATGCCCTGATAAAAGCTTCCTCCTCCAAGTTGAAGACCAAGAGATCCTGCAAAAACAGACTCACATTGACCAGCATTAGGACTTGGATGCTTTCTCCTATCTCTCCACCATATAGATAGGGAAGCTCTCCCTCTTTCATTCAAAAGGAAAGAGGAAAGTATCGCACATAGTGCTGCCAATCGAGCTGGAAGAAGGCATAAAATATCATCCAGACGAGCAGGCCAAAAACCAAAAAATTGATACCGTTCATTATGATAACCAAAAAGCGAATCCATCGTATTGACTGCTCGGAAAATTACGGCTGCCACCCCTGCTCCTGTTGCTCCTCCAAGAAACCATCCTAGAAAGGCATAAAATAAAGGAGCAATGATACCATCGCTGAGACTTTCTGCCGTACTCTCGACTGTAGCACGAATGATCCCTTTCCTATCAAGCCTATCTACATCTCTCCCTACCATTAGAGAAAGTTTTTCTCTGGCTTTCTTTAATAATTGTTCTTCCTCCAATGCATTTGCCACGTGATAGGAATGCTCTGCTAAGGAACGAAAGGATATCATAAAAGAAATGATTAAGACGGCAAAACTCTCTTCCCAAATCGGGCCCAAACGAGCAATGAGTGCGAAGGAAAGAAAAGATAACCCCCCAGAAATCAAAACTATACTCATAACACTGGCTAAACCTGCCCAGATGAGAGATTGAGAGCTTTGGATGAAAAAGATCTTACGCCACCATTTCTCGCAAAATAAGGCGATTCGTCCTATTCCGTTGACTGGATGAGGAAAATATCGAGGATCCCCAATACAAAGATCAAGCAAAAGAGCTGATAATAATAAAATCACAGGATCGTTCATCTTTTCTAAAGATGGATTATGCCAGATGAACCCTTGTCCATGAAAAAAGAACTCTGTGTATTGACCTCTTAAATATTTTTTATTTCCTTCGTTGTCAGAAACGACATAATAAAAAAAAATGAATCAAACGCTATTTTTTTTCATTTTTTCTTGACACAATCCATAAAAATGTTTAAGTTTACTCTGATCCTTAGCTTGCTGAATGATACAGGATTTTATTCTGAATGATAGCAATCCTTCATATCATTTCTTGCACAGGAGAACAAAAAAACGGAGAAGATAATTTAAATGAATAACAAAGTGATTGTATCCATGGGGATACTAATTTTTATTTTTACTGCAAATTGTGCAGTGGTACCAGGAAGATCCGCTCAGCAGATAATTCAAGGAGTACCTGATGAGTATGCGAGTGCTGCCTTAAATGCGTGGGAAGGAGTCCAGTTTGACACAGCTCTGGTTGAACAAATTTCAGATCGAGCTATAGAAAATTCAGCTGGAGATAGCAAAATATGGGTAACAACAGTGGATGATAACTGTGTGGCACCTGGGATTGATCGTGAATTGTGTAATTTTGGTGCTCAAACTATTGCAATATGTCAGGTTCAATATTTTAGACGGAGTGGTATTATTCAGACGGCTATAATCTATTTAAGAGAGATGTACATCAATAATCAAGATTTTTCAGATTCGCAAAAGAAGGCTACTTTGATCCATGAGCTTGGGCATTGCATAGGACTCCAGCACTGGACGGAAGGAGCCAGTACAGAAGCACGTCAGAATATTATGTATCCCTTTTTAACAGATCGTATTAAGCCATCTAGCGAAGAAATCGCTGCAGTAAAGGATGTTTATCCTAAAGGTCAGTCTAGTAGTCGTGTACCTACTTTGGATGAACATGCTAGTCGATATGCAAATGGGCAAAGGCGTCAAGCCGTAACAAATCCTGAAGTAATTTTTACTTCGGCTGCAAGCAATCTTGGCGGAGAAAATGCATTTTCGACAGCACTTTCGGCAACGGAAGATTTGACAGATACAACTATTTATTCTATCCAAGGAGAAGAAGATCCAGATGAACAAGGACATGAATGTAAAGAGAACGGGAACGGTCCCAAGCCTCAGCAGAATTAACACTAAAGCATAATTATCTCAAGGGATGCCATCATAGCTGTGATAGCTGTGCTGACTATGGCATCTCTATCTCATTTTTGCAGATACCTGTTTGGCATAAATCCATTTCACTCTAGCAAATTGTTTGCTTTTATGCTTGACTATGCAAGTAGGAAGTTTCTGTATCTTACATAAGAGCGTAAAACCTAATGGTTTTACGCTCTGCATAGGGGTCTTATGCAGAAACGAAAAGAGTTTGCGATATATACAATTACAAAGCATGGACTTGTTTCTGCTCTACGGCTCCAAGAAAACCTGAAAGATAGCGATGTATATGTTTCAGAAAAGCTATTGAATCTTGCCCCTAAAGATGCAAAAAAAATGTCGCTTCCTATGGGACCAACTCTTTCACAGACATTCGCAGCTTATAACTGTCATATCTTCATCATCAGCGTGGGAGCAGTAGTTCGAATGATCAAAGATCTCATTGTTGATAAGAAGACTGATCCTGCAGTCATTTGTGTGGATGATGATTCTCGTTTTGCAATTTGCCTTCTTTCTGGTCATATTGGGCGTGGGAATGATTTTACGAAAAAAGTAGCAGATGTACTGGGGGCTATTCCTGTGATTACTACAGCATCGGATGTGAGAGGAACTCTTACAGTAGATATACTAGGAAGAGAATTGGGATGGACTTTAGATGATCCAAATCGTAATATTACAAAGGGTTGTGCTTCTGTAGTCAATGAAAACCAGACACTTTTGATTCAAGAGACAGGTGAACCTCATTTTTGGCCATTAGATAAACGGCTTCCCCCCGGCCTAAGCTATTCGGTTTCATTGGAAGGGATTGATCCTACAGTCTATGAGACCCTCTTAATCATATCTGATTTAGACATAAAAAAGACTCACCCTCATTTGTGGGATCGTTCTGTGATTTATCGCCCAAAGAGCCTAGCCCTTGGTCTTGGATGTGATAGAGATACCCCCCCAGAAATTATTGAAAGAGGTGTCCAATACTTGCTTCAGAAGCATCATCTTAGCATTCAATCGGTAAAATTTATAGCATCCATTGATAAAAAACACGATGAAAAAGGCTTTAGAGAGCTAAGTCATAAATATAAATGGCCATTTCATACATACTCTGCTTCTAAGCTAGATTCAGTTTCAGGAATCCAAAACCCCTCCGAAATGGTCAGAAAATATGTGGGGACTCGTTCTGTTGCTGAAGCAGCCTCTCTTTTGGCATCAGGAGCAAAAAATCTGACAGTAGCTAAGGAGACCTATAAAGAAGAAGGAGATAGGCATAATATGACTTTGTCTGTAGCTAGAATTCCTTTCGCGAAAAGAAAAATCTTCTGAGGTCTGGAATGTATTTTGTCTAATTATGAACTTCATCAATACAGAAAAAACAAAATCTCCAGCTTATACCAATCTTCTAGCTAAGGAAAAAAGCCTCTATCTCCTTGGGCATTCCCATAATCCTGTAGACTGGTTTCCATGGTGTGATGAAGCATTTGCACAAGCAAAGTCGATGGATAAACCTGTCCTTCTTTCCATAGGCTATTCTTCCTGTCATTGGTGCCATGTAATGGAGAAAGAGTCTTTTGAAGATCTAGCAACAGCAGAAATGCTCAATAAGGAATTTATTTCCATCAAAGTTGATCGTGAAGAAAGACCAGATGTAGACCAGATTTATATGAAGGCTCTTCAAGAGATAGGACAGACAGGTGGGTGGCCTTTGAATATGTTTCTCACTCCTGATAGGCTTCCTATTACAGGAGGGACCTATTTCCCACCAAAACCTCTGCACGGAAGACCTTCTTTTATACAAATTCTTTCTTCTATTAGTCAGGCATGGAGGGAACCAGAAGAACGAAAAAAACTTTTTCAAGCAGCAACAAAAATACATGAATTGCTCTTGCAAAGGGAAGAAATTACAAAATCCACCGAAACTCTTCCTCTTCCTAGTGAGACAGAACTGAGAAAGACTGCAAAAGAGCTACAAAACTGTTATGATCCTTATAAAGGCGGGTTTTTGTTCAATGGACCAAATAAATTTCCTCCCTCTATGCAGATCCTTTTCCTTCTTTCCTTATATCAAAATCATCCAGACAAGGATTCTAATGATAATCCTTTTCTGGAAATGGCATCAAATACCCTCGACAGTATGAAAAGAGGGGGGATTTACGATCAGCTTGGAGGGGGTCTTTCTCGTTACAGTACGGATCATAATTGGACAGTTCCTCATTTTGAAAAAATGCTATATGATAATGCTCTATTTGCATGGGCTTTAGTAGAATGTTTCCGAATCACAAAAAAAGAATGCTTTCGTGACTGGTGTCTTGATATTTTTTCTTATATCCAAAATGAAATGACCTCTCCCGAAGGAGCATTTTATAGTGCACAAGATGCGGATTCAGACGGGAAAGAAGGAAGTTATTATGTGTGGTCGATAGATGAGATCGAGGCTATTTTGGAAAAGGGAGATTTTTCTGTCGATGAAAGAAAAGATATCCGTCAATTTTGGTCGATTCGTGCTCAAGGTCATTTTGAAGGGGGACTCAATATCCTTCATGAACCTCTTGCAAGAAATCAGTTTTTGAAGTCTTCTGGATATAGCGAAAAAGAATGGGAATCTCTTCTTGTAAGGGCAAAAAGCTCACTGATGGCAGAGCGTAAAAAAAGGAAGCCACCCCTTTGTGATGATAAGATCTTATGTTCATGGAATGCTCTGATGATTTCTGCTCTTTCTCAGGCATCTCGTGCTTTTGGGATTCCTGAGCTTCATCAAAGAGCAGCACGTGCTCTGGATTTCTTATGGAAAAATCTCTACCAAGAAGAGGGGAAGGGACATCTTCTACGGCGTTATCGCGAGGGTGAATCTCGTTTTGAAGGGGGACTCAGTGATTATGCAGCCCTAGGATGTGCCTTTCTTGACCTCTATCGAGCTGATTTTAATCCAAGCCATATGCAAAAAGCTTCTATTTTGGCAGAGGAGATCCAAAAGCGTTTTTCTCATGATTCTGGAGTATTTTATGAAAGTCCTCAAGAAGCCTTTGATACAAAGGAATTAATCATGCGATCGGTTGATTCTTATGATGGAGTTCTTCCTTCAGGAAACTCCCTGTCAGCAAGACTCTTTTATACCCTTTCTTTGTACGGAATCAACATGCAAGAAAATTACCAAAGGGCAAGAAAGATATTTCAATACTTTACGAAACGAATGAATTCTAATGGAATTTCTCATTGCTTTTTACTTTACGTCTATTCTTTTTTTATGAAGGAACAGCAACAAATTGCCATTGTAACATCGAAAGATAGGACAGAGGATCCTATCTTAGACTGGGTCCAAAAAGAGCTTTCAGGAGAAAGTGCTATTGCCTTTACTTCACAGGAAAAACTTTCCATTGCCTCAGGGCATATTCCTCTCCTTTACGGCAAGGATATGGACATTCCAAAGCAAGGAACAGAAGAGAATCTATCGACAGCAGCTTATATCTGTAAAAATCTTGTTTGTGCTAAACCAGTGTATAGCCTTGAGGATTTGTGCTCTCTTGTGCAAAAATAGAAAGCTATCTTGCTTTGAGGGAAATCGCCGAAAAATCGGGATTTTTAGCTAATATTTACTAAAAACAGGCGTCTCTACTAGCAAGTATTAGCTATCTACCGAAACGCCTTTTTCGTCAGTCAAAAAATCCATGATTCACGAGAAAAATATTCCTACTTGTTTCACAAAAAAAATGACAAAAATCTTGACAAAAAATACCCCCTTGCACATATTATACATCATGCCTGATTCTTGGGCACATTTATATTTACTAGAGAGGTGAAAATGAAAAACGCTAAAATATTGCAATGGAATAGAGCGAAAGAAATATACAAGTGGCTTTTGACTGCTTTACCAATACTAAGTCTACTTGCCTTGAGTGCATGTGCTTCTGCAGATACAGACGGTGATGGTATCACTGATGACATTGATAATTGCCCGAACGAGCCGAATCCAGCACAGGAAAATTCAGATGGTGCAGATGACGGTGGAGATGTCTGTGATATAGACGATGATGGTGAT
>JABABJ010000010.1 GCA_014238275.1 Leptospirales bacterium | reverse complement strand
CGGGGAGAGTCACAGGGAGACCACGGAGGGTCTCCCCATTTGCGGAGCCATGGGAGCTCCGCAAATGTAAGCAAAAATAGGGTTCCCCTATTTTTGCGTCCCCTCAGTCATGCCACGGACGGCATGACTGAGGTTTTATAAAAGGCGCGGTCCTCCCTCTCGTGAAAGGAAGCTCCGAAAATGTGAGCAAAAACAAGGTTTCCTTGTTTTTGCGTCCCTCACTTGCACCACGGAGGGTGCAAGTGAGGTTTTATAAAACTCCCTCTCGTGAAAATGATGTGGCGGGTTTTATAAAGTAGTAAATTCTTCTGCCACAGAGGGATGGATTCCTATGGTTTCATCGAATACTTGTTTTGTGGCTCTTGCTTTCATTGCTATGGATACTCCTTGGATGATCTCTCCTGCATCTTCTCCAATGATATGTGCACCCACAACCCGATCTGTTTTTTTCTCTGTAATGAGTTTTATAAAGGTCTTTTCACGGATGGTTTTGAGGCTCTGCTTTAGAGCATGAAAGGAGGAAGAATAGACTTGAATCTCCCCCAGCTTTTCTCTCGCCTCTTCTTCTGTAAAGCCAACTGAAGCTATAGAAGGGCGTGAGAACACAGCAGTCGGTATGTATCGATAATCTAAAAGGCTTTTCTGGCCTAGAAAATGCTTTCGGACAAAAGATACGGCTTCAGCGATAGCGACAGGGGTTAACTGAACCCTTCCCACAGCATCGCCAAGTGCAAAAATCGACGGTGTAGAGGTTTGAAAGTCATCATCTATCTCTATACAGCCCCTTGAATCACAGGAAACACCTGCATTTTCTAGGCCGAGCTGCTCCAGTTTTGCCAAACGACCTATCGCATAGATCACCTGATCTGTCGTGATTTCTGAGCTTTCTTTTTCTGTGCCTTCTTGATGAAACGAACAACAGATGCTCCCATCTTCATTTTTACTAAGTCTTGTAACTTGTGTGTGAAAGAAAAGCTTCACTCCTTTTTTCTTGATTTCTTCTAAGAAGAAGAGTCGAATACTTTGATCAAAATGCCTTAAAAACAAGTCTCCTCGATACAAAAGGGAAACTTCACAGCCAAGACCGGAAAAAATACAAGCAAACTCTACTGCTATATAGCCTCCTCCGACAATTACGATCCTTGAAGGAAGTTCTTGCTGCTGAAAAATATAATCTGATGTTACGACAAGCTCTTTCCCTGGAATATCTGGAAGACTTGGGCGTGAACCGACTGCAAGGAGTATTTTTTCGGCTGTAATCCTACGGCTCGAAGCCCCTTCTATTTGGATTGTGTGCTCATCGAACAAAGAGGCAAATCCACAAATCAATTCCGCTCCAGAATCCCTAAGAATTTTTTCATACACTTGGTTAAGCCTGTGAATCTCATGATCTTTGGCACTTTGTAGCCTCTTCCAGTTAAAAGTAGGTTGATTCTCCCCGAAATTCCATCCATAGAAATGAGAATCTTCAAAATCTTCAGAAAAATGAGAGCTATAAAAATAGAGTTTCTTAGGAATACATCCCAGATTAACGCATGTACCTCCCAGTTTGGAGTATTCTGCTACACCTACACGGAATCCTTCACGAGCTACTGTTCGAGCCGCTCTGATTCCCCCTGAACCCGCACCTATGACAAATAAATCATAATCGTAGACAGCCATTGTTATTGTGAGAAAGCCATGATATTTCTATCACTATTATCCGTCTGTTAAAAAAGGAGATTCAAAAATAAATATGAAAAAATTGTAAGAGCTCAAAAAAGGGTAGTCTTGGGTTCTTTAGTAGCATAGTGAACATTATAGGGAGCTAACTAGCTCTAAGTGTAATAAAAAAACATGATTGTAAGCCTTGGTCTGATTTTAGTTGGAGCACTACTCCTTTTCTTCTCCTCTCTGAGTATTCTAAAGATTATTGCTATTATCAGTACGAGCCGAACTAAAAACTATTGGAAGACTCTCTATGTTTTGACCCTGTTTTTTGTCATCAGTTATATTGGAGCTATTTTCTTAGTTAGCCTTGATTTACAGAATTATTTTATTTATCTTGTGGGGGCTGTTTTCTTTTTTGGGGCGGGATTTGTACTGTTAGTAACTCGTATAGGATTAAATACCATTCAGGATGTAGTAGCAGAAGTAAAAAAGCGAACTAAAGAGCTCAGAGAAGCAAACATAAGGGCAGAAAAGGCAAATCATGCGAAATCTGATTTTCTTGCCGTGATGAGTCATGAAATACGTACTCCATTGACCTCAATTATTGCGAGTATTGAGCTTATGGAAGAAGAAAAGATCGAGGAAAAAAAGCAAGATTATCTCGAAATATTAAAGCGTTCTTCACAGAACCTTCTCAATCAAATCAACGATGTTTTAGACGTAGCCAAGATCGAGTCTGGAAAACTAAGTCTAGAAAATGTACCTTCTCTTATAGTTGAAAATATCCAAAATGTTCTTAGTATTATGAAAGTTCGATGTGAGAGCAAAGAGCTCTATTTAAAAAGTGATCTTGAGCTTCCTGATAATCTTCAAGTCCTTCTTGATCCGGTACGATTTGAACAGATTCTCATCAATTTGATCGGAAACTCCGTGAAATTTACACAAAAGGGAGGAATCTATCTATCTGCAAAAATCCGTGAAGATACAGAAACAGAGTTATGTCTGGATTTCAAGGTCACAGATACTGGTATTGGTATACCAAAGGATAAAACAGAGACGATCTTTCAAGGCTTCTCTCAAGCAGATTCTTCTACTACAAGGAAGTTTGGAGGGACTGGCCTTGGACTTACGATCACTCGAACTATTATTGAGAAAATGGGGGGACATGTGTGGGCCGAAAGTCAAGAAAATCAAGGAAGCAGCTTTTTCTTTCATATTAAGCTGGAAAAAACAAACTCTTATATGCGGCAATCAACAAATGATTCATGCAAAATACACAAAATCGAACAAATGAGAGTACTCTTAGCAGAAGACTATGAAGACAATCGATTTCTTTTTAGCATCTTTCTCAAATCAAGTGGAGCAAAACTAGATACTGCTGAAGATGGAAGCGTCGCCTTTGAAAAATATAAGAAAAATACCTATGATCTCGTCTTCATGGATATCCAAATGCCTGTGATGGATGGTTTTACTGCTATGGAGAAAATTCGTGAATGGGAGAAGGAAAACCAAAAACCTTCTGTCCCTATTGTTGCCCTCTCAGCAAGTAGCACAAAAGAGGATGTCATGAAAAGCTATAAATGCGGTTGCAATGAGTATCTTTCCAAACCTGTAAGAAAAAATGTTCTAATCGAAACAGTCGGGCGATATTCTTCCCCACAATCCCCTACAAAATCCTAAGCTACATTCTCAAAACCAGCAAATCAATTTTGCAAAGGATTATACATAGAAAAAGTTTTTTGTAATTGACATTAGGGCGGGGGTTTTCAGATTGGCTCCAATGTTTATCTTTCGTAATTCTTGTGGGTTTTCCCATCTTGTTGCACATTTCTCTCGCAGAAGTGCTTTGTTTCTTTCCATCCCTTGTGTATTCCTTTTGCTTCAATGTGGAGGAAAGAAGGGCTCTCTTATGGAAACTATAGGAGACCGCAAAATATGGACGAAGGACTATGAAACCTTTTACCAGACTTCTATGGATTTAACGGGTCGTATGGCAGGTTCAGGAAAAGAAGCCATCTCCCGTTTGGTTTGTGACGAATCTTCCCCTCTTTCTACCGCTCTAAAGCCAGAGAACCACTATGCTCAATATAGAGATACTCTCATCATCGCCCAAGTTGCCAAAGACGAGGGCTTTTTGGATAAGACAGAAGTAAAACTGATGATGGAGCAGAGTCGTCTCCAGACTATAGCCCAGCTTTACATCAACGAGAAAATCATGCAGAAGGTGAAAATTTCTAAAGAAGAGAAGCTGAAAACCTGTCAAGAGCTCCGAGCACAAGAGCCTTCCAAAATGGCTCCACTCTCTCTTGAAGACTGCCTAGATGTTGCAGCAGGAGTCCTCAAGCGTCGTCGTGCCAAGGAAAAGGGAGCTGAAATTCTTGGTGAAATCAAAGAACAGATTGCTGTCAAAAAGAATGGGAGCTTTAACAAAGACGTTTATTTAGAGAGAATGCCTCTCTATCGTGATATTCGAAAGGAAGGAAATTGTCCCCTTCCTCCTTTGGAAACTGAACAAAAGAAGGAGTCATCTTCCGATTCTGACAAAGCTCAGAAAAAGGATAAGAAATAGTCTTGACTAGATTCACACAAAAAGGATAGAGTGAAGGGAGGCAAAAAGCCGACCCAAAAGATAGGGATAGATTCCCTGCATTTCTTCGAGAAGATCTTCCTTGAGCTCAAAAACGGCTTGAAGAATCTCCTTGTGAGACTTATGTTGTCTGCTATAGCTTAGTAGAACGAGACAGAAAAAATTCAGAATTTGCGTATAGTCCTGCTTCATTTGGATCTCTTTTGATGCCGTTTCTGGGTTCTCCAGTCGGTAAAGCCATTTTTCCAGATTCATCAAATCTAATGGATGCTGGAGGGCTTCAGGAAGCTTCGTCATCAGGAGTTTGTAGTAATTCGATCGGATCATTAAAACCTTCTCCATGCTTCCACCTAAAAGGTCTAGCTCTCTAGCTCCTGTTATAGATGTAATATCAGACACGCTTTCCTTAGGGAGAAGGCTGAAGGGTACACAGATACCTCTGCTTACTATCGTTGGCTTTAAATCGGAAAGAGAAGGGGTAAGTATGATGAATCGAGTATGATCTGGCGTTTCCTCAAAAATTTTGAGAAGAGCTGTTTCGGCCTCGTTTTGGATTCGATCTCCTCGGGGAAAAAGCACAAAGCGGATCCTTCCGTCAAAAGGAGTATAGGAAATTCTAGTTTTCTGGAGCCAACGGATACTAAATGCCTCTGGAGCATTTGGATCACCGATAGGGACGGAGCTTTCTGGAAAGCGTATATAGTCAGCATGCTGATTGGAAGCAAGTTTACGGCAAGGGGGGCACAGCCCGCATCCGTTCCTTCCAGTACATAAAAACTGTCGAATCAATGCCTCAGCGGCAGACCATTTCCCTACCCCATGAGGGCCGTGAAAAATCATCAAAGCAGGAGGATAGCTTGCCAGATAGTTTGTAAGGAGCTTTTTTGCAATCGATTGTCCCTTGAGTTCTTTAATGTGATTCATAGATCCTTGATTTCTCGGATGATTTGTGCCCAAATGCAAGATCCCTTCTTGCAAATCCACTCAAAAAACATCTCTTATCCTAATCAATCTCAAAAAATCCCAAGCCACTAAAAACAGGCGGAAACGCCTATACAAGGAAACAAGCCTGCTGAAGCGGGACTGTTGTTATTATGAGTAAGTATCCATGGCTTGCTCACTAATAATATCAACAACCCTGCCTCCGCGTGGCTTGCCTACATGAGACAGACATCTGGCTAGAGGGGGGGGCAGCCGGGACGGTTGACAAAAT
>JABABJ010000011.1 GCA_014238275.1 Leptospirales bacterium | reverse complement strand
GAGGAAGAAGAGGTATCCTGCTCTTCATACGGAGAGGTGTTAGAGGTATCAGGGGAAGCAAGTTTTTCCAGAGGCTTTAAGTCTTGTGTATCTTCATCTGGAATAGCGACTTGTTCCTTTTGCTTGCAGGGTGCACATTGCTTGCGAGAAACTACATTTTCCAACCCAGAGGAGTCTTTCTTTGCTTTCTGGCTAATGGGACGAAAACGATCCTTTTTGTGACTGTATTTTGCATGAGGGTGAGCTGCTTTTTTTTCGCTTCTGAGCGACATCTGTGCTGTGTCTGGATAATGATTTGTTGTGTTTACAGTTGCAGATAAACAGCATACAAAAAATAGAAAAGGTATACTACCTATAAGCCTAATATAAAAATGTCTCATCTTCTTTACCCTCCTGCTGGAAACAATACATTCAGGGTATTATATCGGCGAATATTTTCTAGTGAGATAGATATTTTTCTTGGTTATTGATATCTTGCAGATAAAGTAGAGTCAGTAGAATTAATTCTAAGCATAAATTACCCCCGAGTGGAATCGAACCACCGCACCTGATTCCGGAGACCAGTGCTCTATCCACTGAGCTACGGGGGCTTTGAGATTTTTTCCATCTAAAGCTTGTTTCACCTAAACCTACTAATTCCTTTCTTGATACCTAAGATTTTTTCTGCAAAATAGGAGAACGACGAAAAATCAAATATAGCAAAGGTATAAGGATCGGAAGGAGTGCTAGGCTCCCAAGAAAAATAAGAATCATTCTTGTTGAAAAAAATAGTGGAATACGATTATAATGGGCAAGATCACCAAAAAATCCTGTAATTTCTCCGCTTGAGTTCTTTTCAGGAGCAATTCTCCATCCGCCCATATCTGCATTTCCATAGACAAGAAAGAATTTGTTTTCAATAGGATACATACGAAGACCAATTTTTTTTTCAAATACGCTACTGATTTCAAACATATCAGGACGACGACGAATCTGTAGTTCGTTCAGGAAGGAAAAGAAGTTTTGTTTTTGAGGAAGGATCGCATGAGGACGGTAAAATCCATTTATCTTGTTATGATTACTTTGAATGTGGTTTAATTCTTTTACTTTTATTTCAGGGCTCATCAGTTGGTAGATTTGCAAGAGATTGCTTTGAAGCAACTGAAGGAAAAAAAGGTTGTCTGTATTTATGAGAAAAACTGCACCACTTCCATTGGCTTTATTAATGAAAGCAAGAGAAGACCATCCAGGGAAAGAACTTTGAATATAAAATACAGTAGCTTCTTTATAAGGCTGTTTTTTACGAGATGGATCTTGACTACCGAACCAGAGAGGACGACTAAAGGAAAAACCTAAACTCATTCCTCCAAGATCAGGATGATACTGAAAATGTTCTTGAAACAAAAGAGCTGCAGGATGGGAGGAATCCGATTTGGCTTTTTTCCATAAATTTCGCAGAAGGCGAGAATATTGTTCGCTACTTGTATAGAGCGAATGAGCGGAAGGAAAAAGAATATCAATAGGAGGTGCATGAAAAGCAGAATTTTTGACCATTACAAGAGGTTTACTGATCCTTTGGGGATGGGAGCATTCTTGGATCTGTATACAGCTATGATTCATTCCGTTTTGTTTCATCTCTAAATGAGCTTGTCTTAGTATGTCTTGTTTATAGAGATGTATCAGTATTTCTCTCAGATAAGCATATCCTTGAGGAGCTGGTTGTATCTCAGTTTGAGGGAGGGTCTTGATAACAAGTGATTTTTGGAGTGCATCTTTTCGTGTAATTGGAGTTTTATGTTTCCTGACAGGAACGATCCCATCGAGATATATAGGGAGACCTGAGGTCATAGAAAGAATATCAGATAATGTGACTTTGATTTGATTTGGAAGACCCATTTCCAAACTAGGGTTATAGGTCGCTGTATGTTTCTGAACTTCTCGGAGAATCAGATAAGCCATGAGAGGCTGGACTAAGTTGCCGCTTTGAAAGAGAGAGTCTGGAGAAATTTTATCATTTTTCGAAGCGTTGAGGAAACCATAAGATCGAGTGATTTGAAGATTTGGCTGAAATAAGGTAATTTGCAAACCGGGGATACCTTTTTTTTTCATTTCGGAGCTAATGGTTTCCTCTAACTTGCTCATGCTTAGGGAAAGATCTGGGAGTGCCAAGCCCTCTCGCGTCAGGATCTTCCCTGTAGGGACAAACAAAACAAATAAGCAAGACCATGCTATCCTGCTTAGAGATGATTTCTCAGAGAAAGGAAGCATGAAAACAGCACGAAAACAGCACGACAAAATGGAATAACAATACACTCTGACTACATTCTATCCATTGCTTACGATATGCAAACAAGAACAAGTATTTTTTCATCCTTCTAGTAAAAAAGTTAGTATAAGTTTTTGTCATAGGAATCACTTCTGTTCTAAAAAACGCTCTACAATAAACATTGTATTCTCTAGTGTATGGTGTATTGTCAAGCATATGTTGAGTTTGAGCAGAGCCTCACAGCCCTTCACGGTGTTATCCAAAGCCTCTTCAAGATTTTTATTTAAATCAGAGCGACATAATAATCTTTGTCTATTTTCTCGTAGATAGTCCCAAGCATAAAGGGTATATAGTTTGCATCTTTTTCTTATCGAAAAGAATGATCTTATCTGCATTGACTTCCTAGCCATTACAATCAAGGCAGACCGTATACTTCACTTCATTAAATGGATTGACACCTTCTCAAACTTTCAAAAACATGCTCTCATACGTACAGATTGAGTGTAAGATATGTTTATTGGTTTCACAATCTGAACAGAAAAATATATTTGATTTAGCACAGGACTGCACTCTATGAAAGAATGTATATATAGACTTGTCAGGGATCGTTCTCCACTGTCGCAGGCTGGACTGCTGATACCAGCAATCCTTATAGCAGTAATTCATTTTGTATTCTATTCGCTATTTTATCATTTTCCACTTTCTGGTATTATTGCAGATTCCCATAGTTATTTTAACTTTGATCACTTACGCACAAGTCTTTATCCAGCCTTTTTGGATCTATGTCAGTTGCTTCGATTCTCTCTTCAACAAATTTTCTGGGTTCAGATACTTGCCTACTCGATTTCTTTGTTTGCTTTGTGCCTATCTTTTCTTTATTTCACAGGAAATAAAATTTTTTCGCTATTTGTGATTCTACTAGGAACCTTCCTTCCGTACATGAATCGATATCACTCTACTATATTGACAGAATCTCTTTATTTCACTTTTTTGCTCCTCTTCCTAAGCACACTTTTACAGTTCTGCAAAACAAGATCAGCAATATATCTTTCTCTACTATCGCTCCTTGCGGGACTTGCATGTGCAATTCGTCCCATAGGAGTTTCACTTCTTCCTACTCTTTTTCTTGTGAGTATCTATCTTTTCCGAAGTAAGATAAAGGATTCGTTTTTTTCTGTGCGCTTATTTGGATTATGGACAGTAACAGCTATCCTTCCTTTACTTCTTATAATCTTAGCGGAGAGGAGTTATTACAGACTTCACCATACAGGTCATCGGACAAATTCATTCCAGTTACATTCCTTTGCCAAAGCAGCTCTCATTGGCAACCGCTCTGGGGTCATCTCTTCTGAAAGTTCGAAAAATTTCTTGCAAAAATCTAATAGTCACAGGGCGTCTCAACTTTCTCAATTTCTGGCTTATGATATGCAGCCTGTGCGAGATTTCATTCATAATCTTCCTAATCTCCGTATTGCTAATAGGATGAGATCACGTTATGCAGGTCTTGTCCAATGGTACTTTCCTTTCGTTTATAAAGACATAGATGGTAAGATAAAGAATTATAGGGGTCGTGAATATATGGAACAAGTTCGTTTTTTGTTTCTTGTGGAGGATGTCGCTTTCGCTAGAATTTTTAGCAATTCAGTGAGTTATCTATCTTTGCTCATGAAACAGTACATAGGCTTTTGGGGTATGGATTATATGCCTCATCTTATTATGCGAGGACTTGGAAAAGTAAAACAGCAGGATATAGCAAAAGATCTTCCCTATAAGAACATGTTTCCCCCTACAGAAAAAAACTTTATAGTGGCCCCGTTTGAGAAGTCTTTTTTACCAGTACTTAGCGTTTACTCTATGTATTATTTGAGTTGTAGTGTACTTGGAGTGGGCTCGTTGCTTCTGGCACTCTTAGGGCTTTATGCTTTCTTCTCATGCAAGACGCTTAGACCTTTGCTAATTGCATCCTTTGCTTGTGCCCTCATCGCTCAATCTATGGCTGTTTTAACTGTGCTTACCGCACATTATTCACCACGTTTCTTTTGCCCGACAATTCCTTTTGCATTCTCCTCCATGGCTTTATTCGCTCTCAATGGACTCAGAGTAAGGTATTCCAAAAAACAAGAAGGTTCATGACACTTATCGACAAATCAGCACCCAGATGTGAAGTTATTTTGAATCTTGGTTTAGAATTTGTAAAATTTTTATAAAATTTCTTTACAAAACAAGAATGTTTTATCATGATACCCATATTCTGAGTGAGCAGTCTGAGCGGAAGTAGTAGATGATAAAAGCGTGTTTAGGTATTGATCTTGGAGGGAGTAAAATCTACTCGGTGGTTTTGGGACCAGAGGGTAATATCCTTTTAGAAGATAAAATGAAATCAGATGCACGAAAGGGGTATAAGGATTTAATAGGTCGAATAGGTACTCAAATCGATAATATACAAGAGCAACTCAAGCAAGAAAAAGCAGAGCTTCACTCTATAGGTCTGTGTGTTCCAGGGGTGGTTACTCGAAAAAAAATCGTCCAAGTCGCTCCAAACCTAGGATGGCACAACGCCAATCCAACAAAAGATCTTGTATTCAAAAATCGAGATAAAATTCGCTTAGTCTTATCGAACGATGTAAATGCAGCTCTTATGGGCGAATTAACTCAATATGATCCGATTCCTTCTCATGTTGCTGCTTATTTTTGCGGGACAGGAGTTGGAGGAGCTATTGCAATAGATGGGAAATTAGTCATTGGATTTCATGGAGGAAGTGGTGAAGTTGGCCATATAGTTGTACGAGCAGGCGGTCGCAAAGCTAAAGGAGGTATCAAAGGCTCTGTTGAGTCTTATATTGGCAAAAGAACATTAGGGGGTAAAATTCAAAAAATGATTGGTTCTGGAAAGGAAACCCTATTAACAAAATTGATTGATTATGATCTAAAAAAAGAACCCCTCAAATCCTCTTCAATTAAAAAAGCATACAAGAAAAAAGATCCATTTACCCTTGATCTTATGAATGAGTATTATTGCAAGTATCTTGGAATTGCGTTAAGTCAAAGTGCGAATTTTCTTGATCCAGAGCTTATCATTCTAGGAGGAGGATTTATGGAGGCACTTGGGAAAGAGCTTTTACCTCGCATTATGAAGAATCTATCTCACTATTGTATAGGAAATGTCCCAATAGTAGCTTTGGCACGATTAGGAGACAGAGCCGGTGCTATTGGTGCGGCTCATCTAGCATCTAAGACTACTGAATCATAATGTCATTCTTGCAACTATGATTCTTTTTGTTTTTTATGCTGGTGCAGGTGTATACCTTCTCCTTCTGGCAGCAGGACTGCTACGCCCTTCTTTTTTAAGGAATATTTCTGAGCATAGTAGACCCAATGTACGAGTGGCATTATTTTTTTTTGGAACAGGACTGATCCTAAGCTCTTTGTATCAGGCGTACGTATATTATATCGTCAAGCCCACATTAGAAGGCCAAAAATTCGAATACCAAAAGACTCCTGAAAGATAGGGTCAAGAAGACGGAGCTTTACAGGAGCTTTGTATTATATTCCATCTTTCTTTTTTCATCTGGATTTGACGGTATCCTTTCTTTTCTTTCGAAAGGACTTGGGAGAAGTACTGACTTCTTTTCTTATGACTAGGATGAGTGCTTAGATATGAAGAGACTTTGCCATGAACTTCAGATCGTTGTGCATCTTCAAAGAAATCATTCAATCCATTTATACTAAAACCTGCTATATGAAGTATTTCCACTCCAGCACGATCTGCTTCTATTTCAAAGTTTCTGGAATACTTCAGGAAAAGAAGAGTATTTGTAGCTTCAGCAATAATCTCAATTCCAGCAGTTTGCCCAAGACCTGTACTGAGAAGCAAAGAGACGAGAGCTCCAAAACCAATGCCTCGGATCAAACTTTGGATTCCATGTCTTTTTTCCACATGAGCAATTTCATGAGCAAGTATACCCATGACCATTCGAGGGTGTAGACTTTCTTGCAAGAGTGCAGATGTGAGAATCAACTGCCCACCTGGTAATGCAAAAGCATTTTTATCATTCGAGACAATGATATGAGTATGATAGTTAAACTGAGAGTCTTTCGGGCGTAGTGTTTGGAGTATAGATTTCACGAAACGATGAGCATCTGGATTATCGCAGACTTGTTTTTGTTTCAGTAAAACTTTCACCACCTGATTCCCTAAAGCAGTATCCACAGAACGTGGTGTAAAACGATAGGATTGATAGAAAAGAAAATAATAGACAAACCCAACAGCTGGAAATAAGGATGCAAGAAGAAGCAAAGTAGGAAGTGAAGGAAGCATATGAATACCAGTAAGGATATTCTTATCTTGTCTTCTGAGATCACGGATTTTTTGATAGAGGTTCTTTGATTCAAACAAGATTGCTTCCTGTTGAGTACGATTGGAATGACGAAACTCTATACGAAAACGGCTTCCTTCTTCAGATAGAGAGATAATATCAGCAATAGAGATCGAAAATTCCTTGGAGCCCTCCTTATCCCCCCAAAAGACTAGTCTTTCCAAATGAACATCGAAGCTCCCATGAATTGGAACAGGATGAATTCCATCGAATAACTCAGCAGGGCTGCTCACAATATAATTGTATTGACAAACTAGCTAGGTCTGTCAACCTAAAAAAGGTTTGTGTTATCCCTATTGCTTTATCAATCTTCTTTCATATTTCACAATTTTTTTGCAAAGTCAAATCCAAATTAGGACAGAGAGAAAAATAGTAAATATTGAAAAACTAGAGACATCCAACTGTTTTTTGAAAACATAAAAACTAGGAAGATGACTCATGGCAAATAGACATTGCCTATATTAAAACTAGAGGCTTCAAAGATATGCAAAGGATGTTGTATACAGTCTTCTATTTTTGCGATACGGGTAAGCTCTATATCTCTTGACAAAAAAGTCATTGACGAAGCCCGTGACAATTGCTCTCTAGTCGGTCCACAAAATGAGGATTTAAGATACTTAGACGATAACGGGAATATGCTTGGCCTCACGCTTGCTCCAGCTAATGCTTTTGTTATGTTTAATGTCAAT
>JABABJ010000170.1 GCA_014238275.1 Leptospirales bacterium | reverse complement strand
TTGTTTGAATAATTCTTCTGGATAGTCTTTGAAATACTGATATAACCAATGGCTGATCCTACTAGCTTGGATAAATATCTCAAGGTATTGTTCAGGACTCTTGCTTCCTTCTAGTAATTCTGGGTTTCCAGAATAATGATAAAGCATTTTTTTAACTGGTATATACTTTTTTGCAGTAATTAGGGTCAATACGCAAAGGAGTATATCCTCCCATATATATACATCTTGCAATTCAGCTCTATCCATTAGTCCTGAGTCTGTGATCGCTTGCTGGATTAGTCTTCTTTCAAAAAGCTTGGCTGAGATATGGTCTGATACTTTTCCCTTAAATAGTGCAGTCGTAATATCTGCTTCTTCTAGTATTTTAGAGGCGGGAGCAAGAGTACGGATAGGTTTTTTAGAGGCTGGAGCATCTTGTTGGATATTCTGATTTTTCTCATCAAAGACATTAGACTTCGTATGGACTATATCCCCATTGTGACGGATAGCTGTTTGACACATGACTTTAAGTGTATCTTGTTCCAGCCAATCTTCATGTCCTACTGTGAGGATATATTTTCCCTTCGCAAGCATGATTCCTTTCAGTCGAGTCTGGAGAAGCTGAAGTCTTTTTTCGTTTGTATAGGACTTGATCCTTGGGTCATTATGGGAATACTGTTGAACAATATTCTCATAATGCTTCATATTCTGATCAATTACAATGACTAGCTCTATATTTTTCAGGCTTTGACCAAGTACACTCTTAAGGCATCGAGCAAGGTTTTTCTCCTTGTTACATAGAGGAATGACCACGGAGACCATGGGAGGAGAGTTGGAATTATGATTCATTTTGCGTTGGATAAGAATTCTTGATTATCCAGATATTTTTGAAGCTGACTATTTTGTTTCTATGCATAAAATTTTCTTGTAAATTTCTTATAAAGAAACCAACTTGTCGGATAAATAAATTTTAAATAGAAAGTAGAAAGTATACCTTTCTTAAGCAGGGAATGTTGTTCGCAAAATAATTTGAGTTTCTTATGGAAAGCCACATGACTCCGAAGATGTGATATTACACTATATTTCAAAGGATATATTGCACGGTAACCTTGTGGCCAGAGGGATAAAAAAGAATAGGAAGCCTTAGGACCTAGATTTTGTTCATCCTTAAATACCATTTTTTGCAATATCTTAGCATCAATACGCTTAGGTTGAACTATGAAAGTATGAATTACGTGTAAAGATGTATCATAAGTAAGATGTAATTTTTTTATATCATCTTCAAAAAGACTTTCTAGTTCGCACACAAAGTCAAGCATCCCTTTTTGGATTTTATTAATAGTTTTCTTGGCATGAGAAGAAAATTCAGTTTCACTGAATATAGGCTTTATACGTTTTGCTTCTTGATCGGAGGTTAAACCTATACAAGAGGGAGAAAGAGAAGAAAAAAACAACTCGTAAAATATATTAGTACTATTCTCTTCTGGTTTTACTCGGCGAAGATTATTTAGACGTGAGTTCTGTTTACCACTAAAAACTTGTTGAGATAGATAAGTTCTTCCTAAATCAATCATTCTTTCATAATCCGCGTGAATATAATAGCCGTGAATATTCTGATAGATGGGAGTAAGGATATGCTGAAATGAAGAACAAAATCCAACATCATATAAAGCAATATTTTGACACCCTTTTATTCTTTTGTTGTAATATTTAGAAATAATCTTTCTGCTTTTTTGCAAAGAATTTTCTATTTCTTCGCGAAAATCGAGAAAAAATTTTCTTAACTCTTCTCTACAAGAGGAAGCTTTTCTATCGAGAGGACCTATTGTTTCAATAATTTTTTTTTTGTAATCCGCTAAAAATCCTTCTCCTAGACGCTGAGTAATAAAACTAGCAATTGTGACCTTTGCGTTAATAAACTCAAAAGTAGAGGTAATGAAATCATGAGGATAGAGATTTTGCAAGGGAGAAAGAAGTCTTCTTGAGGAAAACATTTCCTCTGAAGGAGAGCTTCTTGGATAATGCTTTTGCAGGAGATTATAAGCTTTTTGTGGCATAAATCCGTCGCGTAATAAAAAAAATATTTTATCATGCTTTTGCAGAGTTGTATTTTCCAAAAGCCATTTAGCTAAACTGAAGAGTAAAATACCTAAGGCATAATAACCAATAATATACGCGTCTCCATGGAAGATCGCCTGATAGTTTCTTTGCTCATCAGGATCATCAAAGAATTTATTTGCCACAAGGCCAAGACAGATTCGAAGTGGACTTTCTAATTGATGAATTTCCAAGTTATTCCATAAAGAACGTTGCTTGTATAAAAAAACAACCGAAGCTTTAGGTACATGAATCGTTTTCATCCCTTTTGCTTTAGGAATCTGAATATCACTTTGTTGATTATCTCCTATATGAAGCATAGAAGAAGGAGGAAGTCTAATCTCTTCCAAAACCAAATCAAAAAGTTTCCCACTATGCTTTGTTATACGCTCTTGTGAGGAAAGATAGATTTTATCATATACTAGATAGTTATTTTTCCGCAAGATCCTTTCGATAAATTCAAGACTTAGATACATATCTGAAACTAAAATGATTTTTTTTCTCGATTTTTTTGCTTCTCGGTACAATTCCAGCCCAATCTTTCGAGGTTTGAGGTATTTTTCCTCTATTTTCATCTCCAGATGCATAATTTGAAGTGCCTTTTTTCTAGGAATCCCATAAAATTGAGAGAAATACTCATAAATCTCATCTAAAGTTATATCCTCAAGATGAGGATGAAGTTTTCTAGCATCTAGCTCCAAAACAGGACGAATTTTTGAAAATACAATGTTTCGATAGTTTAGAATATCTCGTACCCCATCATCCATTAGATAAAACAAATCTGCAGGGAAGAGTGTTGGTCGACATAAAAGTGTATCAAAAATATCAAAACTAACTAATTGTATTTTAGATGAATGTATCTTTTCTATGGATCTCTGTATAAAACTTTGCTTCATGTGATGATCTGTATCGTGCACCAGTACTCTTACTCCACAGAGAGCTTCTCAATAGTCAAGTAATTTCTTTATCAGATTTTGCAAGATATAAAACTGAAAATTAAAATTTTAGATTGGACATAATATTAGAGGAAAAATATATTGTACAATAATTGATTATATTGGAGGAAAAATATGAGAAATTGGTTTTTGATTAAATATCTACTTGTACAGGGACTGTTGGTTGTAATGTTGGGAGTTGTTTTTATTCCCCTTTCCCCAATGTCTCTTCTGGCACATAGAGGTAAGAAATGTCATATTAAGAAGATGGATTCTGACCGAAATGGTGTCGTTGAAAAAAAGGAAATGGAGTCCTTTGCTGAGAAGCATTTCCAAAAAAAGGACAAGAATAAGGATGGAGTAATTGATGAAAAAGAAATGCATAGTTGTCTTTGTTGGCGGAAGGAAAAAAAGGCAAAATTTGAAGAAATAGATACAAACAAAGATGGAAAAATAACTAAAGGAGAAATATTATCTCGCTTCAAAAAGAAATTTCGTGAAATGGACTCTGATGGGAATGGCTCTATCACAAAAGAAGAAATCAAGCTTTGCAAAACCAAACAAAAACAAAAACATAAAAACAAAAAAGATGAATAGTTTGTAAGAGCAAAAAAACTTAGGAATTATATAACTTAACTAACCCATAATAGTGTCATACCCTTGTGATATATATGAGGGTATGAATACAGCATTTTAATCCACATAAAGCTACGGTGTAGGAAGGGTTGTTTAGCCTATATTGAGTTTCTCTATCTTCTTTTCAAGCCTATAAGTCTACTAAAGGCAGGGGTTTTGATGAGGCTTTTTATAAAATCGTAGGGAAACCTCTTTGAGAGAGGCAAGCTGAACTAAGGGAAAAGGATGTGAAAAAAATACACAAGAAAAAAGAGAATAATGAAACATGCCTTCTGTATTACTGCAATTTAAAACATCAAAGAAGCAAGAAAAACCTCATCTAATTATTGCTGATCGTAATAATTCTAAATGTCTAAAAACCAAAAGGGAATATGGTGTTTATTACACTGTAAACAATCCATTTAATTTAAATCCTTTTCGCCAATGGGCTAAGTGTATTAATTTATTTTATCATACTATATTAGAACCTTTTGCAGGATCTAACAATATAGTCAAACTGCTTTCAGGACAAATAGAGAGCTATACTTCTTATGATATTATGCCATCATGTCCAAATGTTATTCGTAAAGATACTATGAAAAATTTTCCTGTTGGATATAAAGTTTGCATAACAAATCCGCCTTGGCTAAGCAGTTATTTTGCATCAAGAAATAAGATTCCTTTTCCTAAAAATTTACCTTATAACAATATATATAAATTTTGCTTGGAACTTGCTCTAAAACACTGTGAATATGTAGCAATGATCTTGCCTGCATCCTTTTTAACTACAAAGCTGTTTCATCATAGATTGAATAGCATCATTTTAATCAATGGGCTCTTGTTTGAGGCTACACAAAATCCTACTTGTTTAGCTTTATTCAATAAGGACAAATCAGAAGATATAAAAATTTATGAGAATAATAAGTTTTTAGGTTCTTTTCATGATCTAAAACGAAAACTTGACCTACTAGAGAAAAACAATAATAAAATTAACGTGAAATTTAATGTACCAGAAGGTGAGATTGGAATAAGGAATATAGACAATACGAAGGGAGAGAGTATAAAATTTTGCAAAGGAGAAGAATTAAATAAGTACGATATAAAGTCATCTTCTAGGCTGTTTACTAGGGTACATATTGAAAATAACGTTGTAATTACAACTGCTTTAATCGATAAATTTAATAAGATTTTAAATGATTTCCGTGTATCTACAAATGACATTTTTTTGACTCCTTTTAAGGGATTAAGAAAGGATGGACGGTATAGACGGAGACTTGATTATAACTTAGCTAAAACAATTATAAATGTTGGATTACGACAAAAAATATAGACAAGCATATCAAAAAAATTTGCACGATTGTCTTGAGCTTGATTTTAATGCAACAGAACTAAAAAAGGCACAAATTATTTTTATATTTCCGCTGGAGAAGTTAGATAAAATAAGCAAGCTCAAAGAATAAAGAGTATAGATTTTTATTGGGAGTTGAAAAGTAAAAAGAACATAGAATTTTATGCTACTCACAAGTATACAAAAGTAAGTGGTGGACATCAAGATAATCAATATAAGGACATTCAAGAATTTATTAAAGAGTCTGTGACTAACACATATACAGACAAATACTTTATAGCTATTTGTGATGGAGATTTTTATAATACAAAAAATGGTCAGATAGGAATTTCTAAACTTGAAAATTTGCAAAGATTAGCTATCAATAGCTTTTCATAGAAGTTCGACAGGATCTAAATCGATTTCCAAGTGTAGATTTTTTCCAAGCTTTCCTTTGTGTAAATTATAGCACTCTTCCACCGCGGAACGAGTCTTTATAAGATCGACTGTTTTGATCAGTATATGCTCTCGAAACTGATGGTTGATTTTCCCAATTGGTGCGGAAGAAGGTCCTAATAATTGAAGTGTTTTTGGTTCCTTAACTTCTTTATTAGCATCCTTGAAAAAATTCTTCTTGAGAGAAGAGGTGAATTCTTGCATAAACTCCTGACCCTTTTCTTGCTGATGACTTCGACATAAAACACGGATGATTCGACTAAACGGAGGATAGAAAGAAGCCTTTCGCTCTTCTAGTTCATTGAGATAAAAAGACTCGTAATCTTGTCTTGCAGCATACTGGATAATAGGA
Source organism: Leptospirales bacterium (assembly GCA_014238275.1). Taxonomy (GTDB): domain Bacteria; phylum Spirochaetota; class Leptospiria; order Leptospirales; family Leptonemataceae; genus JABABJ01. The sequence goes on along the minus strand of JABABJ010000170.1, from coordinate 20,509 downwards.
TGCTCTGTATCAATACATTCAAAAATCACACGTCCTTTAAGACTACTTCTTCCAGCTCTTCCTGCGACTTGTGTTAGGAGGGAAAAAGTCTTTTCTGCCGCTCGAAAATCAGGAAAATGGAGTCCCTTTTCTGATTGAAGTACTCCCACAAGACTGACATTAGGAGCATCTAAACCCCTTGCTATCATTTGCGTTCCCAGCAATATATCTACCTCTTTTCTTAAAAACTGCTCGATTGTCTTTTGAACCACTCCTCTTTGCGCAGCAGCGTCTGCATCTAATCTTTCGATCCTTGCATCAGGGAATCGATCTATCAGAAAATTCTCTAGTTTTTGAGTCCCTAGCCCCATAAGACTTACATCTCCTCCATCTAATCCTTTTCCTGTAAATGGGTAGCTATAGCCACAGTAATGACATCGAAGAAATTGATCTTTATGAAGCCTAAGGCTTACAGAACAGGCAGGACAACTCTCAGCTTTCTTGTTATTTCGAGAATATATGTATGGGAAAAAACCTCGAGTATTCAAAAGAAGTAAGCTTTGTTCTCCTTTTTTCAGGTTAACTTCTAACTCACCTAAGAGATGTGCACTCATAATAGTTTCAGGACTGGGGAGGGAAACCAATCTAACCTGTGGGAGGCCAAAGCCCTTTGCTCTTTCTGGTAGAAAATGAAATCCTATCCTTCCATCTCTTCTTCGAGAATGATAGCTTGTCTCAATACGAGGAGTTGCAGAACCATAAACTAAGAGACAGTTATGATCCTTTGAACGCCTTTGGGCAATTTGACGTGCATCATATCGAGGTCTACTATGCTCTTTGAAGGAGTCATCGTGCTCTTCATCAAGGATGATTAGCCCTAGATTCTGGACAGGAGCAAAAATAGCAGAACGAGTTCCTACTACAATTTTCCTTTCTTCCTTCCGAAGGGAAAAATAGTTAATGAATCGCTCTTTTGGACTCATCCCAGAATGAAGAAGTGCTAGCCGATTTCCAAATACCTTCCTGAGCCTTTGAATGAGCTGAACTGTTAGGCTAATTTCAGGAACAAGCAATATAGCTCCCCTCCCTTCTTCTAAGGAGTCACGTAATAAATAGATATATATCTCTGTCTTTCCAGATCCAGTGACTCCTTGAAGGAGATGAATATTTTTTTGCGAGATTTTTTGTACGATGTTCTTCTTAGTATTCTTCCTGCAATTTTCTTCAAAATCTCTTTTTATACTTTGATAGATCTCTTTTTGTCTTTTATTCAGACTATACTCGGGTTGAAATCGCTTCTCCTTCAAATGAGAGCTTTCTTCTGAAAAATGATCTTTCCCTCTAGCTTTACTAGGAAACTTTCCCACAAATACTTTAGGAAATACCTTAGGAAACATCTTGAAAAGAGCTTCTCCAGGACCACACAGATAACGAGAAGAAATCCAATAAGCAAGGTTGATTTGGTACTCTGTAACAATGGGTTCTGGATCCAATACCTCATTGATATAAAATATTTCCTCTTGAGGAGACTGTGAGTGCAGTTTTTCTATAATTCCTGTTTCTTCTCGATGATTGAAGTGAACCAACACTCTACTCCCCGGAGTAAAAGTGTCTTGATTTACTAAATCTGGCAATTTATAAGTATAAGGCTGTTTTAGAGGAAGGTTTAATAATACGTCAACATAAATAGAAAACATTATAGTGCAAAAAAGATCTATAGCTTCTCAGAGAAATTCGGAAAGAAAGTCTTTGAGAGAAGTTAACATTAAAGATTTTACATCCTGCTCTTCCTGAAGAAAATTCTGATAGCTTTGCTTCGTAGTATCCTCTGGGTTTCTCGATAGAGACAAAGAAGTATTTTCAGAAGAAGGAAAAGATTTCTCTTCTCTCTTTGCTTCCTCTCTCTTTGCTTCCATTGCCAAAATTGCATCTGGGCTTCTGAGGACTAGTGTCTCTAAAGTAATAGAACCAAAGTCGCAGGGGAAGGATTTCGTACTCTTAGCAAGCCTCTGGGCATTATCTCTTCCTAAAGAAAGTATTGCTGAATTTCCACAGATTATCGCCTTCTGAATATTATGATCTTGTATCGTCTTTCCCACATGCTGAGAACAGTTGTGAATATATCTTTCCCAGTCATCCATAGTATTCCGAATAGGATTAAAATAACAGGCAGGATATTCTTGATAATAAAACGAATCTAAGGAAAGGCCAAGCTTGTTCAAAAATCTTGCAAAGAGATCATCTTGTTTGGATCCTCCAAAAATATACTCTCTACTTTGATCTTTCCGAACAAACTTTCCTTTCACAAAACCAGTGTAATAAAGAAAAATAACAGGTATTGTCCCTTTTCGTCGAAAGTTTTGTATTGAGAAAAGGCGAGAGGGACAAAGAGTACAAGAAAAATTATCTGCTACGGGAGTCTTTTCCTGCTGTGCAATAGATTCTTTTGAATCTGAATAGACTGAATTTTTCTGCGGGTCTTTTTGCAGATCCTTAAATACTCGAGAAGATACATCTTTCGCTCTCCAGATAAGCTCAATAGAAGAAGGTTCCACTTCTCCTGTTAACAAAGGAAGAAGATTACATTCATCTCTTTGAATCAACTTAGCAAGGTCACCTGCTAGTTCTGCTAGCGTGAAAGTCGCTTCCTGATAGCTCATTCAATTCTCTTTCTTACTCCCAATATACAAAATTTCTAAGTATTCAAAAATGAGCAAACATAAAAAGTAAAAGTCTAATAAACCAATAAGCTAAGGAGGCAAAGTCTAATGCTTTGTAAGTATTTAGCTTCTTGATTTATTAAGCCCTTAGTTTTAGTTCTGGACTGTCTAGGTTTCTTGCTAGAGGCTGAGTCTCTCCTTGTATCCAGTGAAGAAATGGGAGATATCCCTTCTGTATAGGAAACATCACAATACAAGGGCATTCAGCACTGTGAACAGAGAGAACATAAGAACGAATTTTTTTAAACAGGCAAGTTCTGCTCTTGACAATCAAAATATACTCCTGATCCTCCTGTAGCTTTCCTTCCCATTTGTAGATAGAATCCACTCCTTTTATGATATTCGCACAAGCAACAAGGCGTCTTTCAATAAGCCCTTTAGCAATATCTCTTGCCTCCTCGTTGTTAGGGACAGTGATATAAACTATGCCAAATCTTGCGAAACAAGACACAATGGAAGATAACACTTATACGTGGAAATTTAAATCCTTCTATCCGATAGCTGATTCGCTTCTCTCACCAGTGCGAATACGTATAACATCATGAAGCTCAAGTATGAAAATTTTCCCATCTCCTATATGCCCTGTCTTAGCTGCTTTGCAAATTGTTTCCACAACTATTTCAGCAAAATCATCGTTTACAGCTATCTCAATTATTAACTTTTTCAGAAGATTTACCTCATTGACAACACCTCTATATCCTTCTGAATATCCCTGCTGCTGTCCACAACCAAGTGCATTCATCACTGTCATCTTTCCTATGCCTGCTTTAGTTAAAGCCTCCTTTACATCTGTCAGCTTATGTGGCTGAATTACTGCTTTTATTAACTTCATTGCTCAAAGAGTTCCTCCTAATGATATTAGCGTAGATTAAAAACCTGAAAGCCTCCATATGCTTCTTGCCCATGTTCACTGATATCCAAGCCCTTCAACTCATCCTCACGGCTAGCTCGAATTCCTAAAGTAGATCGGATACCAAGAAAAATAATAAAAGCACTTGGAAATGCTAAAAGACCAGCAGAGGCAACCCCTATAAGCTGTGAAATAAGAGAATGCTCGGGATTCGTACTAAAAATGCCAACAGCAAGAGTTCCCCAGATACCGCAAACAAGATGCACTGATATGGCACCAACAGGATCATCCAGATGTAGCCTATCTAGTAAAAGCACCGAAGCAACAACGAATAGACCTGCAATTAGCCCTATCAGAACAGCTGAAATTATAGAAACCGTATCAGCACCAGCCGTAATTCCCACTAAACCTGCCAGAGCTCCGTTAAGAATCATGGATAGATCGGGCTTCTTCTGTACTATCCCTGATAGAATAGCAGCTCCCAGTATTCCCGATGCTGCGGCAAGAGAAGTCGTCACCAACACAAAAGATACTGCCCCAGGATCACCTGATAAAACAGACCCTCCATTGAATCCAAACCAACCCAACCAAAGAAGGAAAGCCCCTATCGTAGCAAGAGGCATATTTGAACAAGGAATCAATTTGATGAGAGCTCCCTGGTATTTTCCAATTCGCGACCCTAAGAGAATTACGCCTGCCAAAGCAGCCCATCCTCCTACAGAATGAACTATAGTAGAACCCGCAAAATCATAAAAACCCGCATCAGAAAGGAATCCTCCTCCCCATTGCCAGCTTCCAATAATTGGATAAACAATACTTACATATAGTATGGAGAAGATTAAAAACGACTTGAGCTTGATCCTTTCTGCCACAGCCCCAGAAACTATAGTAACCGTAGTAGCTGCAAACAATGCCTGAAATAGAAAATCTGTCCAGTAAGTATAACCTGTGTTATAGGAAGGAGTCAGTCCTTCTGCTCCTGTTCCTATACCAAATCCCGCAAATCCAATCACCTTGGCAATAATATTCCAATCCGAAGGATACATCAAGTTAAATCCAACAAGAGCGTAAGTCAAAAGCCCTATAGCAATAATAGTAGTATTCTTAAAAAGTATGTTGATTGTATTTTTCGCCTGTGTTAGGCCAGATTCCAGCATTGCAAAACCTAAGTGCATCGCAAAAACTAAAAAGGCGGCGACCATCATCCATAGGTTATTTCCTAAAAAAACAGAATCCTCAAAGATCCTCGCCGAAACAGACGTATAAACCCCATTTTTGAGACTCTGTGTAAAGAAAGCACCTTTTTCCTCTTTCGTGCCATTGCTGTAGGTATAAATGATCCGTCCGTAGATTTCTGCAGTTTTCACACCATTCTCTTCTTCTGCACTGTCTACAGCTTGCTTCAAAGCCTGACCATCAAAAATCATCTCCTGAGTTACTGTTAATACCTCTTTATCTTGCTCCAAGGGCTGTGCAGACAGGAAAGAAAAAGGCAGGAAAGAAAAAACTATAAACCACAAACAAGCCATTTTTCCCTCCAAATAGATCCTTGAAAACAACCCCACTTTTTTGACTCGGTTAGAGTACCTCATATTATCATATCTCATATGCAAAATTTACTGTCTCTCAAAATTTTTTTATCACTTCGAAACCTGTGACCCAATTCATCTGCCATGAATTTCAGGGGCTCTTATTTAGCAAGACTTTTTTTATTTTTTGCAAGTATACTTCATAGAACTCTGGAATCATCTGCTGTAGACGGACTTCATATTGTTCTGCACGTGCTAAATGTTTTTCTGAAAAACGATAGTGATAAATTAGGTTCAAAATATAAAAGCTAAGACTTGCCTGAACTCTAGAACGATATTTAAGTGGTCCATCTTTTATTTCACGAGATAGTCTCTCTACTTCATTGAGAATGCTACTGAGTTCAGAAGATTTTAAATCTCGCAGAGGGTAATCAAATGCCACGAGAAAAAGATAGGCTGGAAACCAGTTTAAGGCATAGTTGATATCTTTCTTGTTTTCTTGGGATAAGTTCAAGAAGATCTCAGTACTCAGAGGAGAATAAAGAAAATCTGGTTCAGCAACATGAAAATCGATTAAAAATGCCTCTCTATAGTAGGAAAAACCCTCTCCAATTTGCTCTTTTTTTTCTGTACAGCAAAGAGCTTCTCCCAATAAAAAACATGTATAGATGTTATGCGGGCTTTTACGATAGGCATAATAAAGAATATCTATTGCGTTCACATAGTCGTGTATCTGCATCAAACATATAGCGAGACCTTTGAGAAGTTCAGGATCTGCTGTGCTGGAACCTTCTTGCTGGAATGCATTTCTAAAATTTTCAGCTGCTTCTCCCATTATCCTCTTCATACTGCATTGAAGAGACTGAGTTTTCTCATAGCCTTTCTCTTTAGCATACCTAAAAAAATGCTTCCATTCTTTAATGAGCCAATAGGCTCTAGGCCTTCCTCCTCTACAAATTCGGCGACGACTATCACGATTTAGCCACCATCCTGCACAAAAAAAGCCAGACTGATACTCTATCTCTTCAGGATTACTTCCTAAGAGTGAGGAAAAGGATTTCTTTGCTGCTTCTAATTTATTCTTTGCCAAGAGTTCCAAAGATTTTTCCAGTTCTTTGGTATTATCTTTCTTTATGCTTTTAGACATATTTCAAAGGATGAAAAAATTTCTTAACGATAATTTTCAAAGCTTACTGCAAACTCAAATTCAGCATCAAGAATTTTTTTTTGCACCAACTGAAGATCATCCTTATTTTTGCTTGTAACTCGTACTGCATCTCCTTGGATTCGAGCTTGCACTTTGCTCTTCAATTCCTTAATCAACTTTGTAATCTTTTTAGCCTGTTCCTGAACAAGACCGTTCTGTATAGAAGCTTTGCATTTAACAAGACCGCTCACGTTTGACTCAAAAGGAGAAAACTGAAATGCTTTCAAATTAAGGGATCGTTTCAGCATTTTAGTTTGAATCATATCTATCAGCTGCTTCATTTTCATCTCATCAGATGCTTGAAGACTAAGATCATCCTGTTCAAGCTGAATCTCAGCAAGAGCACCCTTAAAGTCAAACCGAGAATTGATCTCTTTTCGTGCTAAATCAAGAGCATTAGCAAGCTCCTGTCTATTTACCTTGCAAACAATATCAAAAGAAAACTCTGCCATGATATATTTTCAACGAACGAGATCTTCCATAAAGCAGTGAAGAAAACGAAGCCCCCATCCTGTTGCTCCTTTACACTGTGCTCCTGAACCTTTTTTATGCCAAGCTGTTCCAGCAATATCGAAATGTGCCCAAGGTATATCCTCCTTCACAAAATGAGATAAAAATCTCATAGCAGAAAGAGTTCCTGCAGCTCTACCTCCTATATTCCGAATATCTGCTATATCAGATTTCAGCTCTTTACCATATATGGGCCAATGAGGCATCCTCCATACTCGATCTAGGGAGCGCCTTGAAGCCTTTTGAATACGAGAAGAAAGATCGTCTGATTCAGTCATTACAGCTGTAGCTTCGTGGCCCAATGCAATTACGCAAGAACCCGTCAACGTCGCAAAATCAAGCATACACAGTGGGGAATACTGCTTAGAAGCATAAGAAAGAAGATCTCCAAGAACTAATCGACCTTCTGCATCTGTATTCTGTACCTCTACGGTAACCCCATTATGAGCCGTATAGACATCTCCGGGCTTCACAGCAGAACCATCTGGCATGTTTTCTGCTACTCCAAGAAGAGCAACAACAGAAATAGGAAGCTTACGGATTGCGGCAAGACCTACTGCATGAAGAACAAGAGCAGAACCACACATGTCATATTTCATCTCATGCATTTCATTAGCAGGCTTAATAGAAATCCCTCCCGTATCAAAGGTAACTCCCTTCCCTACTAGAACCAGAGGGCGAGAAACTTTTTTAACCCGAGGACGATATTCCAACGCAATGATGCGAGGAGGAATAGAAGAACCCTTCCCAACTGATATAATACCCTCACATCCTAATTTTGTCAACATTTGCTTATTCAACACTTCAACTTTTAGATTATGTTCTTTAGCAAAAGCTCGAGCATATTTTTCATATTGAGCAGGGTTCATATAATTCCCAGGGAGAGAAGAAAGGTATCGTATTCCTTGAATCATTCCTGTAATATCTTTACCTTTTTCGAGAGAATCAGCCACAGCACTTTCCTTTAAAAAAGAAGTAGTTATCCCTATAGGTATCTGCTTTTTTTTAGTTGGACGTGACTTAGCACTTTGAAGAAGTGCCATATTTTCTGCTCCAAGATTCATACATACTACCAACTGACTTAGTAGCTCATCGACAGTAGCGGTGGAAATATAGTCATATTGGATTTCATCATCAGAGTCCTCCTTAGAGTGAGAAGAAGATTTATTCTTAGAGGCAGATCTTGCCTTTGCCGACAGGTTGAGTCGGAGCCTTTCGGATCTTCTAGTTTCTTGATCACGATGATATTGAACTGCCTGTACAATTCCTTGCAACATGATTATCTCAACTGAAGTATTCCTAAACGAAGAAAGCTTTGCTCCCAATTTCCGAAACAGTTCAGCAATTTTTTCTGGATGCCATTTGTTTTTTTTGCCCAATCCGCATAAGATGATGTTTTGGTGAGATAAATAAAAGATTTCTCCGAAAGCAGAACGAAAATTTCCTGAAGAAGCATTTTTTTCTAAAATATTCTTAATATCAGGCAACCTCATATCCAAAGAAAGCTGGGAAGGAGTATCTTCTGCGAAGAGAAAGAATACTTTAAGGTGATTCTCTTCCCGAGGGAAGGAACCAGCTCGAAAAGAGAATCTACTGGAAGGTTTTTTAGGCTGCATTTTTAAACAAAATCCACAAGTTATAATAAAGTAGAATACGACTTCATTTTTTACAAATTTTTGAGGTCAGAATAGACTCTTACTACGTGACCCTTAACTCGTACATTTCTATATATTTTGAGAACCTTAAGTTTTGGGTCCAGCACAAATGTAGATCGAGTGATTCCTTGTATAATCCTTCCATAGAGGTTCTTATCCCCATAGACTCCCAATAAAGTAGCCAGCTTGCGATCCGTATCTGCGATGAGTGGAAAGTTCAAGTTGTGATTTTTCGTGAATTTCTGATGAGAATCAGTTGAATCAGAGGAGACCCCAACAGTTTGATAACCAATTTCCTCAAGAACGCTATGGTTATCACGAAAATCACAGGCCTGCGTTGTACAACCAGGTGTATCATCCTTGGGATAAAAATATAGGACAAGACCTTTAGAGCCTGAAAGAGAAGAAAGTTTCTGTTTCTTCTTATCCGTGACAAAGATTTCCACGTCCTTTAACGAAGTTCCTTCTTTCATATCTATAGCCATAAGTCAGAGAAAATAAATGCCCTTATTTTTGAAGCTATATTTTGTAGATTTTATAAAAACGCAATTTTATTTTCTCCAAACGTTCCAAAAACCAACAAAAAAGCTTCCCAAGCAGCTTTCCGGAGATAGTTACACGGCTACTTTGACGAATTAAGAACTGTGCACGCTCTTTCTCTCCCGTCGCAAGCCCCATTCGTGCAGTGTTTTCTTCCAGCTCCATAAGAAGACGTTCTTTTTTATCAGCTGGATGTACTTGAATTGCCTCAATTGTCTCCCATTCCAAAGAACGGGCAGCTTCCAAGCGACGAAATCCAGCTATGAGATGATTATGATTGTCCACAAGAATTGGATGTAAAAGACCAAAATGGTGCATAGATCGGCGAAGGTCTGTAATATCTCCTATATCCAAACGGATTCGTTTCCCGATTACGATATCATTAATCAAAATTTGCATTTTAGTAAAAATCCTATATAGTCCTCTACAATTCTCCCTGAGAATAGACTGTCTATCAATCCTATTTTTTAGTGTTTATCAGGTTTCTGATAGGACCGTTTTGTGAAACCAGAATAAATTTGACGAGGACGACTAATTCTTGCAGTAGGATTCTCGATTAACTCCTTCCATTGAGCTAACCAGCCCGGCATTCTTCCCATAGCAAACATTACTGTAAACATTTCCGTAGGTATTCCAATCGCACGGTATATAATTCCTGAATAGAAATCAACATTAGGGTAAAGTTTTCTTTGAATAAAGTAATCGTCTTTAAGAGCAGCTTCCTCAAGTTTTTTCGCTATATCTAGGAGAGGATCATTGATACCCATTTTCTCTAAGACCTCATCACAAGATTTTTTGATAATTGTCGCACGTGGATCAAAATTTTTATACACTCGATGACCAAAACCCATAAGGCGAAAATCTGAGTTTTTATCCTTTGCTTTTCCTATAAATTTCTCCACACCTCCTCCATCCTGATGAATACGTTTCAGCATTTCTATTACAGCCTGATTAGCTCCACCATGGAGAGGTCCCCATAAAGCATTAACACCACTTGCAATAGCCGCATAGCAATTTGCACGACTAGAACCAACCATACGCACTGTAGAGGTAGAACAGTTTTGTTCATGATCTGCATGGAGGATAAGAAGAAGATCGAGAGCTTTTTCCACTGTTGCATCCACCTCATAATCTACAGAAGGAATAGAAAACATCATATTTAGAAAGTTGGCAACATAATCCAGAGAATTTCGAGGATAAACAAAAGGCTGACCAATAGATTTTTTATAAGAATAAGCAGCAATTGTAGGCGTTTTCGCTAAGAGACGAAGGATGGAAATATCGCGATGAGTTTCATTAAGAGGATCGATCGAATCCGTATAGTAACCAGAAAGAGTAGTAATCATAGAAGAGAGAATAGACATTGGGTGAGAATCTTTTGGAAAGCCATCGTACAGTTGCTTCAGATCCTCATGGATCATTGTGTGCATCGTAATATCGTACTGAAACTGCTTAAATCTATCCTCGGAAGGAAGCTCTCCATATATCAGCAGATACGAAACTTCGAGAAAGTTTGAGTTTTCCGCAAGCTCCTCTATGGGATAGCCTCGATAGCGAAGTATTCCTTCTTCTCCGTTTAGATACGTAATCTTGCTTACTGCAGATCCCGTGTTAACATACGCTTCATCTAGGGTAATTGTTCCCGTCTGACTGCGAAGATTGCCCACATCTACAGCCAACTCGCTCTCTGACCCTACAATACAGGGGAGCTCAATACTTTGATTATTGGGAAAGGTAAGCTTTGCACAATCCTGAGTCATTGCTTTTCTTAGGTCTTAGATTAAGTCTTATTTGTCAAGGAAAAATTTTTTAGTGTGTGTGAAACCTACAGACATAAATTAGACTCAAGCTACACATATAAGAGTATGTTCTCGAAAGACCTGAAAAGGTATCAGCCCATTTTAATAAAATATACAGTCTGAGGTAAAGTTTAGATATATAGCAATTTTCAAATTCCATACCATTATCACTATATTATGGAAGTAGACTATACTGTTTATTTTATAGTAGACATTCTGGTTTCTGTAGATTTTATAAAGCATAAGAAAATATTATCTTGACAGAATATCTATCAAAATACAGCTTCAAATTATAGTGCGAGCTTATTGTTCATCTGATCAACATGCAAAAAAGGAAACCTAGCGTATAAATTATGTTTGAACTAATCGGTAAGTACTTTGATGTCCCTGGATTTTTTCGTCTTTTTGATTATGTAACCTTTCGTGCTCTGATGGCAAGCCTGACAGCGATGATCGTTACTTTCTCGTTTGGCAATAAAACTATCCGATTACTCATGGGCTTAAACTTTCGTGAGACTATCCGAGATGACGGCCCATCTTCCCATCAATCCAAAAAAGGGACCCCTTCCATGGGAGGAATTTTGATCCTAGGAAGTATCACAATCTCCTGCATCTTATTCGGAAACTTCAACAATTTCCATTTTGTCCTTCTATTGCTTTTTACTCTCATTTTTGGGATGCTTGGGTTCTGGGATGATTATGCAAAGATTGTACTGAAAAAACGAAAGGGGATAAACGGAAAAGTAAAGCTAGCTGTATCTATCTTTCTTGCTTTAAGTTTTTGCAGTTTATACTTCCTTTTCACTCCTGAGTTTCTTTATACTAAGGGAAACATTCAATACAGCTTAACAAGTTTATTTATCCCTTTTCAAAAGGTACCTTTATTTACCTTTCCCGTAATCATAGCTTTTTTCTTCTGGCTCATTGTTATTACAGGATCATGTCATGCAGTCAATTTAACAGATGGACTGGATGGACTTGCCGTGGGAAATGTTTCGATTGCAGCATCTACATTAGGAGTGATAGCATATCTAACGGGAACTCCTGTCGCAGCAGCCTACCTCAATCTGCCAGTAGTGGAAAATGTACATGAAATTTCGGTATTCCTTGCAGCTTTAGTAGGTGCAGGCATTGGTTTTTTATGGTTCAATACACCCCCTGCTAGAGTCTTTATGGGTGATACAGGTTCTCTGGCTCTTGGAAGTGCTCTTGGAATGACAGCTATCATCCTTAAAAAGGAAATACTTCTAATCATCACAGGAGGGATATTTGTCATTGAAGCTATATCCGTCATACTTCAGGTGGCTTCCTTCAAGTTGAGAGGAAAGAGAATTTTTAAGATGGCTCCGATACATCATCATTTTGAGCTGAAAGGTTGCCCTGAGACACGTCTTGTAGTAAGATTTTGGCTCATAGGAATTATATTAAGCCTCTTATCCCTCTCAACGATCCGTTTACAATAACACTCTCTCTTTCACCTAGTAATTCTCTAAGGATAGCCCTGAAACACCTTATCTTGCTTGTTTTCCCAAAATGATAGGAGGATTCGTTGCACACGTCTACTTTTCCGATGAAAAACCAAAGGAAGATAAGGTCTTAGAGGTGCTGGTATTTGCAATTCCTGAAAGACCTTTTTCAACTTCTTGCTTCCATGATTAGAGGGAATCGAACGAAGCCCTTCTCTAAATCTACCCAGTTCTTCTTCCTCTCCAAGGGAGAACTCACAAGATATATGATTGTACTGTACGTTATAAAGCATCTCAGAGCCATCTTTGCGGATGAAAGAATACCGAAAATCTTTGAAGATAGCTGCCTTCCTTGAAAAGATCCAAATAGGACTGGCAAAAGAAGACCAGATTTGAAACTCAGGACAAATATAACGAATCTTGAAACGATCTCCAGTAACTACTTGATCCTGAATCGCCACTAAAGCACTTCTCTTGAGTGGCTTCAACTGAAGTCTTTTTAAGCATACATCAAGCAATCTCTTCAGTCCAAGTCCTTCCTCTAAAAGCCTACGGTCCAGATATAGATAATCAACTTTATCTATAAAAAAATTTTGAATATCCTTATGGCTAAAATAGAGATTGGTATCATGAAAATTTTCCCATAATTTTCCAGAAGAAAGCCCTTCGCGAAATAAAATAGGTGTAACATGAGAGCGGAGTCTATTCCTCAGAAATTTCTGAGAATAGTTCGTGCTATCTTCTCTATAGGAAATATTATATTTTTTTATCATCTGATCAATTTGTTTTTGATTCATCCTCAAAAAGGGACGAAAGACAGGTAATCCATAGACTCTACTACAGAGAGAAAGAGTTGAAAGAGCTTGTGGACCGCATCCTCGTATCATTTGAATCAATATAGTTTCCAGATAATCGTCTGCATGATGTGCTGTAACAGCATAGGCATTTTGGCGAGGATATTTGCTTTGGATGATCTTTGCAAGTGTTCTATAACGAAGGGTTCTTCCTGCTTCTTCCAGACACATTCCCGTTTTTTGAGCAAATAAAAGCGTATTCTTTGAATAAGAAACTAAAGGAAGCCCTAATTCTTCACAGACTTTCATTACCAAAAGTAGATCTTGATCAGCATCATAACGTATTTTATGATTCAAATGAAAGATCAATGGCAAAAGAACAGCCTTCTTTTGATATAGACCGTGAAAAAAATGCAAAAGAAGCATAGAATCTTTCCCACCCGAAACCGCTAAGACAGGTGTACATTGAAACCACTCTTTCTTTGGGATAATAGGGGGGAAAAGAGACTGATTGAGTTCGGAAATTAATTTTTCAGAAATTGATTTTTTTGACATATTTTCTTGACTCTTTTCAACCTATAAATTCACTTGACGTGGGTGATGTCAAGCATTGCCCATATGAGGTAAATTTAGTTATGAATTTAGAACAAAAATTAGAACAAAAAAATAATCTCTTGGGGAGATTATTCATAGGAGGGGCTTTGGTAGCTTTCTTCTTTCTGGGAACTTCTCTGCAGGCAGCAGATGAAAATAGCATCCTTGGGGTTTGGCTGAATGGCGACAAAGATGCAAAAGTCAAGATATACAAATGCAAAGCAGATGCGTCTAAGTTTTGCGGGAAAATTATTTGGCTTGAGAATCCGACTTACCCTGATGGTCCTAACGCAGGAAAGCCGAAAGTGGATAAAAATAATCCCAAGAAATCCAAGCAAACTCGACCTGTTATGGGATTGAAACTTTTGCGTGACTTTAGTTGGAATGCAAAAAAGAAACAATGGGTAAATGGCTGGATATATGCTCCTAAAAAGGGAAAAGATTACCAGTGTTTTATGAAGCTCATCAATCCTAAAAAACTGAAAATACGAGGTTTTGTATTAGGAATTAGGGCTTTTGGAAGAACAGATTATTGGACACGCTGAAAGGCTTTTCTCTAGTAAACACATTAGGAAACTAATGTGTTTACAGTTTAATTTCTCCTAGCGTGGATAGTGTTGCTCATTGTCCATCTTAATGTAAGTAGCAATGCTAGCCATATCATCACTGAGACAATGATACCCATCAAAAGCCTTATCTCATGAAAGCTTGCTTTGGTATTCATCTGGCATTCATTGCTATTGTTCTTGTTATTTTTCCCCTTACCGCACGAGGACTTTCAGCTACTGAACACCAGATATTTACTGAGGTACTCAAAAAACACGTAAAGAAGGGCAAGGTGAATTACACTCGTCTGAGCAAAAGTCCTCGTTTCAAGAAATATCTCCAACAGCTTCAGAACATTGATCCCAATAAAATCCAAGGTCGTAATAGAAAGCTTGCCTTTTGGATCAACGTTTATAATGCTTTCACCCTCAAACTTATTATAGACAACTATCCAATCAGAAGCATCTCTCGCCTTCATCGAGGGAGGACTGTTTGGAAGTCTTGGAAGTTTTCGATACGCTCAAGACAATATACATTAGATCACGTAGAACATAAGATTATACGCAAAATCTATAAAGAGCCTCGAATCCATGCTGCTTTAGTATGTGCAGCGCTAAGCTGCCCTCCTCTTCGTTCCGAGGCTTACGAGGGAGAGAAACTCAACAGCCAGCTTAGAGAACAAATGCGTATTTGGTTTTCCAATCCTTTTTGGAATTATTTTGACTCTAAAAGTCGAGTTTTTTACCTTTCCAAGATTTTCAAATGGTTTAAGAATGATTTTGGAGGCTCGAAAACTGCAATTTTAAAGTTTATCCTGCCCTATCTTCCAGAAAAAACTAGATTGCTCCTAAAAAAGACGGGTCTTACTCAAATTAAAATTAAATACCTAAAGTATAACTGGAATCTTAATCAAACCTAGGGATATTTCTTTCTAGTTTTCCTCTTTTCTTTGATGAAAAGCTAGTATATACTTCCCTGAATTATATTTTTCAATAGCTTGGTATTGATTGATGAGATATCATGATCTCTGGAAGAAAAAAGAATGTATCTTTTTTGCAGTTTCTTTTCCTATACCAGGAACCTTTGCTAATTCTCCTAGTGAAGCTCTCTCTATACGTTGAGCTGAAAAATGCTTCAAAAGAGCTTTTTTACGGGTCTCTCCTATGCTCCCTATCTCTTCAACTATGTGGCTAAGTGCAAGTTGATTTCTTCGTTTACGATGATATTGCACAGCAAATCGATGAGCTTCATTTCTCATACGTCGTAAAAGTCTCATTCCCGCAGAATTTGGCTCGAAATTTTTGGGCTTATTTTCCATTGGGAAATAAATTTCTTCCCGCTGTTTAGCAAGCCCTAGGGTAGGGATCTCATCAATAGCCAAATTTTTCACAGCTTTCTGGATGCAACGAAAGGTAACGTTTACTTGTGCAGCACCTCCATCAATCAGAAAAAGATCTGGTGCTTTTTGATTTTCTTGAATCATTTTACGGATCCTTCTCTCAATCACTTCTTTCATTGAAGCAGGATCGTCTATATTTTTGACAGACTGAATCCTATAATGTCGATAAGCTGGCAGATGAGGATTCCCATCTTGGAATTGAATACCAGATGCAACAGTTTCCGTACCTTGAGTATGTGAAATGTCATAGCATTCCATGATACTGGGAATCTTTTTGAGTCTTGCTATTTTTTGTATTTCTTTCAAGGCATTTATCAGATTATTTTGCTTGTCTGATAATAGTCTCTCCAAAAGAAGCTCATCGGCATTTTTATGAGCTGTTTGACTTAGCTTTCTGGTTATTTGTGTGCGAGGTAGAATAAAACGAACCTTATATTCAAGTCTTTTGTGTAGAGAGTCGCAAATGAGTTTTTGATTTGGAAGAGCAACAGGTATCTCTACTCGCGAAGGAACACTTCCCGTTTGAATATAGTGATCTCGGACAAATGCCTCAAGTATTTCTCCTTCAGAAGCATACTTCAAACCAGTTAGAGGAAATGATTTACGACCAATCATTCTTCCAGAACGAAATTCTAATACGACAATTTGGCCATTCATCCCTTTTCTTGCTATACCAATTACATCTTTATCACCAGTACGTATATCCATAGTTTGTTTTTCCGTAACTTTACGGACAGAGTTGATTAGATCTCGATATACAGAGGCTTTTTCGTATTCCTGAGAGACACTATATTCTTCCATTCTAAGTAGAAGCTTTCTTTCTAAAATTTCAATTTTTCCCTCCATAAAAAGAATAATTTCTTTAATGATTGAAGCATATTCTTCTTCAGAAATGTTCCCTTGACAGGGTGCAAGACAGCGTTTAATATGAAAATTGATACATGGTCGTCTTAGTCTTTTTAGAGGGAGATTCTGTCTTAGTTTGCGTACAGGAAAAATCTTGTGAATTAATCTAAGAGTTTTTCGTGCTGCTCCGACATCCGTATAGGGACCAAAATAAAGATTGTTTGGGTTTTTGATGCTCCTTGTTAAATAAACCCTTGGATATGGCTCGGTGGTAGAAATACATAGATAGGGGTAACGTTTATCATCTTTCAAGCGAACATTAAATCGAGGGTCATATCTTTTAATTAAATTTGCTTCTAAAATCAATGCCTCATTTTCTGTCGCTGTTAGTATCCATTCCACGTCCTTTGCTAATAAAGTCATGATGACAATACGACGATTGAGACCTGAAGTATGAAGATAGTTTTGAAGTCTTGATCGAATATTACGAGCTTTCCCTATATATAAAACATCCTGTGCCTTATTTTTCCAAAGATAACAGCCACAGTTTTGAGGGGCTCTCTGTATCTTATCATGGAGTTGTTTTAATTCTAGTATCTTATCTTGTTTTGTCTTATTTTCTTGAGTTTTCATGATATAGATAACTTGATTCATTCAAGTAAAAGATAAAATAATTGTAGAAAATTAGCTTTATGTCTTTGCTTCAGGTCTCAGCAAGGGGAAAAGTATCGTGTCACGAATTGATGTTTCTTGGTTCAAGATCATGACCAATCGATCAATCCCGATACCAAGCCCACCGGCTGGAGGCATTCCATATTCTAAGGCACGAATATAATCATGATCTATGTACACTTCTTCATTTCCCAATCTTTGGGATTTATCTTCTGCTTGCTGTTGAAAACGTTTTTTTTGTTCAATAGGATCATTCTGTTCGCTAAAGGCATTCCCTAACTCTCGACCGGCAATATAAGGCTCGAACCGTTGTGCAAATTCCGGACGTTCTGGCCATGATTTTGCAAGAGGAGAGATAATACTTGGAAAATCTATAATAAAAGTTGGTTGTATTAGCTTTGGTTCAACAAAAATATCAAATAGCATGTCCGCAATTTCCCAAATATTGTCAAATTGGCTGATCTCTTTTAACCTCGATTCTGATTTTTGAATCTCCTCGAGCTTTTGAATAGCTTTGAATACATCAGAGAAAAGAGTTTTTTCGTTTAACTTAATGCCAGAGAATTTTTCTATCGAATCAAGATAGCTTATTTTTTCCCAAGGAGGAGTAAAATCAAGAGTATGATCTCCATAAGAAATTTTCATGCTTCCAGATATTTTTTCTACCGTAAAGGTAATAAGCTCTTCACATAAAGAAAGCATACCATCTATATTGCTATAAGACTCATATAGTTCCAGCATAGTAAATTCAGGATTGTGTTTTGTACTGATTCCCTCGTTACGAAAATTGCGGTTTATTTCAAATACTTTTGGGAAACCTCCTACAAGAAGACGCTTTAGATAGAGTTCAGGAGCTATTCTAAGGTATAGTTCTAAACCAAGGGAATGATGTTGCGTAACAAAAGGCTTTGCTGTAGCTCCTCCAGGTATAGGATGCATCATAGGAGTTTCAACTTCCAAAAAGCCACGAGATGTTAAAAATTCTCGGATCAATGAAATGATACGAGAGCGGTTGATAAACTTCTCTCGTATATGAGGATGGATCATCAAGTCTACGTAGCGTTGACGATACCGTTGCTCTTGATCTTGGAAGGAATGATAGGTCTTTTCTTCTGTTTCTTTTACTGCAGGAAGAGGACGGAGACATTTCGCCAGAGGGTACAACTCTTGTACATGAAGTGTGATCTGTTTTGTGCGAGTACGAAATAGAAATCCCCTGATTCCTATGATGTCTCCTATATCCAAGTACTTAAAAATTCTGAATCCATCTGGGAAGGTGTCTTTACTAATATAAAGCTGGATTTTTCCACTAGCATCTTCCAAATCAAAAAAAGCTGCTTTTCCCATTAGCCGCTTCGATCGAATCCTTCCTGCAAGACTATAAGTTATTTCTTCTGAAAACTCTGAGTCTAAAGCTCTTAAAAGCTCATGAGTAGTATGCTCTGGTTGAAAGTGGAGGCTGTAAGGAGTTAGTCCTTCTTTCTGAATCTCTTGCAATTTTGCCAAACGCTCTTGAAAGAGAGTTGTATGTTCTTCTTGTTGCTCCATAAGTTCTACTCAATACAGTAGAATAAGTCAGAGCTTTTTGGTACATTCTTGTACGTAAATCAATTTATTGATTGGTATCTATCTCAAAAGATAAAATCTGGCAAGAAAATCAATCTCAGATTAGGACACCAAAAATCCAACCTTCTTTTGTAGCTGCTTTAGAATCAATTCCAGAAAAGTAATTCTCATCCTTAGATTCTGCAAAGGAACGAATGGATGCAGCAGATATAAGAGCATCTGCTGCATCTCCATCATTTTGATTGATAGCGATCTTTTTAGATAGAGCTTTGCTCTTATAGTGACGGAGTGCTTGATTCATTGCTTCCATATCCATTTTACTGGAACTTTTTTTAATTTCTCCAAGACGAAAATATAAAGTAGGAAAAATCTCTACAAATACTATCTGAGCTGTCTTGATTTTATTCGTATCAAATGGCCAAATAGCAGACTTTTTCCCATGCTCCTTCACAAAAGAGTGCAAGAAACGCATCCCTGCCATCGAACCTGTACCAACATCATCTGGACCTATTGCCTTAAACGTAATTGATGGACATCTGCCGTTTTTCATACACATTGCCACATATTCTGTTTCGCGTCGGCGAAAATGATAGAGCTTCCCTCGTCTTTTATGAGTACAATAATAAGCCGAATAACTTTTATTTTCCCAGACTCCTCCTCCATAAAAATTTGCCTCAGGTGATAGGGAGTCTATCTTTGCCCATAATTTTTGCGGACTAGTCAAAGCTTTTCCCTCAGAGAGTTTTGGGTAATATGCGGGACATTTCAGCCTTGCGGGGCGTTGTTTTGAGGAGCCTTTTTGCTGGGACTTTCCTAATTCCTGCTTAGTCTGATCGCAATCGTAAAAAAACGGATGTGCAAAGGCAAAGTCAAGGCCAACCAGAATCCTCTGATTATGCTTTATTTTTTCAGATAAATACTCATATATAAAAGTACGCGACCATCGTGCTCTTCCGTTAGGAGGCTCGATTAACTCAGGAGGAGGATAAGGAGCCTTTTTCCCAGATTTAGCTTCTGACACTGCTATACCCCTTTGGTATTTTCCTTTGCTTCCAGACCAGTCAATACCAATATAAAGATCAAAAGGTTTCATAAGAGTATTCTTTTTGTCCTAATTTGAATTTAACTTTACATTTTTCAACTGTCAAACAAGAAAATCTGACTTTTTTATGGGTGATAAAAGTACTTAAATATTGTTTGCTTTATTTTGGGAACTGTCGGATACAGGAAATCAATGAATAAAGTAAAATTCTTTTTTGATATAGGAGGTACACGGAAGCTTTTTACGACCTTAAAGTTCAACATTCCTAAAAATGTAAAAAAAATATATGCAGCTATTGCATATACTCACAGTAGACTACTGGTAGATATTTGTATTGAGAAGGAAATCCATCTTGAATGGTGGGGATTATTTGACTCCCAAGAATCCACTAGTATTGAGTTGATACAAAAGGTAATATCTGAACCTCTCGTAAAATTCTATCCTTTTGCTGAACGATTTCACCCTAAAGTTATATACTTTGAAGGATATGGAATCTATGTCGGTTCTGCAAATATGACAACAAAAGCACTATTACATAATATTGAAGCAGGTATTTTTATTGAGGAGAGTGACTTGACAGAAGAAAATCTCAAGGAAATTACTGAATTTTTTGACACTCTGAGAAAAAAAAGTATTCCAGCAACAAGTAATGACTTAGAGAAAATAGAAAAGTTTTTGGAAGAAAGCTCAAAATACAGAGAAGATAGAGAGAAAATTAATGAAAATATCGAACAAAGTTTTCAAGAACATCTAGGACATTTATTCCTTCTTGAAAAAGGTGTCCGTGATTTTAGC
>JABABJ010000012.1 GCA_014238275.1 Leptospirales bacterium | reverse complement strand
TGCTACCTTTTACAGGCGTGCCCGATCTGTATTTAGTAGGTATTCACTAGGACGATAGCTAATATCTACTAGTAGCAGCTCACCTTTTTAGTAAATACTACCTAAAACTCCCGATTTTTCGGCGGGTTTCCTAAAGGTAAGACACGGAGACTAGCTCCTAATATTAAGAGTCACGCTTACCTGTGGCTTGCTACCTTTTACAGGCGTGCCCGATCTGTATTTAGTAGGTATTCACTAGGACGATAGCTAATATCTACTAGTCGCAGCTCCTATTTTTAGTAAATATTAGCTAAAACTCCTGATTTTTCGGCGGGTTTCCATAAAGCAAAATAAGTATACTACGCCTTAAATTCTACGTCAATCGTTATTTTGATAGGGCTGTTTCTGAATCTTTACTATTTCATCCTTGAATATAGTCCTTCCTGTTTGCTTTAGAGATACAGGGGGCTCGTGAGTAGAGCTTTCGGATTCAAAATATACTTCCCCATGAATCTTGATTGGGAGATCGAAACAGACCTTTCCTTTCACTTCCAAACGAGATGCTTCTTGAAGAGATGGGATGTAAGGGAAAAGATGTTCAAAATCGGGAAGCCTTTGATAGAATTGATCCAATATAATCGTGGGTTCTTGTTTCCCTTGCTTGAGAAGCTGGGAGGAAAATTCTGCCGTCTCTGGATTCAGTTCAAAAAGATCGCTTCGACGTAATAGTAGGTCAGAACAGCTTTTCACTGGCAGGAAACGACTCCTAGGAACAACAAGTATACGGCTATTAGGGAAGCAGCCTATTGCAGCTCCCATGGCTGTTTCCAGTTGCAGAATTTCCTTTCCAGTTATTTGCTTTTGGTTGATGATGAGAGGAAGATTTAGAGCTTGAGATTCCAGCCTCTGCTTCAGAGCCTGAAGATTGACCCATAGATTATTGACATTAAAATAAGGGAATCGTTTTATATCTTGGAATTCCAGAACATGTTCTTTTGGGAGCTGTGCTGTTTCTAAAAGATCTATGGAATCTATCTGAGATGGAGGAGATTTTCTAGACCCTATACGCCGGTAGAGTATACCTCCTTTAATATCAGTAATAGTTTTGGGAGTAATCTCTGATATCCATTCCAGTCCCTCTTTAAGAAAGTATTCCAAGATACGAGGTTCTGGAAGTGCACCCAAGTTATCACCATTAGAAATAAAAGCGACCCTAATACCGTTTTGTATAAGCTGGTTGAGGAGACCACTACTTTGAAGAGCCCAAAAAACATCTCCATGGCCAGGAGGACACCACTTATCTTTTTCAGAAACACTGTCAAGTGGGAGCAAGCTATCCTTGTAAATTCGAGGTATTCTATTTTGTAGAAAATCGACAGGTATATTTCCTACTGTATTTTGATTGAGCTTTTTAACACAAGATTCATTCAGGGTATCCTTACGAGTGGCAAAGGAATTCATGAGAAGAGTAGGGAAACATATTTGTGTCCTTTGGCGTAGATATTCGATCTGACGGCAGAATATTTGCATGAAACTTTGACCTTGATAGATAGGGAGCAGGGATTTTGCTTTATTGAGTCCCATACTGGTGCCAAGACCCCCATTTAGCTTGATCACTACAAGATTGGAGAAGGAAGAGGCTTTGGAAGGAGAGGGGAGATCCTCCAAAAAAATATAGTCCTCCTTCTTTAGATCGGATACTGTCTCCCATTTGATTTTGCCGGTAGCTCCAGAATAAACTCGTTCAATTCTTCGTAAAAATTCAGTAATCAACTCCGAGCTTGCTCCATCCCTCTGTAAGTGAATGAGGTGTTTCTCTTGGATTTCCTGTAGCTCTGGTTTGAGATTCATATTTTTTTCCATCTCAACGAGGTGCCAGGGAGAAAATCAAGTCGCTGCATCCAAAGCATCCAGCGGTTTTGAAAGCCCCTCCTTTGAGGAATGAACTGGAGCCAGAATTGAACTTGTCTCCCTTTTTGAAGTATAATTTTCATTTCACTAGAACGAAAGGGACGGTTTAAAATAGCATGAAAGTGATAGTAGCATACCCTCTTTCTTTTCCAGATTCCGCAGAGAATACCTTTCCCTTCTGGGTTGGGGAGGAGCTTACGGATCTTGATGAGGTATTTCTTCTCCCAAAGTTTAGAAACAATTTGTTCTGCTTTTGCATAGGATGGCAAAGAAGTTTTAGCTATAAGATTTGAATGGAAGTAGATCTCTCGAAAACTAAGCGAAGGAATGACCAGAAACGTGAATAGGAAAACCAAAACTCTCACAAGCAATAGGATCGTTAGGAAGAAGGCGGTTTTGTACGAGCAATCATTGTTCCAATTCCTTGATCAGTAAAAATCTCCAAGAGAAGAGAGTGAGCTGACCTTCCGTCAATGATATGGGCGGTATTTGTCCCAGCACAAACAGCATCTATACAACAATCCAGTTTGGGAAGCATTCCTCCTATTACTTTTTTCTCACGCTTGAGAAGCCCTGCTCTGGGAGGATCAATAAACTTCTCTGTTACATTGTCAACTATAATACCAGGAGTATCAGTAAGCAGAATTAATTTTTCCGCCTTCATGGATGTGGCAACTGCAGCTGCCATTGTATCTGCATTGATATTCAGAGGTCCTTTCTGATCGGTTAAAGAAAAGGCAATAGGTGCTATAACCGGAACATAGCCACAGTTTTCCAGATTATGGAGGAGAGAAGGATCAATATGTTCAGGTCTAATTCGTCCAACTCGCCCCAAAGGAACAGCTTCTTTTTTCCCATCTTTGCTACTCCTTTCCAGAATGTATGGATCTGCAAAGGCTATATTACCATCCCTTCCAGAAATGCCGACAGCTTTTCCTCCTGCTAAATTGATCAAAGCTGTAAGATCTTTATTAATCTTTCCAGCAAGGACCATCTCCACAATCCCCATAGAGTCTTCATTTGTCACTCGATAGCCTTCTATAAACTCTGTTGGTATCGAAAGTTGCTCTAACATACTGTTAATCTGAGGACCACCACCGTGAACTATGATTGGCTTGATCCCAACATATTGAAGGAGAACAATATTCTTCGCAAATTCTTTACGAAGAGAGTCTTCAGCCATTGCAGATCCACCTAGCTTAATCACAATGCTTAACCCTCTAAATTTCTGGATATAGGGAAGAGCTTCCAATAGTACAGAGACACGTTCGTGATATACTTCTTTTTGCATTGAGTCGTCTCTATAAAATTCACCTTCCATGAACTGTCAACTATGATTCTTGAAGCACAAAAAGCCTTGTATTACTAGCAATCAGAGTGATCTTTGGTATCAGATGATTCTCAAATTGAGTCTTCACGTTTCTTTTCATGAAACCTAGCTCTCGAGCCATTACACTCTTTTCCTTTCTCTTGGCAATTTCTTTGACAGCTTGGCTTATACGCCATACAAAAGTAGTGCAGCATCTCTTATTTACACTAGTGTGTTTCATAGCGTGGCTTACACCTTCCCTTCGAAAAAGTTTTATCCAGTCCTTTCGTCCTTTCTTCTCGCGGATTGAAGGGCGATTCCTTGTATTTTTATGTGTGCTCCTCTTTCTTTCCACACTTTTTGCAGTAAAAGATTATTCACACGCCTCGCAGCTCTGGATCAACTGCATTGAAAGAATTTTTTTCGTTTTCTTTATTTTTAGTCTTAGTGCTATCTTGTACATGAAGGCTGAAGAGATCCGTCGTATCTTTCGGTTATGTAGCTTGTTTTATTTCTTTGCTATGATCCTCTTGGTTTGCATTCTTATCATTAAGCTTAACGATCCTAGCAAACTCTATTACTATTATGTTCAATCAGGATTGATGGTACCGTTTCTTCCCTTTTGCTTTGCTTCTTTCTCAGAAAAAGGAATCGGAAGGGAGGCTCATAACACAAAACGAAAGATATACTGGAGAGCTATTTGGATCCTTTCCGTGATTCTTTTCATTGGAGCTGCGATTCATTCCGAGCGAAGACTCGTAGCTTTTGGAATGCTAGTAGGATGCTCTGTACTTATTTTGTCCTTTTTTGCTCGAAAAGAAACTAGGAAAATAGGCCTATTTTTGCTTTTACTACTACTTGCAGGAGGTCTTCTTCTTTTTATCTATCTCTTCTACTATTCGCCAATTTACGATCTACCAGAGACATCTTCTTTTCGAGGATACAATCAGCTTTTTCTTCCCGAGTGGTTGATTGATAAGCCTCGACAAATTGCCCTTGGTGAATCCATAAAAATTTGGAAACAGAAGCCTTGGTTTGGCCATGGGATTCATAATGCTAATTGGGATTTTTTCGGGTTCGGGCCTGGCAAGCACCCACATAATCGGTTTGCAGAAGTTCTTATAGCGATGGGTGCAATTGGATTGGTATTCTTTCTTGCTTTCCTAGGTGTCCTTCTTTACCAATCCTTCCAAAAATGGAGGAAAGCAGGCTCGTCATCTGCACTATGCCTTCTTCTTGTACATTCTGTATATTGGTCGTGTGGACTTTTTGATCTAAGCATTTGGACCCTTTGGCATATTCTAATTTACATCACATCTGTCATTATGAGTCTTTCTTTGGATCAAATTACGGATTCTTCCGATGCTAAGAAATTTTTTTAGCTATAAAATCAATCAAAACAGGGCTTTTGAGCTCATTTCTGCACTTTTTTTGAAAAAACCATCAAAAAAACAACTTTTTTTATTAAAATATCTAGTCTTAACGCTGGTGTGTGGATGTACAATAGTAATCTATTGATCCCCAAAATTTTTAATTCGATTAATAGAGGTAAATGAATATGAAAAATACAAAATTAATTTTCAGCTATCTATGTTCTTTAACATTGATGGTTGGTTTTACTGCTTGTTCTGCTGGTGATGAGGAGAGTGAGCAAGTTTTTAATGATACGGTTCGGAGTAGCTCTTATTTTGAGCAAGAACCAGAGGTCATGGGTGGTACCCCATCTCCCTGTGCAAATGAACAGGTAGAATGCGAACAGGATGAGTTGTCTCCTGGGGAAGAAGCTGAAGAAGAGTTCACACAAGAAGAGACGCACGTCAAGCCACCTGCGAGTGAGGGAGCACAAACTACGGAGGTAACAATCGATCAAACATATCGCTGTAGAAGTGAACGCTATAGGACAGCTGCTGGATATGATGAGTTATTTTTACTGAATCCAACAGTAGATGTAATCTATCCTGGGGCTATTTTGGACGGCAATAGTATCCCTTCAGGGGGATATAGGCCTATTAATGCTATAAGGCAGCCTCTAAGGATTTCTGCGTCCATTCGTGGGGCAGCAGCACCCATTAGTGCAGATGTCGAAGGTCCTAGTTTATCAACTGTAAGTGAAGCTATCAATACCATCTTATCCGTAGATAGTATTGGGGATCTTATTCCTACTGCTAACAGTGTTTTGTCTTTAACGAATGTTGCATCCAGCACAGGCTTTAGTCTTGCCGCTGGAGTGAATATTATGGCACAAGTCTCACCCACCTTTCAAGCTGGGCTAGGTCTATCATTTGACTTTAGTAGCGAGGATACGAGACAGGACTATCTAGCTCGATTTATACAGCAGTATTATACTGTAGCTGTGGATCTCCCCGCAAATCCTGCAGATTTCTTTGAAGAATTCCCGGAAATTCCGGCTGGAGTATCTCCAGTGTATGTCAGCTCTGTGACTTATGGAAGAATGATTCTTTTCAATCTACACTCTCATGACAGTGAAATACGAGTCAATGCAGCCTTAGAGGCATCGATTAGTGCACAAGGGAAACTAGACCTTGAGGCATCTCTTGAAGCAGGATACCACAATGTCCTGACCAATTTGCGTCTGGATTCAACGATCATAGGAGGAGCAGGAGATGTTTGTAATGGAGTCACAACTGTAGATGCAATCGAAGCATGTATTACAGAGGGTGGAGATGACTATCGTGATGGACTTCCTGTTTCCTACACTCTTCGTTTCCTAAGCGACAATAGCATCGCAAGGGTTGTTCTAACCTCTGAATACACTTCTCGTCAATGTGAGGCAACAGGATCAGACATTGTTCCTGAATATGAAGACCTTGCAATACAACTTCGAGGAATAAGTAGTAGTGGTAACGATACCGAAGCATTTAGCACGGGGGATTTAGAGCTAGCTGGCAAGATAGCGATTCGTCCTACAGACGAAGGAATAGGTAATTCTGGTATTAATACTCCATGTGACCCAACCCAAGCAGGTTTTAGAAAATTGTTGAAGAGGGGTCGTAATAATAACCTACCAGTAGGGAGCTCTATGGTTGATTTATCCAACCAGAACTTGAATGCATCTTTTGAAGGCGAGGAGTATCGAGTTGTTCCCAAGAGACAGAATCTAGAAATATGCGTACGAGTAGAGGATCAAGAGTTCTTGGCTGATACAGGTAATACAGAATCTTCTATTAACTATTCACAGATTATTTCTGTGAACTCTGAGCATATAGGACAGGGAGAAACAGCTCCTGTTCCTTTACGATTCATCTCGTCAGACCACGGTGATGTCTTTATCGATTTATATCTTTACAAAAACACAAACTTTTAAGTGAAGAAGTACTAATTGGAGTAGCTGTTCTGAAACTTGTGATGCTAAGAAATACATTCATAGCATTATAGTTTCAGAACGGCTATCAATATTTATCTTGACGCCTTGAGCTACTCTGGATTTCCTGCCCTCTGGAGTATGGATTTTTTTAGTATACGTCTTTGTTCCATTCGGATTGTCGGTCTTTGTTATCTATTTTGTTTTAGTGGAGAGGAAAGCCTTCTTCATGCAGAGACAGAAGGTGCGAGGGAATACCGTCACTTTGAACTCGCCAAAAGGGCAGTGGTTAAGATCAGTGCCGTTTCATTTCGCTATCCCTATACAAGTCCATGGAATAGCCCCACTCTCAGAAATAAGACAGGCACAGGCTTTATTATAGAAGGAAACCAAATTCTTACTAATGCCCATGTCGTTAGTGGATTGAGTAGCGTTCGAGTACAAAGGCCAGATCAAAGGAAGGATTATGAGGCAAAGGTAATCTACATTGGGCACGATTGTGACCTTGCCCTCCTAAAAGTGGAAAATTCTGATTTCTTTCGTTTTTCTAAACCCCTCGCGATAGGCTCTCTTCCTCGCTTAAATTCCCCGGTAGAGGTCATTGGATTTCCTATTGGCGGGAAAAGGATGTCTATCACTCGAGGGATTGTCAGTCGGATTGATATGGATATTTATAGCCATAGTCAAATAGATTACCACCTTACTGTCCAAGTTGATGCAGCTGTAAACCCTGGAAACTCAGGTGGGCCTGTCATGCAGAAAGGGAAAGTAATAGGGGTTGCCTTTCAGATCTTATCGCGAGGAGAGAATCTTGGTTATCTCATACCGCCTGAGGTTATTCAGCATTTTCTAATAGATGCCTCAGATGGAACCTATAACGGTTATACTGAATTTGGGATCTCCCATACCTCAACCTCCTATCCTGCAATACGTAAGGCTCTTGGACTAGAAGGTATATTTAAATCTCCAGATACAGGAATATTGATTCATGGGATCATTCCAGGTTCCTCTGCCGATGGTTATTTGAGAAAAGGAGATGTTCTCTTGGAGCTCAACGGGAAGAAAATCACGGAGACAGGGGAGATCACTCTCAATGGTAATTTAGCAGAATACTCCCAGCTTGTAGACAATCTACATGCTGGGGATATGATAGAAGTAGAAATTTGGCGTAAGCGAAAAAAGAAAAAACTGAGCTTCCCTGCAAAAATCACCAAGATCTTTCTACTTCGTCGAATCAACTATGACTATCCTGCTTCGTATTATATAACTGGTGGCTTTCTTTTTCAGCCATTGGATGCAAATCTCATGAAAACATATTCTTCTAAGTGGTTTAAGATGAGAAGGTCTGCAATTCTCTATCATTATAAGTATTTTTTTAGCCATGAGTTCTATAAGAAAGAAAAGGAAGGGGTTATCCTTACAAGACGGCTTGCAGATAAAATCAATTTATATTCTAATAAGTTTCGTCATAGACGTGTTTATAAAGTTAACGGTAAAAAAATCAATGGTTTCCCTCACTTCGTTCAAATTGTACAAAAAACAATTCGTACCAAACCCTATCTTGTAATAGAGTTTTTCTTTGAACCCGATAAGCTAATTCTTAAAACATCTTCTTTGAAAGAAGCCAATCTAAGAATACAAGCAAAGCATGGGCTTCCCTCTAAAGCATTTTATATGAGTCCTCTCTATCAGGAACTATATTGGAAAAAAACACAGAAGAAAAGCAAAAATAAGCCAAGTAAGTCAAGTAAATCAAGTAAGCCAAAGGATCCAAAGAAGCCATGATTTGTATGACAAGACCTTTCAAGCTAGGGTTGTTTTGCATTCCCTTATTTTCTATCTTTGTGTTGATTCTCCCCGTTCCGATTGTTCCGACAATGACTCATTCGTTAAGAGCGGAATCTTTCAAGGATTCTGTGCTCAAGAGGAGTATGGTACTTGTCAATATTGTTTCGGTCTACTATGACCCTCTTCGACCGTGGATACGTAAGACAAAGCCAGTTACTACTTCTCTTGGTCTTGTGCTGGAGGGGAACCAGATATTAGTAACATCTGACGATGTAAATCATGCAGCTTTAATTGAGGTGGCTCATTATTCCTCTTACCAAAAGTCTTTCGCATCCGTTGTTTATACGGATCAGGATGCTAACCTAGCGATTTTATCCGTGAAAAATCAGGATTTTTTTCAACACCTACGCCCTCTCAAGATAGGAAAAGATCCCAAACCAGGGACACGAGTAACAGGACTTCGTATTGATGGAGTGTTTAACGTTTATCGCGACAGATTTCGTATTAGAGAGATCAGTCTGGTATCGAGAAGAGGATTTACAGATATTCCTATGAGTGAATTTTATTCCAAGGATTCTTTTCGTTATGGTGGGGTTTTGGTCCATGGCAATAGTGTTTGTGGTTTTATCAGCTTCTTTGGGAGTCAAAACAAGGGGCAAGCTGTTCTCCCAAGTATAATCCAAAGTTTCCTACGAGGAGCAAAGAGGCAAAAAAACAATCCAGCCCCCAAGTCTCTTTTTGTATCTCAAGGATTTTATCTTAGTGGAATGGCTGATCCAATCCGTCGCGAGTATTATGGGCTTCCTCCCAACCTTCAAGGAGCTCTAATCACAAAGACTTTACCAGGGACTTCTTCTTGGAAAGTTTTGAAGAAGGGTGATATACTTCTATCTGTAGATGGGGTAGAGTTGGATGACATCGGTCTTTTTTCTCATCCCAGTTGGGGGCGTCAGCCAGCTCAACTTCTTCTTGCGATGAAGGGCAAGAATGTGCGAGAAGAAGGAGAGGTTGTTCCCCTTAGTGTTTTCCGCAAACGGAAAGTGATTTCTGTTCAGATCTTACTCCAGCCATTCAAGCTAGTAGGGGAAAGAATTCTTTCCAAAGTCAAAGGACAACCCCCTTATCTTGTAGAAAACGGGATTGTCTTTCTGGAACTTTCTGTCCCTTTACTAAAAACGATCTATGGAGCAAATTGGCGCGAGAAGACTATCCTTCCTTCTTATTTATTTTCGAATTTTCGCCACTATGATAAATCATCCTCTGACCGTTTTTTATTCATTGCTTCTGTGTTTCCAGACCCTGCAACTCGTAAATTGGCAAGATTACGCTATTCCCTTCTGAAAAAAGTAGGTAGGAAAAAGGTCAGCAACTTGAAAGAACTAAGGCAAAAGATCCTTGATGCAGCTAAGTCTGGGAGAAAAACACTACGACTCAGTATGTATGGAGGGATCCCTTTGTACCTAGACCTTGTCAAACGAGACGAGATCAACAGTCGAATCCTTAAGAAGTACAAGATTCCTAGCACAAGTCCTTTTTAACAGACGTAAAAATAAGCTAAACTGCCTGTCATTTTGGCTCAGACTTGTATTGTTTCCAGAGAAGGAGCCCGCCCGCTGTGTGCACTCTGGGAAATGACGGATGGTGGCAAGCTTGCTGAAGCGGGATTGCTGTTATTAGAAGTAAATAGCAGGCTTGCTCACAGAAGAGCTGCCGAGAAAACCAAAACCCCTGCAGATACCAAAGACCTCCTTAGGCGGGCATCCGTGCCTCAGGTGGAGGGAATGACTTAGGTCTTTGCAAAACGACGGACTACATGAAGCCGTTCCTTACTAAGGAAAAATGAGGCATGAGCACCTGAGGGGAAAGAAAAGGTCTGTTCCTTATTGGCATCAATGCTGATCTCTCCATCCATCTGAGAAACAACATCAAGTCTTTCATCAAAATGTACTGTCGGATTTAGGTGTCGAATCTCGCTTCGCGACTGGAAGTTTGTCTCTCGAGCGATGGCTTGGAAATAATTGGAGTCTTTAGGAAAGCTTGGATCATCCCCTGTGAAGTGGCAATTCCGATACCAACCCGTAGAGCCAGCCCCGCTAGCAAGAAGCAGTCCCGAGCACTTGATCTCTTCCCATTCCTCTTGATTCTTGCGTATCTGAAAATTGCTAATATACCCATGGAAACGGCTTTTAATACTAATTTCAGATACACAGGGCCCAAGCTGTATGGATTTCGATTGATTCGGATATTGAAGCTCTCCTTCGATTTTCGTCCAATGTTCCGTTTCCAGTCTTTCCAGAAGATGTTCAGAATCCCCTTGATCTCTCAATGAACTAAGATTTTCTACAAAGATTTTAGGTGTAAAGTAGAGCAGGGCACCCGTGGAAGAAATTGGATCGGAATTGACTCCAAGAAGAGGGATCTGTCCCGCATAGCGACTTACATAGATGAAGTGGTTATCTCCTCCAAAGCTTACAATGAGCTCGACTCCATCGCTCTCAAGAAAGGACAACTCAGAGCGAAGGATAAACCGAATCCCTGCTAACTCCTTAATTCTATCGAAGCCTTCTTGTTGTCGTTGGTGCGATTCAAAAATTTCAGAAAACTGTGGTGATACTGATTTTGCCTCACGATGGGTAAAATCTCTTTCCCATCTGCTACGCTTTCGGACAAGAACAATTTTTTCTTCCATAAAGAACAAGGGAAAAACAACTACAGCCCCAATGATTTACCGATGGACGTTTTTTGTCAAGAAAAAATAATGATTGTAAAATTTATTATTATTTTCGTTTTTGTAATAGCTTGAAAATTTGAGCATAAAGCCCAAACAAGTCTTGTTAGGTCTTAACTTTCTGTGCAGTATGGATGACAGCAGAGCCAAACATGAAATTCTCATAAGAAACCCTCGCAAATCCTGCTTTTTGCAACTCAATTTGGATGCCTTTCTGATCGGGATATCTTTCGGCAGAAGCGGGTAGATAGGAATACATTAAATAGCCTTCAGGATGGAGAACTTTGCCAATTTGCGGGACAACTCTCTCGAAATAGAAGCGAAAGAGCAGGTCTATTAGCCGAAAACGAACTTTGCCAACATCTAACACAATCAGATTTCCTTCGGGCTGTAAAACTCTAAGAGTCTCCTTGAGACAAGCCTCTCGATCCGTAATATTACGAAGACCAAAACTGAGCACAACCGCTGCAAAAGAACAAGAGGCGAAGTTTTGAAGGGATACAGCATCTTGTTGGTAGATTTGCACGTCTGCATGAGGCTTTTGAGCTCGCTTAAGTCGGCTTTTCAAGACAGAAAGCATCTTCTCGCTGAAATCTACGGCTGTGACTGTCGATTTTACTCCTAAATGAAGTGCTAAACGAAGGCTTAAATCCCCACTTCCGCAGCAAAGATCCAGTACATGAAAGGAGCTTCCTTTAGGGAGCAAAGTCTTCTGAACCACCTTTTTCTTCCAGTAACGATGTATTCTTAGTGTAATCCAGTCATTGAATCGATCATATTTCGTTGCAATTGTGTCAAAGTTTTCACGTATTTTTTCTGCATCATAGAAGAAATTTTTGGGTATAGATGTACGCATTTTTCTTGTCAACAGAAGAGCTCCTTTAAATTATAGGCTCTTGGCT
Organism: Leptospirales bacterium; assembly: GCA_014238275.1. Classification (GTDB taxonomy): domain Bacteria; phylum Spirochaetota; class Leptospiria; order Leptospirales; family Leptonemataceae; genus JABABJ01. The sequence goes on along the minus strand of JABABJ010000012.1, from coordinate 11,694 downwards.
AAAAGTAGTATCATGGTGGAAGTAGTACAAAATCAAACCGTACCTCGACTTCAGGTCGTTCCTATTAACGAAGCATGGCAAATAGCCCGGAAACTCAATTCGCAACAAAATCCAGACCTGGAAGGAATTACAAGCCTTTTTGAAGTGATAAAAAACTGGACCAAACGTTTTTCTCAATCCAAGGTCCTTCCGTCAAAAAACCACCTTATGGAGGAAACTTCATTCTCAGAACAAAAAATCGATTTGTTTTTATTAGAGCTGTTAGGATATGGAGCGGCTAATTCTTCCTCTCTGATTGTCGGACTCCCTCTTCTGCAACTGGAACTTTCTGAAGTTCCTTCTATAAAAAGCACTATTGTTTTTGTCAGGCCTGAATACGGGAAAGAATGGAACATAGAGTCCTATCATAGGGAGGTCATTCATCAAAATGTGCAAAGTCTTGAACACTGGTCTAAGATCCGTCCTATTGCAGATAGTGAGCAACAGGCACAGACTTTACAGCAAAGCCTTCAAGAGGATCATATAGCTGATTCTCACATGCAAACGACGATTTTAAGAATGTTTCAGTCAGATATATCCATCATTGATTGGAAACGTTCGTCCATCTTTGAGTGTTTTGTCAGGCCTGTAATCCAAGTTCTTCTCAAAAAAGGAGTACTAATTTTGCTTCAAAATACATTCCAAGATAAAACAATACGAAGGCTTTACTGGAAGCAAGATCAAGAAATACTAAGCTGGTATGAAACTCTTGCAAAATTTTATTCCTCACAAATCCTTCCTGACTATGCATCAAGTTCTCAGACAGAAATATCACCGGAAAAACTTGAGCCTCTTCCTACTCATTCAATGACACCTGGTTTCAGGCAAGTTGTTGAGGAGTTATCCGTTCTTCATCCTTTTATTCTCCCTTTTCAGACCAGAGGGAAAGGGACAATTTCCCCAGAAGAGGGTAAAAAACTGGATAACGAGATGGAATCAGCTGAGGGATATCTCAAAAAGCAGACGAAAGCAGTTTCAAGCCATCGTTTTAAGTTTCCTGCAGAGGTTCTGGAAATTTTGAAAAAAGAAGGTAATGTCTTTCATACAAGGTACCCTATGGGTCGAAGCGTACTTAGCTTCTATCTTCATCGAGAGCGTCTGCAAGATGCTGTTTCTTCTGCTAAAAGGGATTTTGAGAAATATGGAGATGATACACAGGCACTCATTCTTGAATCTATGCAGGTAGAGCATTATATGCACAAGGATATCCTGAAGGTGTATACAAACTTGCAACGAGATGTATATTATAGATTGATTCCTTGGTACATTCGTTTATTCCGGAGATTCTTCGGACAATCTCTACTGTTGCCCAAAGAACTGATTCATGTCAAGGAACAATTTCAATCGAAACTCAAAACAAAAATACGTATATTCGAAACTGAACAAGCTACCGTGAGAGTAAAAAAACTAGCAAAGCAACGTTTCATGGAACAACAACAAAAGTCTAATCAAACAGAAACTGATTCATCCTTTTCAAAAAAGTCTCATATTTATCCGCAGTCTACTTGGTCAGAAAAGAAGAACAAAGACACAACCTCTCAGATACTGAATCTTATAGATCAAGCTTGGGGAGCAAAACTTTTCCCAAATCGGACTCTTCTTTTAGAAAATATTTCTGATTTTAAGACCGAGAATGAAATTCTCTTCTTTTTGAAAAAACATTGCTCTCGACATATATATTCTTTTTATATTTCATCTGATAAGCCGGAATTTACTTGGCCGATTCTTATTTCCCGCCGGTATTTGCAGAAAAATGGAGCAAAACTGCTCGATCAAGTCCAGAAAGATGCTGATAAACAACGGCAGGCGATTATGCCAGATCAGGAGAAATTTAATATTGCTGTAGCTATTGAAGATTTTCTATTAAAGACTATACCTAAAATGCTTGGCTAATATCTTGAAAATATGTATCTCATACTAAAAATACATCATACAAAGGAAAAATTTTGGATATAACGAGCTTTAAGGGAATGATAAGCGATTCTGAACATGAGCTCCTCAACTACGCAATTCAAAACCAAGAGTTTCTCAAAAGTCCACATGCACGACCTATTCGTATTCTAGCCGAATACCTCTATCCTGCTTCTATTTTTGCGAAAGAAGGTGTAACAGATACCATTGTATTTTTTGGATCCTCGCGAATTTATCCTACTAAATCTTTTGCAAAAGAAAAGGAGCTTAGTAAATCTACTGATAAAAGTAAGGATACAAATCTTGGAGATTACTCCAGTTTTTTTGAAAGAGCTGTTGAACTTGCTTCTGCAATTACCAAGTGGTCTTTTGAATTTCAAAAGCAAACAGGTCGCCTTTTATTTCCTGTAACAGGAGGGGGTCCTGGTATCATGGAAGCAATCAACAGAGGGGTGCAAGAAGCCGGAGGAAAGAGCATAGGCTTGAATATCGATCTTCCTTTTGAGCCCAATAGCAATCCTTATATTACAAAGAATCTAAACTTCAAGTTTCACTATTTTTTTATGCGGAAGTACTGGTTTCTCTATTTCGCAAAAACTCTTGTGGTATTCCCAGGGGGTTTTGGAACCCTTGATGAGCTTTTTGAAACTCTTGCTCTTCAGCAGACACTCAAGAAAAAGCAAAGTGTTGCTGTAATTCTTTTTGGTAGCAAATTCTGGAACCGCTTGATCGATTTTTCTTTTCTTGCTGAGTCTGGAATGATATCAAAAGATAACTTGAATCTATTCCAGATGGTTGATACAGTCGAGGCAGCCATGGAGAAAATCCAGGAAAATTTACAAAATTCCCAAGTGAATGATAAGACATAGCCAATGCCTCTAGGAAAAGAACAAAAAAGTTATAGCCGTTACCCTTTCCTTAGGCTACTTCAAGAAAATGAAGCTATAGAAAAGGGAATCATTATTTCTGATAAGACGAACCACATCCTTTTTCGACTGATACAGTCACATTCCACAGTCTCTTTGGCAAAGCAGAAACAACTTTTTACTCTCGCCTATCGTGGAAGAGAATTGAACAACATTTTTGAAGAAGATGTAATTGCAGGTACGCGAAAACTTCTGGATATCAACCTTATTACTCAGATTTTTTTCCTAAACTATGAAAATAAGCAACTGAAACTGATTCCCTGTTACATAGCGAAAAGTACGATAGAGAAAGGAAGCCCAGAAGCAATATACACTGCCTCTATGGAAATTTCTTCTAAAAGTGTTGAAGATATGTTTCAAGGACTTCCTTTCTGTGACTTGGATATGCTCCGGTCAGATATGGAAAAGGATTTTCATTACTATAAGAAGCCTCAAACACAGAAGATTCAGCTCCAATCTATTACAGAACCTCTGGAAAAAATACAAGAAGATAATTTTGATTTTTCTGTGTCGAAGGATTTGTTGGATACTTCAATCCATAAGATTCAAAAGATATTGGTACTAAACGGGAAATTTATTGAGATTCTTCATTTTGGGCTTATGTATGTTCGGAAATCAGAGATCATCTCAATTGTCGAAACAGCAGATATGTTCTTTCAGGAAAAAATTTTGACATACTACCGAAGACAAAAAGCAACCCTAAAAAATAGACTTGAGCAGATCTCATTAGAAGAAGCTATCTACCAATTTGATACCAAAATGCCAGAAACCTGCAGTTTTCTCTCACGAAAAGCTGAGGCCATAAAAAACTCAATAGAGGGAGATGACAGCTTGAAGTCATCTTACTACCCTGGTGTCTTTTGCATAGGAATCATTCTTGCTTTGGCGAACAAGGCAGATGCAATATACCGCGAGAATGCACATAAAGCAAACATCAAAAAATACGAGGAGCTAAAAAACCGAATTCCCACGAGATATTCCTTGCCTTGGAGAGAGCTATGTTTTACGATAAACGAACAAGAGCAAGAAAAGATTCATACAGATACATGGGAGCTACTTATTAATGACCAAGATCTAGTTTACTCAATATGGGAATTCCCAAATGATAAGAAATATCTCTTTTGCAAGGCAAATCAGGAAATGATTTTTTCGATTATATCTAAAATTGCAGTGGAACCTGAAGATGCTACTTGGGAGATTCTTACGTTCCGCAAATTATTAGAAAGACATGAAAAGAGATATAAGGCTTTATTTGAAGATCCTGATTTTATTCAATATTACGGCTCTGCTCTACAAAAAGCCTACATCAAGTATATGCCTTGGTATTATAAACTTTTTCTTCTATTAAAGCTCAACTGGTTTACTAACCTTTCTTACGATGTTGCGAAAAGAAAAATACTAAAAGAACAAAATCTCTTTTTGCATCAAAACAACAAGAAAAAACAAAAATTAAAAAAGGAGCAAGGGAAACTACAAAGCGAAACTCTGGATAAAGTGCGTAACCTTTCTCTTGTAAATTTGATCTTTGACAATTTGGATCTTTTTTATTTCGAGCATCAACTTGTTCCAACGATTCAGGATATTAAAAAAAATCTTGGGAATATAGATCTGACTTTTTTTGCCGACTTAATCAAACAACACCAATTCCAAGTCATCTCTGTTCAAACTAAGCAGAGTATCTGGGAAAGTAGCATACTTTTGTATCCAATCAATAGCGACTGGCACTTTCGTGCTGAACGTTTAAAAACGATACTAGCACAAAGTTCAGTCAAAATACCCGGAATGAACCAAGAGATGCAAATACGTTTTAAGTGCCTTGCAAAGCATCTTGGCGAAAACGAATCTTTGCCAAAAAAGTTAATAGGAGAATCTCATGATGAAAAAACAGACGATCCCTACCACAAATTTGGGGAAGCTGTGAAAAAGCTTGACTCTAAAGAAAAACGCAAACAAGATACCGATGAGCTCCCTCCTTTGGAAGATCTCGAAAACAATATATCTCAATAAATGCTTTCCTCAATAAATATCAAGAAGCTTTTTTTCATCTCTATTTTTTTCTTTAGTATATCAGAAGAAAAAAATCTTTTCTCTATTCCACATAGACCATCCTATTTTGTTTCTATCAATACAGAAAGCCCTCAAAAGACCTATATCTCCTTTATGAATTCCATGAATAGTTATAGGGAAGGAGTTCTCCAAAATGATCCTATTCTAAAAAAAAATATTCTCAAAGCAGTTCAGACCTTAGATCTAAGCGGTTTAGTAGGTGTGTTATCAGATAGGCAAGGAAAAGAAGCAGCAGTTTTTCTGAAAGAGATTATTGATAGAATTGCAGTCTTTGAGCCTTCAAAAATTCCAGATACAAACGATCTTACTTTTTGGGAACTAGAAGGAACAGAAATTATCATCCAACGTATTGAGAAAGGAAATAGAAAAGGGGAATATCTTTTTTCTTCCGACACAGTCAAAAACTCTCATCAATACTATCAAAGTGTCAAAGAGCTTCCTTACCTTTCCGAGAGCGGGGGAGGTGCAGGCTACTCTTCTTATTGGCTGGAAGATAAGATCCCTCGGTGGCTTCAGAAGAGCTTTCTCAGTCTACAATGGTGGCAATGGATAGGGATATTCCTTTCTATTCTTATAGGTCTAATCATTCGAATGATACTTAGCTTTTCCATTGCAACTTTTTTACAACTTCAAAGAAGAACAGAAAAAAAGAATTTTTACAGCCTTCTTACAGCGATTCAGAAACCACTTAGTTTTCTTGCAGCTTGCTCCTTTTGGTTTCTATGTCTTTTTACTCTTCAATTCAAAGGAATTGTTTTGGTAATTACTACTGCATTCCTACAGATTATTTTTAGTAGCTGTTTAATATATCTATTCTATAGCATGGTTAACTTTTTATCCATCTATCTCAAAAAAATCACCTTTACGACAGAATCAAAGTTGGACGACCAGCTTGCTCCATTAATTACAAAAGCTCTGAAAATTTTCATTCTGACAGCAGGATTCCTAACAATGATACAAAATCTTGGAATCAATGTAGCTTCTCTTATAGCAGGTCTTGGTTTGGGAGGACTTGCCTTTGCTTTGGCAGCAAGGGATACAGTAGCAAATTTCTTTGGTTCTTTAATGATTATTTTTGACCGCCCTTTTCAAATTGGGGATTGGATCAAGATAGGAGATTCAGAAGGAATCGTGGAAGATATTGGTTTTCGTTCTACAAGGATTCGTACTTTTTATAATTCTCTTATTTCCGTACCAAATTCAAAAACTGCAAGTTCTCAAATAGATAATTTTGGTGCTCGGAAATATCGTCGTTCTGTTGCTCATTTGAGTGTCACTTATGGAACTCCTTCGCAGAAAATAACAGCTTTCTTGGAAGGAATTAAGAACATTATCAAATCTCATCCAAATACCCGAAAAGATTATTATCATGTGGTTTTCAAGGATTATGGAGCTCATGGACTCAACTTAATGGCATATTTTTTTCTTGAAGTATCAAGCTGGGGAAAAGAGCTTCGAGAAAGACAGGAGATTTATCTTTCCATTTACCGTCTTGCTGAAGAGATTGAAATAAATTTTGCGTTCCCAACTCAAACTCTTCATATTGAATCGCTCCCAGAGGAATTCATCGGGCAAAGTAAAGAGAATCAAAGACTAAGCATCAAACCAGTAGGAAAGAATGACAGCAAGAAATGATAGGGACAAAACGTATTTATAACTTTTCAGCAGGACCTTCCACACTTCCTACTCCCGTATTAGAGATTATTCAAAAAGACCTTTTGAGCTATCAAGGCACTGGGATGTCGATTATAGAAATGTCCCATCGAGGAGCTATTTTTGAAGACATTTATCAACAATCGATTCAAAGCTTCCGTGAAATCGCTTCCATTCCAGATCGATTTGACATTCTTTATATGACAGGAGGAGCCTCCGCCCAGTTTGCTTTGATCCCGATGCACTTTGCTATCAAACGAAAGCCTGCTTATGTAAATACAGGAATATGGTCACAGAAAGCGATAGCTCAGGCAGAAATCCAGCACGATAATGTTTATATTGCGGGAAGCTCAGAAGAACAAAATTTTCAGTGTATACCATCTACCATTGATTTAGAAAGTGATTATGATTATCTCCATATTACTTCAAACAATACAATCTATGGGACTCAGTACAAAGAAATTCCAAAAGCACAATCTGCAAAAACGATAGTTGATATGTCTTCTGATTTTTTATCCAAACCTATCTCTTGGGATTCTATAGGAATTGCTTATGCAGGCACGCAAAAGAATGCAGGTCCTTCTGGTCTAACCATTGTAATCATTGATCAAGAGTACTATCAATATGAAAAAGAGTCCACTCCGTCGATGTTTTGTTACAGCACTTTTGCAAAAAGTCAAAGTATGTATAATACTCCTCCTACATTCCAAATTTATGTTTTTGGGTTAATTCTTGAGTGGATTCGATCCTTAGGAGGTTTAGAAGAAGTTTCTAAACTCAATAGAAGAAAGGCGGAAATGATTTATAAAGTCATTGATGCTTCATCTGGATTTTATCGTCCTCATGCAGATATAGAATCCCGTTCCTTAATGAATATCACTTGGAATACCTCTTCGGATGCTCTCAACAAGACCTTCCTTGAAGGAGCAGATGAAAGGGAAATGAGTGGTTTGAAAGGACATAGAAGTGTTGGGGGCATCCGTGCCTCTATCTACAATGCGATGAGTGAGCAGGGATGTGAAAGTCTTGCTGAATACATGCAAGACTTTGCACAGAAGCATCTATCTTGAGCTTTTTTACGAAGATTTTTCTTGTAAAAGATTGCTGATTTTTAATCTGCTAGGTTTCTTAGAGGCATCGAAAAATTCCTTGAGTTGAATCTTTGCATCTCGATAACCCTGAATAATCATCGAATGAATTTGTTCTTTAGAGGCTTTCAAACCAGTACGTATAGTTATGGACCTATCCGTAGGAGTCACTATCTCTATTTTACAGCGTTGATGACCTAAACGAGGTTCCAAGATATTTTGCCAAAAGTTTCTTCTAGCACGAATCTTATCATCCCAGTTGAGATGAGCAAGAAAAATAGAATAAGAGCCTCCTTCCAGTACCTGTTCAAACAATCTGCTAACAGCTTCTTTACGGCTAGTCGGAAGGGGTTTTGCAGTCTCACCAGCACCTGGGATCAAAGGGACAACAATGATTTCTTTTGCTTTTCGTTCTAAAGCTGGAAGAAGGGGAGTATTCATTAGGACACTTCCATCCCAATAGGGTTCTCCATCTATATACTGCCAAGGGAAAAGTATTGGTATACTACAGGAAGCCATAAGGTGTTCTAGCTCAATCACCTTGTGGCTAAAGAATTTCAGCTCTGAAGTCAAAACATTGACTGCAGTGATAATGATCTCTATTTCGCTTGAACGTAAAACCTTTATATCTAGTAATTTTGCAACCCGTTTTTGAAAAATACTCACATCAAAAAAAGGAACAAAACCTTTACGAAACAAGAAATGTTTCAGCTGTGCCCGCCAAGATAACTTATAGCTTCCTATGCTCTGCTCCAACCATACAGTTTTCAGATCATCTGGACTATAACCACAGCCAATTCCAACGGCATTGAGTGCCCCAGCAGAAGTCCCACAGATCAGATCTGGCTTCCATCCCATTTCATTGAGGTATCGTAAAACTCCCACCTGATAGGAGCCTCGGAACCCTCCGCCAGATAGAACAAGAGCTCTTTCGTATTTTTTCTTAGGGAGTGTGTCTTCGCTCATGAATTAAATTTTCCTTTACCCACTCTATGCACCAGAATTGATGGGTTATGACTCTTGTCTATTCCTTTCTTCGTAGAAAAGGCTTTTTTGCTATTACTTTTTGCCCACTCATTTTTTCTTTTTACTGTACGGCAAAAGGTCCACCTTTCCGTAAGCTTGCTTCTTCTAGCCCTTTTTTATTAGAAGGAAGATATCGCTTTGACCTAAAACCGCGTTTTTTCACAAAAAATCAGACAGGAGAGCTACTTCTTGAACGAGGGAAAAATATAGGAAAGACTCGAAGAAGCTATTTTACTCTACAGATTGTAGGTCAGAACAGTTCGGGAGCAATTCGAGTGAGAACTTATGAAGGATTTAGCAGAAAAACAGGGTCTAATAGCCTTGAGCTCCATGCCGAACGATGTACACTTTCTGGCAAAAAGCATTGGGAAGACTATCTTGTAGCTTTAGAGAGGTGGGATTGTGATCACCTTCTTTTCGCTTTTTCTAGTGCATCTGGCTTTCGCAGGAGAGAGGTTCTCGTCCCTCTACAAAATCGTCGGACACGCTATACAGATTGGCTATCTCTAAGCTCTCTTGAACCCATCCCATCGGGAAGAGTCGTGTCGAGACAGTCGATTCATTTTGCAGGCCAGATCATGAATATCTCTCAAGAAACAAAAGATCCAAGGCTAGCTGTTGTTTGGGGCCAAAAAGGGGGGAGGCTTCTGAGGAATGGACAAATCCTAAAGGTTATCAATAAAAACGGGAAATTGATTGGGGAAATGAAAGTTGCAGACCGCCCCGGTGATTTTATTATATGTCAATGGTTGACAAAGCCTTCTCAGGAAGGATTCATTGCTTATCGAGAAAAGTAGTATAAAAGATTTGGTATTATGAAGATTATATATTAATGTGACATAATATATCTTATCGGAAGTGTCAGATCATACTCAAAAGAGATAGCCAAGCACACGAAAGCTGGACTGCAGAAGAGCCTCAATGTCGGAACGCTGTGCTCCTCCTTGGGCAATACGGGCAAGATAATAGATTTGGACAGCAGCAATTATCCTTTTATCTGATTTCCCGTTTTCAAGAGAAATACCAGGTTTTGCAAGCGATTGGATAAGGGGATTTTTTGAATTGATGACAAGGGTATGCTCAATAGGAAACTCAAAGGCAGTGGCTCCTTTATTTAGAAGGGACATTTCCTGAAGACGCCTCATCTGCTCTGGAAGAAGAACCATTGCAGGGATAGTCTCATCCAAGAGTGACTCGACACGATAGGTAATTTTATCATTAGGTATACTTTTTTGGAAAAGCTCTTTGAGATTCTGCTCGGCATCTTTCCCATCTGCACCAGCAAGAGAAAGATTCGCTTTTTTATCCAAAATATGATCGCTAATTTCTGAATCCACTCGAACGAAAGTTGTCCCTTCTCGTTTCATCTCAAGAAACTGAGCAAAGTGACTGTCAATTACTGCGTCCAAGATCAAGGTATCAATTCCCTGCTTCTTCAGCATCTCGATCTGTCCCGACTGACTTTTCAGATCATTCGCATAGTACACCTTCTTTTCGATCTTCCCCTTATGCTTAATTTCATAATCATCCAATGTCGTAAAGGAGGCTTCTGCCTGCTCGGATGTATCCGCCATCCGAAATATCAAAGAGGAAGAAGCCTTCTCATAGAATTGCTCGTCGTTCATCATCGCATATTTGACAAAGGGGGCAATATCCTGCCAGATACGCTCATAGTCCTTAGGGTTTTTCTGAAACTCTTCGTTGAGCCTATCTGCTACCTTCTTGACAACATGAGTAGCAATTTTACGAACTTGAGGTTCATTTTGGAGATAAGAACGAGAAACATTCAGCGGAAGATCAGGCATATCAATGACACCTTGTAGCACTGTCAGATATTTAGGAATCAAATCCTGAGCCTCATCGCTTACAAAAACCTGTTTACAGTAGATTTTTACATTGCTCCGATTCAAATCCATCTCGTGTCCAAGTCGCGGGAAGAAAAGTATTCCCTGCAAAGGGAATGGATAATCTACATTCAAATGAACGTAAAAAAGAGGCTCCCCTTGATAGGGATAAAGATACTTATAAAACTCCTCATAATCCTTTTTCTTGAGAGACGAAGGGGCTTGAGTCCAAAGAGCATTTTGTCGATTTACCTCAGCTCCATCCACTCGAATTGGCATTGGAAGAAAATCGAGAAATTGACGCACAAGATCATTGATCCGAGCCTTATCCAGAAACTCACGGTTTTCCTCATTGAGTGTGAGAGTAATAGTAGTCCCTCGCTTCTTTCGCTTCCCAGAAGAAATCTCATACTCAACACCTCCATCGCTTTCCCATTGAGTAGGTTTAGCTGTTTTTTGCCAACTTAAGCTATCTACACAAACCTTATCTGCTACCATGAAGGATGAATAAAACCCAAGACCAAAGTGTCCAATAATACCGTCCTTGCGAGAGCCCTCAGACTGCTCATATTGCTTCATAAAGTCCTTCGCTCCAGAAAAAGCAATGTTAGCAATATACTTTTCTATCTCTTTCGAGTCCATTCCTATACCGTTATCTTCTATAATAAGCTGGTTTGTGCTCCTCTCAATTCGTATATCTATCGCATAATCAGAATCATCGCTATCCCTCACATCCTCGATTAAGGCAGTTTTTTTGAGCTTGATTATAGCATCGAAAGCATTGGAAACCAGTTCTCTCAGGAATATCTCCTTCTGTGAATAGAGCCATTTCTTGATGATAGGGAGTATATTTTCCGTCTCAACCGAAAGGCGTGATTTCTTGATTGACGCTTTTTTTGGCGTTGCTTTTGGTGTTACTTTTGGTGTTACTTTTGACGTTGCTGTCTTTTTTACAGATTTGACTTTCTTCATAGATTGACCTCCTCCATGTGCATAACTACCCTTTTTTCTAAGGAGGTATTCACGTCAAGAAAAAATTTGTTTTTTCATATTTTCCAGAGAGGGGGCACCGCGGCCCCCTCTCTGGACTCTCCCCGCGCCCTACACTCGCAGACCTCCTGTCTGCGGGTGTAGGGGGGG
>JABABJ010000091.1 GCA_014238275.1 Leptospirales bacterium | reverse complement strand
ATAATAGGGGTCTGGAACATCGGGCGGTTTTTGGTTCTTATCAACGAGACGGATAGTAGCCAACAAGGAGCCTTGCTTTGTAGTCAGCCAACACCTCGGGCACAGTGCCCCCCTTAGCCCTGCAAATGTACGCAACAATAGGGTTCCCCCCTATTGTTGCGTATCCTCAAAGGTGCGGTCATCCCTCATTATTATTTTTTATATGTCTATGGATTTGATAAAGAATACAGAAAACTTGCTTGCTCCATTACGGAATCATATTTTTCTGTGCATTTGATGCAAGGAAAAAGATTCGGAGTTCTTTTTGTATGCCATGGCAATATTTGTCGTTCTCCTGCTGCGGAAGGAGCCTTCCTACACGCAGTAAGAGAGCTATCTCTAAGCCACGCATTTCTTATTGATTCCTGTGGTACTTCAAGAGAACATATAGGAGACACTCCTCATCCTCTTACTATACAAATTGCTCGCAATAGAAAGATATATTTAGATTCAAAAGCACGACAATTTCATCGGAAAGACTTCGATCAATTTGACTATATCCTTGCAATGGACCAAATGAACCATTATAATTTGAAGGCATTGGCTGAGTCAAATGAGGAGAAAGAGAAGATTCTCCTTTTCCGTCAATTTGATCCTCTCGTTGATAAGAACCAAAAACCGCCCGATGTTCCAGACCCCTATTATGGAGGAAAAGCATCATTTCAAGAAGTCCAAGAAATCGCAGAACGAAGTGGCAAGGGGCTTCTTGATTGGTTAAGAAAAAAACACAATCTATAGTAGGATATTCTGTAAGTATAACGTAAACATAAGCTACTAACTACTTTCAGAGCATCTTTCTAAAAAAAAGAGTTCTCTTAAAAATTCTTCTTGCAAAGTAATAAGATTATGTCACGTTGGACGTATTATGATACGTTATAGAAGAATTTTTTTTAGCTTTTTACAAGTGTGCAGTATCTTGTTGCTTTTTATTGGTGTTCCAGCCGTGGTCAAGGGGCAGTCTCTCCCTAACCTTAGACTGAAGGAAAGAAAAGCAGGAGCATGGTTCCAAAAGGCTCTCACATTCTATAATAGGGGGCAATACGATGCATCTCGTGAGTTTTTTTATAAAGCTCTGAACATTCAACCCCATTTCCACTTGGCTCGTCGCTATTTGGGCGACTCCTACTATTACTCTGGAGAATGGAGCAAGGCATTGGGGCAGTGGGAATTTCTGAATCAAAGCTCTCGCAACAAATTCCTTCTAGTCAATGAGAGAATTCGTCTCCTCCGACTTGCTTTGAATCGATTGTCTCCTTCGTCCCAGTATGTACACCTCCACTCCTATCAATCCGACAAATGGCTAAATTATAACTTTCAAAAACCAACTGATATTCACTTGGATAAGCAGGGTAGGATTTACCTTGCTTCTTACAAATCTTCAAATATCATTAAACTTTCGCCTTCCATCAAGCCATTGCAAGAGCTGCGATCTTCTATCTTCAATCGCCTAGGTGCGCCAATGGGTATTACAGTGGAGCCAAAAACGAGAAGGCTTTATGTTTGTGACTACCAGAAAGATTTGATTCGTGTTTTTTCTCCTAAAGGAAGGGAGCTCTTTCGTTTTGGGGGTAGAGGGGCTCAGCCAGGACAGTTTCATGGGCCTTCTGGTATTGCAATTTACAAGGACTCTGTTTTTGTTTCAGATTCAGGAAACCGCCGAGTGCAGAAATTTAGCTTAGATGGCGTATTTATGCTTGAAACAGGAACTCAGTCCAAGACGTCTCCTCTTTTGTACCCTGCTGGTCTTGCTATCAATCGTAGAGCCGAGATATTATATCTTGCCGACAAGGATGGAGGAAGAATTTTTAAATTCGATCTGAATGGAAATTTGCTTGGAACCCTAGATTCAGAATATCTTAGTAAACCAAGGGGGCTTGATTTTACAAAAAAAAGACTTTTAATAACTGATGAAAAAAAAGGTATTGTTTTTTATCATCCTAGAGAAAACAGATGGGCACCTCTGAATACAGGAGATGGCTTCTCTTCTAAGGAAGGATGGAATTTCAAAAGACCCTTTTCCGCAAGAATGTCTAAAACAGGTGTAATTTATGTTGCCGATTATGGAAATGATAGTCTAACACTACTTGTTCCCCTACATCTTAAGATCACTAATCTCAAATGTAAGATCCAAAGGATTGATACCCGTTCTTTCCCTCAAATTGCAGTCTTTGTTTCACTTTCTGATCAGTTTGGTAATACTCTCACTGGGCTTGGCAAAAAGAGCATGATCTTATACGAAAACGATGTGCCTGTAAGCGGGTTAAATACAAAAAACATGAAACTCTTTAATAAGAGCGTAAAAGTTGCTATTGTTAAGGAAAATTCTCCTTTTTATCGCCAGAATTTTGATGCAAACAATTCCACTCTTTTTCAGTGGCTTACGGACTCACTTAAAATAACAGACTTGATGTATTTGATACGAGCAGGGAGAGACGCAAGAATGGTTTATAAAGGAACGGCAGTCAGGCAATTCGTTCGTAAGATGGGTGAAGGAGAAACGAAAGAAGAACCCAATTTATCGAAAGGATTATATGAGGCCATTAGTCGTCTTTCTTCTGAGATTGGTCCCAGAGCAGTCATTTTAACAGTCTCTGGAAGGTATAATAAAAATTTATTTTCTCAGTACAGTAGTAGTCGAATTCAACAGTTTGCAAAGGCTCATCAAATCCCAATTTATGTGATATCCTACGAAAGCTCTGGAAAGTCTCCTCTAGGAAAAGAAAAATTTCAGCCACTAGGTGTGCAGCAAGAAATCAACATCACAACAGAACAGGAAGATATTCAAGTAAATACTCAAGCAAGCAAAGAGATATTGAGAGAGCTAGCTGAGGCGACAGGAGGAAAATATATACAAGCATTTGATGAGATTCAGTTACGGGATCTTTATGAACTCATTCGTTCCCAAAAAGATGAGCGCTATATCCTAACTTACAAAACCATACTCAATCAAAAACACTTTCAAGGAAGATATATAGACCTCCGATTAAATGCAAAATATGCAGGAACTCATGGGATTGCAGAAGGAGGTTTCTTTATCTTATAAGATGTGCTAGAGTTGATTGAGATGTATTTTTGCAAAAGTGTATTTCCACTAAATCGAAAGCTGGCAACACCAGCTAGTTGGCTTTTGTTGTTCATACTCCTTTTCTTCCCTTCCTTTTCCTACAATATAAAAAACTCTCTTTTTGCTCAAAAAAAACGTGAGGCAGCCTATTACTATCAAGTAGCCCAGAAATCCTATGAAATGGGAGAATATCAAAAGGCATTGGATATGTATCATAATGCCCTAGAGCAAAATCCAGCTCACACACCATCTTATTTAGGAGCAGCAAAGATAAGTCTTCTATTCGGAGATCTTCCTAAGGCCTCTGATTACTATCGTCAAGTACTCAAGTATAATCCAAATAGTCCTTCTGCTTATACAGGACTTGCGACTATATATATCAAAAAGGACCAAATGAAGAAGGCCTACCTTCTCCTTAAAAAAGTGCGTTCCAAAGAACCTGGAAATATTGAAAATAACTATACTTTAGGTTTATGGCATATTAAGAAATCTTTACCTGAAATTGCTCATCACTATTTCAAGAAAGTTGTCCTACTTCAACCAAATCATGTTTCTTCTTTAGTTGGTATTGCTCGAAGTTTTATTCAGCGAAAACAATTTCCTCAGGCAAAGACTTACTTGAGAAAAGCCCTTCAGCTTGATTCAAGGAATACGGGAATTTATAAAGCACGAGGCGAGTTGAGTCTTACTCTTTTTTCATATTTTACAGATCAGAGGGGACAAAATGAACTTTTGAAAGATGCCTACGAATCCTATAGAATAGCAAATGACCTAGCACCTCACGATGAAGAAACAATCAAAAAAATGCTTCATCTCAGTTTTCATCTGGATCAACCTTCTATTACAGAAGAAAAGATCAATATATTGATCCGCCAAAAGCCAAACAATGCTGAATTATATTATCTTCGTTCTTTGCTGAGACTGAAGTCAATGGACTCTCTCCCAGAAAAGTTCCAAAAAGGAATCAAAGATGCCCAGTATGCACTTCGCTTAGCTCCAAAGAACCCATTCATACGAAATGGGCTAGAAAATGCAGTTCTTGGCCTCCCCAAAAGCTATTATGGATATCAGCTTTTGCGAAAAGAGCTAGCAGAACATCGTTTTTCACAGGCTACTTTCTTCCAAAAAAAACTAAGGCAAGATTTTGCGAAGACCTATCTTCAAAGATGCCTACAGCTAAACCCTGTTCATCAAAAAGCTATGCAGTTTGAGCTTCAAAACGCAAAGGAACATAATGATCAAGAAAGTGTTTTGTATATTTTGGAAAAGATGAAAAAATCACAGGGACATAAAACTCTCAAGTCCCATTATCAACTAGAAAAGGCTGTCTATCGAAGCACGCAAAATATAGCGTATAGAGAAAAACTTTTCAACTCAATCAGAAGCCTAGAGAAGCCTTCTTTCCTAAGGAGTTCAACTACAGTTTTACTCCTAGATCTAAAGGCAAACAGACCATTTTCTGAGTATCCATATTCTTCCCTTCAGATTTCTCGCAGATTGAATGATTCCCTTCAGCAATCTGGAGGTATCGTTTCAATCAAAAACTCTGACCGTGCAAAAATCTTAGATAAAATTCGTTCTTCATCCCAGACAGGAAAGGAGAGAAAGCCCTTTGCAGTTTACTATAAACCAGAATATATCCGTACAATCGAAGAGCTTACCAAGCCTTTCAAAGGGGCTGCTCAATATACTGAACGGCTTACTCTTCCTTATCCAAACTACCTGATTCATGGTAGCTATGATACAAAATCAAATGGTTTGATTCAGCTTAATCTTTCTCTGATTAAAGGAGGAACTGGCACTAAAATAGCTTCCTTTAGTCTTTCTGCAAAAGGTCAAAACTCACTTGCAAAACTTGGTATCCAGTTGAAGAGTCGTCTTTTCAAACTCCTTCCTGTCAAGGGGATGGTCATTCGAGTTAGAGGTGACGATATTTTCTTTAACTTAGGAGCTTATGATGGGATAAACCTAAAAAGTAGGATGAAGTCTTTGCGTCCTCTTCCTCCCGATCTTTCTTCCAAGCCTGTTTTAGAGGTTAAAGAGGTAGGGGCTTATATCAGCCGTGCTAGACTTCTTCCAAAATTTAGAAAAAATACACTAGAAGAAAAAGATGAGCTAATCCTTCTTCGCCCAAAGAATTAATCGTTCGCGAACAATCATTATGACAGATAAGAAAAAACGCAAAAATCCAAAGAAGGAAGCATTCGTTTTTTTTGCAAAGGGAGCTGCGATGGGGAGTGCTGACATTATTCCAGGCGTTTCTGGAGGAACAATCGCCCTCATCACAGGAATCTATCAAAGGCTCATCCATTCGATTTCCAACCTCAAATTACGACACCTTTTGGCTTTTATACGGCTTACCGTTTGCTTCCCTCTAAAAGAAAAACGAAAGTTATGTATGCAGGAATTACTTGAAATTGACTGGAGATTTCTTCTTCCTTTAGCAGGAGGAATTCTTAGCGCACTTCTCCTGATGATACGTTTGATACCTTTCCTGTTAGAATTTCATCCCTATCCATTCCATTCCTTTCTTTTTGGCCTGATCTCATGTTCACTTCTCATTTTATTTAAAAAATTCCTCAATCGACCAATGGAATGGATTCTTCTCATCTCGTTTGCGATTGTTTTTGTTTTCCTTACCGGCAATTCTTCAGAATCTCTGCAAAATAATGGAGATGAGATCAATCTATTTTTTCTGTTTGGAGGGGGAGCAATTGCAATTTCTGCAATGATACTTCCCGGAATATCTGGATCTTATATTCTTCTTCTTCTAGGACTCTATGAGAAAATTCTTCAATCCGCACGTGAGCTAGATATTCTTGTCCTTCTTGTTTTCTTTAGTGGAGTGCTTCTTGGTCTTTTGAGCTTCGTTCATATACTTCGTTTTCTTTTAAGCCACTTTTCTTCTTTTACAATGGCTTCTTTGACAGGAATGATGATAGGAAGCATTCATCTAATATGGCCACTCCAATTTCTTCCTCAAGAAAAAATAGAACTAAGCAGCGTAGGGATAGGTCTGGCATTTTTCTTATTAGGATTATTACTAGTATTTTCTTTGGATTATATGGGAAAGAGAAATCATCAGCTCTTGTCCTAATCTGAAATTGATTTAGCACAGATTGACTTTGCAAATATACTTTTTTTGTTGCTTTTTTATTACAGTGATCTTCTATGGATAATATTTCGGACAATACTTCGGACAATACTTCAAAAGGAGAGGAGCATAAAGATAATGAAAAAAGGTAAATTCCCATATTTGGGTCAAATGGTGCTTGTATCTTGCTTGCTTATATTTATTTGTCAGTGTGATTTTAGTAGACGTAGAAATCCTAATAACACAGAAAATAACAATGGTTTGATTCGCAAATCTACCACTTTTACAATTAATAATACAAATGCTGGTATTGTCAGATCTTGGGCATATTTAGGGCAATTAGGAACAAACTCAGACTACATAGCTGTCCAGGGGATTCCTGGAGGAACGACAGAGGGAATTAGCTTTCTTTCCTTTGACAATGAAGGAAAGAAGATAGGCGAACGTTATCAAGGAACTCCAGACAACAATAACAACGGAGGCTTTGGCTCTTCTATTGCTGCTTTTGGAGATCGAGATGAAAGTGCTCCCGGAGATGCATATCTAATCGTAGGTGCTCCTCTTGTTCTTGGTGATCCTGCTGCAAGCAATCCTACTAGTGGTGGTGCCCTTTATGGGCTTGATGTGAATGCTGATACTACAATTGCAAATTTCCCAGATCCTCTGGTACCTGCTCGGCCAGGAGAAGGCCATATACGTTATGGATTCCAAAATTTTACTTTTCTTGGAGGCTCACTGGCTACCCTAGAAGATGTACTTGTAGCTAACGGAACCAGGATATCACTACTCGCCGTAGGAGAGCCGACCTCCTCTATTAACCAGGGATCAGTACAGATAGACGATCCAAGAAGCCAAACTACATCATCACCAGTCTGGCTGAGACAACGTAGCATGCAAAGACGATTTGGAATCTCCACGGCTCACTTGGGAAATTTTGGTACTAATAGTGATACTAGAGGTGTTGCTGCTGTTAGTTCCGAAAATGACATTTCCTTAGTTTGGTTTAACGAGAACCTTGGTGCAATCCGCGATAACACTGTCTTTATTGACGATAGTACCACTATTGCAGGATCGACACAGACTGTTTCCGGTATTGCATCACATGATAATGCTACGGATGGTTTCCCACTTGTCTATTTAGGGGACGTTCAACTTGAAGATGGAACTGAGACTGCTGTAATTGCCTTTAGTCCTCCTACAAATCCACAAGGAACGGGAAGTGTGAACCTACTTTATATTGAAAAGAGTGATACGGCTACCGTACAGAAAATGGTCACTATTGACTCCACTACTCCCAATGCTCCTTCTTTGGCAGTTGGAGATGATTTTGGGAGGTACTATCTAGGAGTTGCAAATGGTTTCCCAGGAGCGAGTGCTACTTCATCCGTATTAGTTGTTGGTACGAAGGATGGAAATGTTCATCTTCTTGAATTGAATCTCAGTGTCACTGAAGCTGAAGCTGAGACTGAAACTGAAGCTGATTAGGGTTTTTGGAACCTTAGTTCGGTTTTGCGGTTTTGTCTTGTGATGTGGCACCCATGAGGACACCACTTCGTTCTGTTTTCCGGACGACTACCATGCTAAAGTAGTCGCAAGAGTCATTTTGAATGTTCTTGAGGTTATATTCAATTTTTTGGTAGGGCATTGTAGCTCGACTCACGTAGACCGAGCAATCTAGCAACCCTTCTTTTTCTAGTATTTGCACTAGCTCAGGCATGACACTGGATACTTTCATCAACAAAATGGTATCAAAGGAACGTAAAATTTCAGGAAGATCATCTAAGCCATAGCGAGCTGGTATCACTGCTACTTTTTCTTGTCCATCTGCAATAGGAAGGGAGGCAACGGAAGCGACAGCCGTAAAGCTAGATACCCCAGGGACTATTTCTATATGAATACCTGGCCACCTTTTTTTTGCTTCTTGATGAAGATAGATATAAGTACTAAAAAATAAAGGGTCTCCTTCTGTAATAAAAGCAAGACTCTTCTTTTGCAATAAAACCTTTTCGATCTTTCCCAAGGCTTTCTCCCAAGCAGGACGAACCAAAGAGGAGTCTCTTGTCATAGGAAATTCCAGATAGAGATGCTCTTGTCCCTCTACCTTTCCCACTGCAGGAGATGCAATCCTCCAAGCTACTGAAGAGGCATAGAGAGAACTTCTTGGAATTGCGATTGTGTCTACAGAACGAAGTATATTCACCGCTCTAAGAGTTAAGAGATCAGAGGCACCTGTGCCGACACCTACTCCATAAAGTTTCCCGTAACTTTTTTTAGTGTCTTGGTTTTTGAGCATAAAAGATATGAATTGGGTTTTGAGCCTCATAGCGAAGATAGTGTGCTAAAGGAACTCCTCGTGATATTTGCACAAGGAGCACTTCTGGAATAAGGTTCAGGACCTTGCGAAAGATATGATAGACTTCATTGATATTTTCCATCGTAATTGCGTTTACAACAAGTCGTCCACCTGGATGCAGTCTTTTCCAGCAAGTTTGGATGATCTCATGAAGCCTCCCTTTGCTCCCACCTATGAAAACACAGTCTGGATCTTCCTTAATTTGAGAAAGAATATCAGGAGCCATTCCTTCAATCACTTTGACATTATCCACGGAAAAGCGGGAAATATTTTCTTTTAGAAACTTAATGCACTCTAAGTCCACTTCAACAGAATAGACCCTTCCATGATCAGCTTGCAAGGCACACTCTATCGCAATGGAACCAGATGCTGAACCTATATCCCAGACAATGCTTTCTTTCCGTACCTGAAGCTCACAAATTGATAAAAGGCGGATCTCTTTTTTTGTGATCAATCCTTTTTTTGGTATCTTTTTTGCATAGATATCCTCGTGAAAGTTTTGTATGATAGGAGGAGCTTTCCAAGAGCTATCTTTTCGTTCCATTACCAAAATGTTTAGATCAGAAAAATCTTTTATTTTAGCGACTTTCCTAATATCCTCAAAAAAAGAGATTTTTTCCCCAGGACCATGAAGGTTTTCACACAGCCATCCTCTCCAAGAGGAATCATCTGAATCTTCAATCCATTGTGCAATAGAAGCAGGATGAGAGACTGGATCCGTATAGCAAATTACCTTATTCATCCTTTTAATTTTCGTTAAAAAACCTACTTGAGAACGTCCATGAAGGCTGATCCATGAGGCATCATTCCAAGAAAGTCCAATCCGTGAGCACGCAAGCTGAAGAGCACTCAAGTGAGGGATGATCTCTACATTTTCTCTCCCAAGACGCCGAATCACAAGTGGAGCAATTCCAAAAAAAAGAGGGTCTCCACTTGCTAAAATAGATAGTTGATTTTCTAAAGAAAGCTCTTGAAGGTGATCTAATTTCTTGGAAAGGCCTTCTTTCAAGACAATTGTCTCTCCATCAAAATCAGGGAAAAACGAAAGTTGTCTCTCCCCCCCCGCAAGAACCTGAGATCTACTTAGTGCATTGATAGCCTTACTTGAAAGGCTGGCACATCCATCGTCTCCAATACCTATAATAGTAACTGGATATTTGGAGCCTAAGCCCTGAGATGCTTGGGAAATCACGAAAGATCGAATGCCCTTGATAGAAGCAAGTGCATAATACAGCAGCCCCGTGTCTGTCAAGTACTATTTAATTCAATGCTTTGTCAAGAAAAATTGGATAAAAATTCTTCTACTTATAAATCCCCCTCGTATCGATAATCAACTACAATGGTGAAGTGCTATGTACTGTTCTGAATCAATCTGTCCTATGGATACTGAGCTAATGAACTGGGATTTGGGGAGGGTAGCCTCCCAAGATATACGTGAGAAACTACAAAAATGCAAATCTTGCAGGGAAAGGCTCGCTCACATGGAGGAACAACTGCTCAGAAACACTACGGCTTTTTCCGTCTCAAAAAGGCAGGAATATCCAATTCGCTTATATCAGGCTCCTGTATAGATTCTTTCCGATTCGATGGATGAAGCTTATTGGAATGTTGTAATGCCTTGTATTCTTCTTGAGAAAAAGGTGTTTGAGAAAAACCTTGTTTTGTCATAAGAGGAGAGTGAGAACTAGAGTTAGAACTTAGGTCATGATGAGTTGGTTTAGTCTCATCTCCTACCAATTGCTCAGAAATATCTATGTTCCATGAAGGGAGAGGATGAGAGATAGGATATTCACCAGAAGCTTTCTGTTGAATATGTTGACTTCCCAGACGATTACTCATCTTTTTTACTTCTTTGCGAAATCCTGTAGCAATGACAGTAACACGGAGTCGATCTGCAAGAGAAGGATCTAAAGTCAAGCCAATAATAATATTAGCCTCGGAGTGGACATGCCGTGTAATAAGCTCAGATACATCTTTCCATTCTGTCATACTGATTTTTTCACTACCACATACATTGATCAAAACTGCTGTTGCTCCTTCGATCCCAGTATCTTCTAAAAGGGCGTTATGAATGGCTTGGTTGACAGCCTTAGCGGCTCGATCTTCTCCTACTCCTTCTCCAGCCCCCATGACTGCATCCCCCGTTTCACTCATAATAGCACGTACATCGGCAAAATCTACATTCACTAAACCAGCTGTATTGATTAGATCTGAAATTCCTCGAACTGCATTCAGAAGAATGTCATCCACAATTTGGAAGGCTATATCTACAGATGTTTTCTGATCAATAATCTTGAAGATAGAATCGTTTCGGATAATGATCAAAGTATCTACTTTATTTCTAAGAACTTCTAATCCTTGGTTTGCAGAAAGTAAACGTCTTTTCCCTTCCATGCTAAACGGGAGAGTAATCACTCCAACAGTAAGTGCTCCCTGTCCTCGGGCAAGTTCAGCCACAATTGGAGCTGCTCCTGTGCCAGTCCCTCCCCCCATACCAGCTGTGATGAAGACCATATCCGCTCCTCGAAGTACCTGCTCTAGTTGATCTTGATCTTCCATAGCAGCTCTTTGACCCATTTCTGGATCTCCTCCTGCTCCCATTCCCTTGGTAATTTTTTGGCCTATAGGGATACAATAGGTAGCAGAAGATTTGGTTAACACCTGCTCATCTGTGTTGATTGCAATAAATTCTACCCCTTCCAAGCCTGCGGATATCATTCGGTTGACCGCGTTGCTTCCAGCACCCCCAATACCTAATACTTTAATCACTGCAGGTGATTTTTCGTCTTCTTTAAGCTCTAACATTTTTCCATCCTCTTATGAATTTCTATTAAAATATATTTGATTTGCATAATTGCCCTAAAGATTCTCCACAAACCAGGTCTTAAGGCGTTGAAAAATACTAGGAACAGATATATATTTCTGCCTATTAGACAAAGCATTCATACGCTGGTTATATTGCAAAATACCGACGGAAGTAGTAAACTCAGGAAGGCTTACCTGATCAGAAAATCCTTTTATGTTTCGAGGATACTGTACTGTTGAACAAAAACCAATCACTTCTTCCGCTAAATCTTCAATATCCTCTAGCAAAGCACATCCTCCGCAAAGCATTATCCCTGCAGAGAGTGATTTATTATACTCAGACTGTGCAAAGAGCCGAACTGTCATTTCAAATATTTCTCTCAAGCGTGCCTCTATAATTTCAACTGCTTTTTGGCGAAGAACATGACGAGAAGGACGCCCAGATACACCTGGAAGCTCTATTTTTTCTGTTGGATCGACATTGGCTGCATAAGAAGAGCCATAGTTTTTTTTGACAAATTCAGCAGCTTCCATAGGTATTTTAAGCCCTATGGAAAGATCTTGAGTAATATGAATTCCTCCAATAGGAAGAACAGCAGAAAATAATGCTCCACCCTCAGAATATAAGATCAGATCTGTAACACCACCACCGATATCAATGACTAGAACACCAAGCTCTTTATCCTGTCTACTCAGAAAAGATTCAGCAGAAGCAAGAGAACTCATCACACCTCCGTCAAGCTGGATCTCACACGAGCTTACGGCTTTATTGAGATTACTCAAAGAAGTAATCCCTGCAGTTACAATATGAACTTCCGCTTCCAGACGAGTTCCTTTCATCCCGATAGGATCTCGTATTCCATCTTGTTCATCTATGTTAAATTCTTTAGAAAGAACATGAAGAACCTCCTGCTCACTTGGAATTCTGATATTTTGAGCTCCTTCAATGACACGAAGAACATCTTCTGAGGAAACTGTACGATCCTGAGAACTGATAGCAACCACCCCTCTTGAATTCTCACTTTGCAAATGCCTACCACTAACATTAACAGTTGCTGATTCAATTGTAACTCCAGACATCATTTCAGCCTCATGGATTGCTTCTGAAATTGCCTGCGAAGCATCTTCAATGTTAATAATAGAGCCTGTTTTTACTCCTGCTGAAGGGACAGAACCAAGACCCAAGATCTCTATGGAGTTTTCTTGAATAGAAGGTTGTCGTCCCACTAGTACTCGGAACAAGCTAGAGCCGATATCAATTGCACATATATGTTCCATCAGTATTCCGTATGTAAAACAGCCTCTGAACCGCGTAAATCGACCCAGCCTTTCTTAATCTTTTCCCGTGTAAAATAAGAAACAGCAGTATAAAAGCGACGAATTTGAAGTGAATCCAGCGAAGCAGGCAATTCCACCCTAAGATGATTTGGTCGCAAAAAAATGGTTAAGCCCTTATCTCCGTTAATACGGAGCTCAGAAAGTCGTTCACTTAGATTAGGATAGTTTTGCCGTATTTGGAAAAGGGACTTTAGTATATGACGAAGCTCGTGATCAGAAAACTGATTCTCTTCTCTTATGAATGAACCACGAATTAGTGGTATCTTATGACAGCGAAGCTTTGATTCCCCTGAGGACAAGATGAATCCCTCCCGATCTACTTCATAAAGCTCTTTCTCTGACTGGTTTTCAACCCAAGCTACACATTGACGGTCTTTGAGAATCAATCGTATCACATTTTTCTCCTGCCTAACCTTTACACGAACTATAGCAGGATGCTTCAGAAGACGTTGTTTCACCCTTGAAAGCTCTGTTCGAGAATATCTTTCTCCTGTAGAAATACCTGCAATTTGAATGACCTCATTGTGATGTAGATAACTCGCACCTAATATTTCAATGTCTTCTGCTTGCGGAAGCATCCGTTTGTAATAGAATAGTACAGCTGCTCCCAAGCTAAAAGATACCATCGAAAGCACAAGAAATAGGAGAAGACGACCTCGATCCATTCGTAGTACAAGATACCATATGATGATAATCCAAACTTATCTCCACCAGTATTATGTCGCACTATATAGGCAAGAAAAATTTTTTCTACTTTCTTTTTTTTATTTTTTTATAGGTACAGATGGATTAAGATGATTCCTTGAACAACAGAATATCTTCTTTATTTTTTCATGATCTCAAGATTTCACGGAATTTATGATTGATTTGTTGTGCTCTAAGCTGTTTTTGTACTCAATCAAAAAGTTATGTCTTATCGCCTCAAAGAAGCATCAGACTCCTCCATTGTCTTTGAACAGAGTTTCAACCTCAACTTCTTTATTATATTTGCTATGCTCGGAGGAGCCGCTGTCTTTTTGACAGGACTTGTGCTTTTGGGCAGAGCTATCTATATTTCTGAAAATTCTCTCTTGCAAGCTGAAGATTCTTTCTCAATACAAGTTCTTAGCTTAGGGATATTATTCTTTTCTTCTTCTCGCCTCTTGTGGCTCCAAAAGAGCCAGCTTCATCAATCTGCTCGCCTTAGAAAAGATCAAAACTGTCTGGAAATTTATCTCTCAAAAAGTAATTTATGGGAAAAAGTTATATCTTATAGAGATATTATTGGCTTTTCATCTAGTTATAGAGGGAAGGCACGACATGTAGTATCTTTAATCCGAAAAAATGGTGCCCTCTTTGATTTGGCTTCTTTTGCGAGGAGAGGTCTGGCAGAGAAATGTGTTCAGACCTTGGAACAGTTCTGGAAAAAAATCCCGAATCGTTTGAAAAAAGGGGTTCCTCCAAACTCTGAACTCTCGGAGCAAGTACGCTTGGAAAAAATGAATCAAGAGTATAGATATATATTTCCGAATGAGCTTTATGGGAGGGCTACGATAGGTATCGCTGGTTTTTTTACAGGATTGAGCGGAATGATTTGCAGTGCTCTTTTCTATACTCGAATAGAGTTACAGATACTCCTTTTCTTGGCTACTTTTTGTCTACTTGTTGTCCTATACCTTTTATACATCTCCTATACGGCTAATCAGTTTGAGAATGTCATAGCAACAGACCTAAAGGGAGTCTTTTGGTTTAGAGCTAAGAAACAGGAGGTATCAAATCGACTCTTCCCTGCTAAAATTTCAAGAAAAGACTGGAAGGATATCCAGCAGTTCCGCTACTTCTTCGACTGTTATCGTGGAGTTCAGTTTCTACTCATCGATAAAAATAGAACAACTAAAGCAGATTATCCAACCCTTCTAACGAGAAGAAACCATCTGCCACTTCCTACCCTTTCTATTATAGATTCACTAATTTTAGAAAAACAACTTATGAACAGAAAAACATAGGGATGAATTCTAAAAGTATACAAAGCTACCTTCAAAATCCATCCCATACACAAATTACTTATTTTTATTAAGTACTATTTTTACTACTTAACAGGGACTTTTCGACAAGATATATTTCTTCCCGCACCAGTGCAAGAAACGACCAAAGGCGATAGAACAATACCCAAAATTTGTCTTTTTTCGGCATAAATTGCTCCATCTCCACTCTTTATCATTACCGGTCTACCGAAAGATATACAACTAACAAGTAGTACCATCACTAAAGTTCCAAGCATTAATATCATGATTCTTTTCATATTCTCCTCCTAATTTTCTCGACAAGCGAGATTATTTGATAGTACCATTCATTTTTCAACCGACTTCGCAAGTCAACATTTTTTTACTCTAAAATGAAATTAGAGTTATTTTTATTCCATCATAGTTCCATGGGGTATTCAAGCGTCTCAGCTATCCAGTGCAGAAACCGAGCGGCATCAGCTCCATCAATGAGACGGTGATCATACGAAAGAGAAAGTGGAAGGATCAAACGGGGCTGAAAACTTCCATGCATCAAGATTGCTTGGTTTTTAGCTCGTCCAATTCCTAAGACAGAAACCTCCGGCCAGTTGATCAGAGGAGTAAAATATGTTGTTCCTAGTCCACCTAAGTTTGTAAGGCTCATACAGGATCCTTGAAGTTCCTCCGGTTTTATTTTTTTCTTGCGAGATCTTTTCGCAAGATCATCTAGCTCAGTAGCTATTGAGAAAAGATCTTTTTTATCTGCATCTCGTAGGACAGGAACCAAAAGACCATGAAGAGTATCTACAGCTATTCCAAGATGGACATACTCTTTATAGATGATTTCATTGTATTTCATGTCTATACTTGAGTTGAATTTAGGGAAACGTCGAAGTGCAAGAGCCATGATTTTGATAAGTATGGTTGTTATTGTAAGTTTGATACCATGTTTTTCTGCTTCCTTGTTCTTTTTACGACGAAATTGCTCCAATGCAGTTATATCTGCTTCCTCAAACTGAGTAACATGAGGAATATGATTCCATGAAAGCTGCATCTTTTCAGAAGTTCTTTTACGAATACTGCTCATCTTCTCTCGATTCACTTTGCCAAAACGGGAAAATTCTGGCAGCTTGGGATGGTCTCTTCCTTCCTCGTCAATTCCTTGCTGCATCATCTCCTTGACATAGGATTTAACATCCTCTTGGCTGATCCTTCCCTGATGGCCAGAACCAGTTATACGATATATATCAGCTCCCAACTCTCGAGCCAATCGCCGTACGGAAGGAGCTGCTGCTATACTCTTCCGTGGAGAAGATAGTTCCAAAGGAGCATTGGAAGTAATAGGAGTGGTAGGAGCTAAAGAAGGTTTTGGGCTTTCTTTGGATTTTTCGGGTTTCTTTTGAGATTTCTTCTGGGATTTTTTTGGCTCCGAGGCTGGAGATTCTTTCCCCTGATTGGCAGAAGTATCAGAAGAGGATGTCGAAAGCAATGCTATATTCTGTCCTGTTTTAATCTTCTGTCCAGTCTGGACCAATATTTCGATTACCGTTCCTGCAACAGGGCTTGGGAGTTCTAGGGAGGCTTTGTCGCTCTCTACTTCCAGAATCGCTTGTTGGGCTTGGAGAATATCTCCCTTTTTAACTAAGATCGAAATGACATCAACAGTTTCAATCCCTTCTCCCAGTTCAGGTACCTTGATTTCCTTGGTCATAGCTTCCTAATTTTGCTTTTCGCAAATTCGATCCCTATGGAGAAAGACTCTTGTAGGACAACATAGATAGTACAATAGCACCGCTTTTGTCAAGT
>JABABJ010000013.1 GCA_014238275.1 Leptospirales bacterium | reverse complement strand
GGATGAGGTTCATTCTGTGGGACTTTACGGCCCAGAAGGAAGAGGTATCGCCGCAGAACAAGGAGTAAGCGATCAGATAGATATCATTAATGCTACTTTATCCAAGGCTTTTGGGCAATTTGGAGGATATATAGCTGCTAGCAGAGATTTGATTGACTTTGTGAGATGCTTTTCCCCCGGATTCATTTTTACGACATCCCTTGTTCCTGCCATAGCAGCTGCTTCTTTGGAGAGCATTCAAATTGTCAAGACAGCCAACGAAAGTCGCACTAAGCTGAAAAATAACTCGGATCTGCTCCGAGAATATCTTACAGGAATCAATATTCCTTATATCAATAATTCAAGCCATATTATTCCTATTATGATAGATGGACCTGAGATATGCAAAGAGGTCTCTAGGATTTTACTGGAGGAATACGGAATTTACATACAGCCAATCTTTTATCCGACAGTTCCTCAAGGAAAAGAAAGGCTAAGAGTTACTATCACACCACTTCATACGAAAAAAGTCATTGAGCCATTTGCAGTAGCACTAGATCAGGTATGGAGTCGGTTAGAGCTGAGGAGAACTAGCCAAGAAAGCAAGGTAACAGCAAGCTACGTCGTCTAGTATCAAATCTGCCAGTTTTTTTCAAGATAGCGAAGATATTGATGAAGCGAAGAAACAGCATTCGGATAAGTAGAACGAATTTGCAAGACGGCTTTGGAGTCGGATGGAATAATTTGGTAGGAAAATAGATTTCGATAGGTCTCCATCTTTAAGAATACTTGTGTCCGACGGATTCCAGGCAAGGAGAGTATATCAAAATTGCCACGCTGGAAACGACGCGATAAAATCTCAAGATCGTTTTTAAGACGAAGAGAGGTATTAGGTGGCTTGTTATTTTCGATGTGGTAGGTAAGATCTGCGCCCGCAGAATGGTAAGCATAGGTCCGCTTATATCCTTGATTTAGACTGGCTTCTCCTAACAGAAAGGAGCTTAGATTAGGTATGTAAAGATAGGAAATAAAACCAAACAGTAAGGTGATAGCAGTAGCCAGAGAAGCATATTTCAGCTCTGAAAAAGCCCATACAATGGCAGAAGAGTGCTGTTGACGATGAGGTGAGGAAGTAGTCACAATAGTAAGCATTCTCTGCTAGAGTTTTTATGTCAAGTTTTTTTATAAGACCTCAGTTCCTTTCCCAGAGAGGGGGCACCGAGGCCCCCTCTCTGGGAAGAGAAATAGTACTTGACTAATAACGAAAATATAACAGTATCTAGTACTTACTCTACGGAAGGAAATCATTCCCAAGCTCTATGAAGATCACCCTTGACCAACTATTTAAACAATTCGGGCTGAGGTATTTCACGGCTAAGAATTGCGAAGTGAGACCTGAAGACGAGCTCTACGCTGCACCCAAACGAATCGATCTACTTGTCGTCAAAAAAGAGCCAAAAGAAAGCTGGAACAAACTAGGTATACTTGATTATTTCCTCGAATACAATCTCATCAGCTATAAATCCTTTAGGGATAATGTCTCTCTCAAGGATTTATGGGATTGTTTCATCTACTACCATGCTTGCCTACGAAAATACCCTGAGGCTACTCAAGAAAACACCACTATTACCTTGATTGTTTCTAAGATTCCAAAATCCTTTTTCAGATATTATGGATCGAGCTTAAAAAAGACAGCCAAAGGAGAATATGAGATCAAAAATGAGATCATTTATTTAAAAATCATCAACATAGAAGAAGCAGAGCTAAGAGGTGAAAGTGGTGCTTTTTTATCCATTTTTTATAAGGATAAAGCAAGAATCAAAAAAGAGAAAAAATTTACGAAGAGAGTCAAAAAAATGGTTGACACTTTTAGAAGTATGGTTAACTTTAGACTTGTATACTTTGAAAAAGAGGAACCTGTGGGAGCTATAGCAGATATAACGGAATTAGTAGAGCCTCGTATTAGGGCAGCCAGAGCTGAAGGGAAAGCTGAAGGTAGATTGCAAACTGCTAAGGCTATGCTAGCTAAAGAGTATACTATATCAGAGATAGCCGAGATTACAGGTATCCCCCAGAAAGAAATCAAAAAATACAAGTAAGATTCCCAGAGAGGGAGTTATT